>JBBPZJ010000125.1:0-31855 GCA_038199395.1 Chitinophagales bacterium
AGAAGGTGAAACAGTACGCTTCGGCTATAAAAGGGATGGTAAAAATCAGACGGCAGAAATTAAAATACCCAAACGACTGAAAACAGCAGACTTATAAAAAAAGTGTAAATTTTTTGTATGCAGCCGTTACAATTGTAGCGGCTTTTTTATTGCAACGCTAAAAGAATTGTAGAGCTGCCCGTAGAGTTGCAAGTGTTACTGATTAGTTCTACAAGCTGAGAACTTTTATGTCCTATTTATATCAACATTTGTAACAAGGCTTAAACAAGCCTTTGTATTAATTCTAATACCTTTACAGCAGCAACAAAAAGGTTGCTATATTTTTAGCATATGGATGTAAATGGAAAATACGAAGCTGTAATTGGATTGGAAGTTCATGCACAGCTTCAAACTAAGAGTAAGTTGTTTAGTGGGGATAGTGCCGCCTTTGGAGCCGAGCCCAATACTCACATTAGTCCTATTACACTTGGCCATCCGGGTACATTGCCTAAAACAAACAAAAAGGCAGTAGAATATGCTATTATGATGGGCCTTACCTGTCACTGCGAAATAGAAGAATACAATTATTTTGCACGCAAAAACTATTTTTATCCCGATCTTCCGAAGGGTTACCAGGTATCGCAACATACTACCCCTATCTGCAAAGGTGGATATGTTTCTATTAAAACCAAAGCCGGAGAAAAAAATGTGCAGTTAAATCGAATTCATCTTGAAGAAGACGCAGGTAAGAGTATACACGACGCTGATGATAATTACACTTGCGTCGACTTTAATCGTGCCGGTGTTCCTTTGATAGAAATTGTGACGGAACCAGATATGCAGTCTGCAGAAGAAGCATTTCAATATGTAACTGAAATAAGAAAATTGGTACGCTGGATTGGGGTGTGTGACGGAAATATGGAAGAAGGCAGTTTGCGTTGCGATGCTAACGTGTCAATAAGATTAAAGGGTGAAAAAGAGCTTGGAACGAAGGTGGAAGTAAAAAATCTCAATTCTATCCGAAACGTAAAAAAAGCGATAGAATATGAAATCGATCGAATGATATCTATGGTTGAAAAAGGCGAAAGGATTGTACAGCAAACAAGAAGTTTCGATGCTGACAATGATAGCACTTTTGCCATTCGTGATAAAGAAGAGGCAAACGATTATCGCTATTTTCCTGAGCCTGATTTAACTCCCTTCCATTTAGATAAAAAGTTTATCTCACACATACAATCCAAAGTTCCTGCCCTGCCCCACGAGCTTTTCATAAAATACAAGTCATTAGGTCTGAGTGAATACGATGCTAACCAATTGTGTGATGAAAAATCCACTTCAGAGTATTTCGAACAGGTCATACAATACTCTAAAAATTTTAAAGCAATAGTCAATTGGATCGTAGGCCCATTAAGGCAATTATTAAATGAAAAGCATGCCTCTTTCGATAAACTTCCAATAACTCCAAAAACACTTGCAGGTCTTATTTCCCTCGTGGATGAAGGCAAGGTTAATTTCTCTATTGCATCCGTCAAAATTTTACCTGTATTATTAAACAATCCTGAAAAAGAACCATTGCAGGTTGCTATAGAACTTAATGTGATACAAGTTAGCGGAAGTGCAGATATAGAAACATGGGTAGATGAAGTGCTCGCTAAGTTGCCTGATAAAGTATCTGAATATAAAAAAGGCAAAAAAGGATTGATCGGGCTATTCGTGGGTGAAATAAAAAAAGCAAGTAAGGGCAAAGCCGATCCTAAAATCGCCACACAAGTGCTGGAAGAAAAACTTAAATAACTTAAAAGAAGAATAAATCTCATCTCATTTAGAATGAAAAAAACAGCATACTTATTATTGATGCTAGCAATAGCAACATCTTGTGAACAGAAGAAACACGGTGCATTTGTAGTAACAGGAGTTATAGATAATGCGCCGGGCAAAAAAGTGATACTCATGGAATCTCCTTATGCCGATGCCCAACCCGTCATTCTTGACTCAACTATCTTAAAAGATAAGGGTTCGTTTACATTAAGAGGCAGAACAAATGAAGAAGGGATTTACCGGTTAATCATCGACAAAGGGCCGGATGTAATTTTAGTAAATGATAACAACAGCATAAGAGTACATGTAGATGTTAATGACTACAAAAATTATACTGTCGAGGGCTCACCTGCTTCTGAAAGTCTGCATACTCTCTTCGAGAACTACAGGGCAAAAGACTCTGCTATCCTGGCAACGTTTAAGATTATCGACAGCACTAAAGCTTTACCTGGGCATGATAGTATCGCTGAAAACCTGCAAAACAAAAACGATCAGCAGATTGCAGCGCTCAATAACATGCTTAAAGATTTTATAAATCATTCTCCTAGTCCGGCCGCTTCATTGTATGCACTTGGAATTGCAAGCCAGACAATACCAAATGAAGAAATAATAACAATGGTGAACGGAACTGCTAAGAAGTTTCCTGAACACACAGGTCTCGCAAAAATCAAAAGCCTCCTGGCAGTAAAAAACGCTCCTTCTACGAGCGATAACGCAGCAAACAATACTTATGCGTTGTTAAATAAGCAAGCGCCAGAGCTTACGATGAATGATGTAAACGGCAAGCCTGTAAGCATTAGTAATTTTAAAGGTAAATATGTTTTAATTGATTTTTGGGCGAGCTGGTGTGGGCCTTGCAGACAAGAGAATCCCAATGTAGTGGCTGCTTACAATCAATTTAAAAATAAAAATTTTACCATTCTTGGTGTATCTCTCGACCAGGACAAAGCAGCCTGGCAAAAAGCAATCGCAAAAGACAACCTAAGCTGGACACATATGAGTGATCTAAAACAATGGGAAAGCGCCGCTGTTCAGGCTTATGGCTTTGATGGAATTCCCTTTAATGTTTTGGTTGATCCTACCGGGAAAATTATAGCAAGTTCTTTAAGAGGCGAAGAGTTAATGAGGAAACTGGGAGAGGTTTTGAAGTGATCTCATTCTGTCATTAGTATCATCAGTAATTGACACGACACTATAATAAAAGAGAGGCTGTCTAATTTAAAGGACAGCCTCTCTTCATTTTTAAATCTCATTTTATAAATTAATAGCCCGGATTCTGGGTAAAGTTACTGTTGAAGTTTATTTCACTCTGAGGAAACGGAAGATTGAACTTGTAATCACCTGCAGGCAAAGTAGAAAATACATATTTAGTTCCTGACCCATCGGCATTCTCTCCTTTTGTCGCATCCCTCATTACAGGTAGATTTCTACGTTTTAAATCCCAGAAACGATCTCCTTCAAAAGCCAACTCCAATCTTCTTTGTCTCAAAATTTCAGTTAACAATGCCTCTCCAGCATAAATATCTGTTGCAGCTACGTATCCTGTGTACCTATTCAATTTTAACGTGCGAAGATCAGCCAAAGCTTCTGTAGTTTTGCCGGTACGATAGTAAGCTTCTGCCCTGTTTAAAAGGACTTCCGCTGATCTGATAACTTTAGCATCTACCACACCGGCAGGCTGACCTGCACGGCCTGCATATTTAATTACATTATTATACATGATACCATTGAAAGCACTGGTTTGAATATAAGAAGACTTTCTAATATCAGTCGATGTATACTCCTGAGCCAAATTGTATTCAACAACATATTCCGACTTAATTCCTCCGCTTACTGTTTGATAATAGTTAGTACCCAAGGTATTTACGTTATCAATAGATGTCATCTTAATTTTTAAAAGCACGCCAGCATCGCTCGCATCCGTCCAAATTTGCGGGAAAGTAGTCAGCGTTCCAATACTTGGGGTAGTGCCCAAAGCTGCATTAGCTGCATTAATAACTCCCTCATAATCTCCTTTATACAGTAATACTCTCGACAAAATACCATTTACAGAAGCCTTGTTAAACCTGCTGTTTGTACTGCCAATGCCCGAGCCGACAGGATTAGAAGAATTAATTAATGTAGCAGCCTGGGTTAAGTCGGCTATTACTTTATCATAGAATCCTTTCACAGGCTCCTTTCCGGGAGTAATTTTAGGGTCAGTTGAGGTTACGTAAGAAACAGTAGAATCTGTAGGACCGGCGTTTTGATATGTTTTGCTATAAACCCTTGACATGTCAAAATAAGTCATTGCTCTTACTGCCAGTGCCTCACCTTTTGCATTATCCTTAAATGTTCCTGCTGAAAATTTATCGATGTTTTCAAGAATAGCGTTAGCCCTTCTTGCAATCGTATAGCCTCCACTAAATAATCCATAAGTCGCGTTTCCGGTATATCTCCATTCTCCGTAAGTTTTTAATGTTTGTCGCCCTTGTTGACTTATGATGAGGTTATCAGCCAATACATCAGCCACAATATTCCATGTACCGGAATAGTACGAGCCGGAGTTTCTGATACCCTGATACATACCTAAAATTGCCAGGTTAATGTCCTGTTCTGTATTAAACGACTGTGTTGTTTCTACCTGGTTATACGGAAATAAATCCAGTTCAGTTTTTTTGCACGATGCTGCAGCAAGAAGCGCCGTCAAATATAAATATGAATACTTTCTCATGATTTTCTTTGAATTTTAGAATTTAACGTCCACACCAAAAGTGAGCGCTTTGATTTGAGGATAAGCGTATAAAGTAACTGCTCCGGGAACTACAAGTGATGTGGATTCTCTGTTTGACTCCCCTACTTCAGGAAGCCCTCTGAACTTAGTGCTCAACCATAGATTCGTTCCCTGAGCATAAATACGTAAACCTTTTATGTATTTAAGCCTGGCAACCGTTTTGTTATCCATTGTATAGCCAAGGGTTACATCTCTAAGCGTTATATAATCACCCTTTTCAAGGTACTTATCTGTGTCGAAAGTCACGTTTTGACTTGCATCAAGTGGATTAGCAAAATATGCTTGATCACCTGGCTTTTTCCAATAATTAAATACATCCGTAAATTGAGGGATGTTTTTAGTTTCTCCGTCATTTGCACCAATCTGGTACATATAGTTCATTATGTAGTTTCCGCCGGAATAATAGAATTGTGCTGACAAGTCAAAAGATTTATAACTTAAATCAGTTCCTATGCTACCAAAATATTTAACCAAAGGTGATTTGCCTGGGAATAGCTGAGATTGGCCACTTGAATACTTTTCCGTTATTGTACCATCGATGTTGTAAAACTGATTTTTGCCATTTGCCGGATTGATACCTGCCCATTTAACCAGGTAATAAGTATTGGCAATTTCTCCAACTTTCAGTCTGTTTAAACTACCTGAGTTTGCAGTTGCAGCGTTATCTGAATAAAGCTCTAATATCTTATTATCGTTATTGCTATAGTTTACAGACACGTTCCATCTCAGAGTTTTAGTCCTTACAACATCACCGCTTAATGATATTTCAAAGCCTCTATTTCTTAAGCTACCCACATTTCCAACATAGCTACTAAAGCCAGTAGCAGCAGATACATTGACAGGGTATAATAAATTCTGAGTTTTTCTGTTGTAGTAATCTACACTTCCGGTTATGCGACTATTTAAAACAGCAAACTCTAATCCGATATCAAAATTTTTATTTTCTTCCCATGTTAAATCTGGATTAGGTAATCTAAAAGGAGTTGCTGCCGGTAAATCAAAATATTTGTTGCTTAAGGCATAAGTTCCCAAAGCATCGTAGTTACCGATATTAAAATTACCCGCAGTACCTATAGAAGCTTTCAGCCTTAGATTGTTAATTTGCTTTACTTTAAAGAAGTTTTCTTTAGTGATATCCCATGAGGTTCCTACAGCCCAAAAATTAGCAAAGCGATTATTCGCTCCAAATCTGGATGAGCCATCCTGACGACCACTTAAGTTAAGAAAGTACTTTTTACGAAAATCATAGGTAGCATTGGCAAAATAAGAGATGAGAGCCCACTCGCTTCTCGAAGTACTGGCTGCAGTAGGTGTACCGGCATTTTCCAGGGTAGTGAAAGAAGCCGAAGGAAGCCCTCGACCAGTGAGAAGATATGAATAAAATTTATCTTTAGTAAATTCTTGTCCTGCTAAAATATTGATGCTGTGGTTCTCACCAATTGTTTGCCTCCAGTTTGCTGTATTAGTAAAAGTATATAGCAAATCCTGGTTACCCTGGTCTGTTTTAGAATTATATCCTAGAATATTAGCCAAATTAGATCCGGGCTTCGAATAGGATTCTCTTTTTAATGTGTTATAATTTGCACCTAACTGAGATTTAAGTGTCAAATGATTAAATGCTCTTATTTCACCGTATATCGAAGAAAAGGTAGAGATTCTTTGTCTTTCATCAGGATTGTTAATAGTTCCTTCAATTGGGCTATATCCTTGAAAGGTGTTATTATACTTTCCATCGCTTGTGAAAACCGGCTCATAAGGATTAAATCTGTAAATTGCAGCATAAAGATTCTGAGTATTGTTTAATTCTCTGACAAAATTCTCTTTTGTGTGACTAACAGAAAGATTTGTTCCTAATCGAAACCAGTCTGTAGCAGCGTATTCAACATTTAACCTTCCTGTTTTCCTGTTCCAGAATGAGCCATAAAGAATACCATCATTATTATTCATATTTCCCGAGAGATAATATTTAAACTTATCATCAGCACCCGAAACTGATAACTCATGAGTAGTTGTATTTCCATTTTGCAATAGATAAGTACTCCAATCCCCGGCACCGGTAGAAATTAGATCATTCCAGAAGGTGGTTCTTTGAGCCTCAGGTAAATTTTTAATAGTTGTGCCTGCGGGCAGCCTTCCTGCAGTTATTTCAGCCTGAATTTTCGAAGCTATTAGCGGATTTGTATATCCCAACTCATATTCGTACTGCAGTTTCTCAGCACCATTCATCAACTTAAGGTTTTTAAGCTCCTGAGCTTTTGATCTGCCATGTTGAAAAGAATAACGTAGCTCGGGCTTACCAGCCTTACCTTTTTTAGTGGTAATTACCAAAACGCCATTTGCGGCTCTAGAACCATAAATGGAAGAAGCCGCAGCATCTTTCAACACATTAATATCTTCAATGTCATTAGCATTTAGCATGTTATACGCCGTTTCTGAAACAGCAAAACCATCTACAATTATTAATGGTTCGGAGGAAGCATTAATAGAACCGGCGCCCCTAATTCTAATGTTGGCATTTGCTCCAGGTCTTCCGCTTTGACCTGTTGCCTGTAAACCTGTAGCCTTCCCCTGCAACAGTTGCGTAAATGAACCTATAGGTTTTTGTGCCAATTCTGATCCGGATACCTTAGCTACCGATCCAGTAACTTCAGAACGACGAAGTGTTTGGTAGCCAGTTACAACAACCTCACTCAAACTCGAATTATTTCTTGATAACTTTATATCAAGGGTAGCTTGACCAGTAACTGTAAGCCTTTGATTGGCAAAACCAACATAGGAAACTTCAACTTCCTGGATTTTTGGCGATAGCGTTAGGGAAAATTCGCCGGCCGCATTTGTAGTAGCATTTCCCCTTCCACCAACAGCAGATATGGTAGCTCCAGCAAGTGGACTGCCTGACTCATCAGCAACCTTTCCGGTTACCGTTTTCGTTTGTGCAAACACTTGCGTTATAGCAAGCGACATACACAATAACATAAACAAAAAAATTTTTCTCATGTTTTTTTTAATTTAAGAAATAGAAGTGTGAATTATAAAGAAAGACACATTTTAGGCAAGTATCGACGCTTTAAGAATGCAAATATAATTTTAATGATAATACAAAGAAAAATATTACGCACGGTTGTACAACTTGACAAAAGGCAATTTGATTTTGCTGCTTGAAAAGCAAATGAATTTTTAAAAACAATCTCAGTAAACATTTTTTTCATTTTCCTATTCATAGTTTATTTCGCTACTAAAAGTTTAAAAGCATCTTTTTCTGCCGTACCTAACTTATTATATCTTCGCCTTATGGAAGAGCTGCTGAAACAAATTGACGCTTATAAAGAAGAAATAAATGCTTATCAGGCAACTACTGAGGATGAACTGGAAGCATTTCGTGTAAAGTTTCTAGGCACAAAAGGGGTGGTAAAAAACGTAATGGGGGAAATGAGAAATGTTCCATCTGAGAATAAAAAAGAATTTGGACAAATATTAAATGCTTTTAAAATATATGCGGAGGAACGTTTTGAGTTGTTAAAGGAAAATCTTACGACAACAGGCAAACCGACAGCAAACGACCTTGATTGGTCGCTTCCGGGCGATCCCATTTCTGTTGGGACACGCCATCCATTAAGCATCGTTAGAAACCAGATGACTTCCATTTTTAAGCGATTAGGTTTTGCGATAGCCGAAGGACCGGAAATAGAAGATGATTGGCACAACTTTACCGCCTTAAATCTTCCCGAAAACCACTCCGCACGTGACATGCAGGATACTTTTTACTTGCATCAAAATCCTGATTACCTTCTGCGAACCCATACGAGCAGTGTACAAGCCCATATAATGGAAAAGCAAAAACCGCCTATACGCATTATTTGTCCCGGGCGGGTGTATCGTAACGAGACAATTAGTGCCAGGGCACACTGTTTTTTCCATCAGGTAGAGGGTTTATATGTTGATGAACAGGTTAGCTTTGCTGATTTAAAACAGACCCTTTACTTTTTCGTGCAGGAAATATTCGGCAAGGATGCAAAAGTTCGTTTTCGTCCGAGCTATTTTCCTTTTACAGAGCCAAGCGCTGAGATGGACATTAGTTGTACCGTTTGCGGAGGAGAAGGTTGTAGCTTGTGTAAGCATACAGGCTGGGTAGAAATATTAGGATGTGGCATGGTTCATCCGAAAATGCTTGAAAACTTTAGAATTGACCCTAATAAATTTACTGGTTTTGCTTTTGGTATGGGTGTTGAACGGATCTGTCAGCTTAAATTTAGGGTTAATGATTTGAGGTTGTATTCACAAAATGACGTTAGGTTTCTGCGACAGTTCACCGGTGCCGTTTAAGCCTTTTGTATCGAAACATAGTGGTACCGGTAGCATTGTTGCATCGAACTCTTTTGTATTTAGCAAGTTTTAAACTAATCCAAAATAGTATTGTTGCTTTCTTTGGCACTAAATTAGTAATATCGGTATTCAATTCCTTCAGCCCTTTTAACAATCCTTAACTAAACACTTAAACCATCTCTGGCGTTAATGAACTACATTTGCGCCCTCAATATTTAATTTTTTTTTGATGTTAGCTATTCTTACCTTTTTCTTCGCACATTGGTTTTTATCCTTGTTCTTCCACACGTTTTTCCTGCATCGTTACGCTTCTCACCAGATGTACACTACAAGTAAAACCTGGGAAAAAGTATTTTATTTTCTTACCTGGTTTACCCAAGGATCTTCTTTTCTGGTTCCCCGTGCTTACGGTGTTATGCACAGAATGCACCATGAATATAGTGATACTGAAAAAGACCCTCACTCTCCACATTTTTTTAAAGATGTATGGCACATGATGCTGCATACCGCTAAAATTTATCATGCGTTTCTTACTAAAGAAAGGTTACCTGAAGCGAAATTCACAAAAGAATATCTTCCCGTTTGGGAAAAATTAGATCGAATTGGATATAGTTGGACTTCAAGATTAATTTTTTCAGGAGCATACATTGCTTTCTATATTTACTTTGCTCCATCAATATGGTGGTTCCTATTATTACCATTCCATTTCCTTATGGGACCCATACAAGGTGCAATTGTAAATTGGTTTGGACATAAGCTAGGTTATCAAAATTTCAAAAATGGAGACCATTCAAGAAATTCTACCCCGTGGGGATTTTTTCTTATGGGCGAATTATTTCAGAACAATCATCATTACGCCAAGGATAGTGCAAACTTTGCGCAAAAATGGTTTGAGATAGATATGACTTATATTATTATGCGGGTGTTACATACTGTTCGCATTATAAAGCTTAAACCGGCTGCAGCACGTAGCAATGTTTCTATACAAAGCAGTGCTGCTTCTGTAAGAAGTAGTAATTCTTCTTTGCGAAGCACTAAGACTTCCTATCACAGCCAATTGTAATCTCCCTTATATCACTAATTTTAGTTCCTGTTTTGTCCTATAGTACGGATAAAACAGGATTTTTTATTTTCGTCTGGCAACAATGAATAAACATGAACGACCACTTTGTAGCTGAAGAGTTATTTGTAGATCCAGAAATAATCACACAAAAAAATAAACAAAACATGATCCTGGTAACAGGTGGGTCTGGGCTGGTAGGCTCTACTCTTATAAAGGTGTTGTTGAATAGGGGCGAAAAAGTAAAAGCGATATATAGAAGGGAAATTCCAGATATAGAAGGAAAAAAAAACGTTTCATGGATTAAAGGCGATATTCTTGATGTTATATCTCTTGATGAAGCAATGAAGGATGTTGAACAAGTTTATCACTGTGCTGCAATCGTTTCCTTTAATGCTCAAAAAAAAGATGAATTATTTCAAACAAACATAGCCGGGACTGCAAATGTGGTAAATGCATCTTTAGAAGCAGGGGTTAAAAAACTTTGTTTTGTAAGTTCAGTCGCAGCCTTTGGAAAGAGTAAAAGAAACGTTGAAATTAATGAGAAAACTTCCTGGAGTGAAGCAAGTAATTCCAGCAATTACGGTAAAAGTAAATATCTGGCAGAAATAGAAGTATGGAGGGGAATAGCTGAAGGACTAGAAGCAGTTATTGTTAATCCTTCAATAATACTTGGCGCAGGAAACTGGAACGAAGGTTCAACAAGAATATTTAAAACTGCTTATGAAGAATTTCCCTGGTACACGGAGGGTATCACAGGCTTTGTAGATGTAAAAGATGTAGCAAGGGCAATGGTTCAATTGATGAATAGTTCCATTGCAAATGAAAGATTTATTTTAAGCGGATATAACAAACATTACAAAGAAGTTTTTACGATAGCTGCACAGGCTTTCGAAAAAAAACCTCCCGTTAAAAAAGTCAATCGATTACTGGCAGGTATAGTTTGGCGAGCCGAAGCTGTTAAGTCATTAATTACCGGTGAAGATTCTCTGTTAACAAAAGAAACAGCACAAGCCGCACAAGAAGTGGTTTATTTTGATAATAGCAAATTAAATCGATTTTTACCTTCTTTTACTTACACTCCTTTTGATGAAACAATTAATACAATTTGCCTGGAGCTTAAGGAAAAAAATAAATGAGATAATTTATAAACCTTGCAAAAGCTTCGACAAAGCTTCCTTAGAACAAAGCTGAGATGCTTTTATAAAACGAAAAACTTTCGAAGTCAAATGATTTCTAATAACAAGCAAACGATCCTTATTCTTATTTGGTTTCCATCACCTTGTTCCACAGTTCAGGAATTCTTCTTACCCAAATTAATTCTCTTTTTTTAGTTAGAGCATCTTCAGACGGAGAACCCCAATGAACTGTGTTATCAGAAAGGTCTTTTCCAACGCCGCTTTGAGCCAGGACAGTAACATTATTGCCAATGGTAAGTGTCTTGCTAAGACCTACCTGTCCCCATAATGTTACTCCATCTTTTAGTACTGTTCCTCCTGCTATCGCAACCTGCGCAGCAAGCAAACAATTTTTTCCTGTTATTACATCATGGCCTATATGTACCATGTTATCTAATTTAGTTCCGTTACCAATTCGTGTGTCAGCAGTAACACCCCGGTCTATTGTACAACCCGCTCCTATTTCAACATTATCTTCAATTACAACAAGGCCGCAGCTTTGCATTTTTTTATACCAGACGTCCCGGTTTTTTTTAATATTGTAATAGAATGCATCACTTCCTATAACACTTCCCGCCTGAATAATTACATTACTACCAATTTGAGTATAATCGAGTATCGTAACATTAGGATGTATGATACAATTGTCCCCAATAGTAACATGATTGCCAATAAAAGCATTGGGCATTATAACAGTTCCTGCTCCGACTGCAGATGAATCACTAATAGCTTTAGATGAAGCGATAAAGGGCCTGAAGTGATTAACTATTTTAAGATAAGCCTCAAAGGGCTCATTCACTACCAATATAGTTTTATCGTCGGGGATAGCAACTTCTCTGGTATTGATAATGATAAAAGAGGCAGCGCTCGTCAGGCATTTTTCATAATACTTCGGATGATCAACAAAACAAACATCTCCGGTTTCAACCCTGTGAATTTCATTAATTCCTGTTGCAGCTCCGGATAAGCTTCCATATGCTGGAGCGTTAATAAAATCGGCAATCCATTGAACTGAAACAGGCGAAGGAAATTTCATAATTATGATTTCAGCAAAGGTAATATTCTGACAAAGTAAAGTGGTCATCTTATTATTTTGTTCTAAAACATTAGAAGCATATTAAGAGTTGTAGTGAGCTGTCGCAAGAACATTTTTTTATACAAACTCATACTCAATAATATAGTGTAGAAGTGCTCATAGTACTGCCTTTAAAAACAGTAATATTTGGTTTATCAAGCTATCGTATTAAGTAAGAGTTACAACATCAGGTAAATAAAAAAAAATGAGGTTAGTGTGATAACTGATATTAGATGTAAACATTGTTGATCATTGTGTTTTTTATAAAAAAAACTTATTGAATTCTTACTGCTGTTTTAATCGACTGTTTACTGTCACAATTAAGCAAAAAAGAAGATGAAGTATGAAAAACACCTGCACTAGACACAAAAGATAAACAGCGTGAAATGCTGCACCAGCAAAGCTTTTATGAATCTGTTCGCCTGTATCTTCACAGCAAATAGGTAGTGTTTTTATATGAAGAACAACGCAAATGATCCATACATTTAGTAACCTGAAGATCCCTTATTAACAACAGAATATAAAAATGTGTATAAAATAGTTAAAGAAATTTTTTGTGTTAGAAAAAACAATTTTTAATATTGTGTAAGGAAATTTATTTCCTGGTACTTACTAACCCATCTATATATGAAAGCCCGGTTTTTTACCGGGCTTTTTTTATTGTTTTATGCACCGCTATTTCATCATTTATAAGCCCTATCAAGTACTAAGTCAATTTACGTCTGAAGGTGGTAAACAAAGCCTTGCAGACGTATATGATGTACCTAAAGATGTGTATCCTGTGGGACGCCTTGACTATGATAGTGAGGGGTTACTAATACTTACTAATGATACCAAACTCAATCATCTTTTACTTGACCCGAAACACAAGCACGAAAGAGAATATTGGGTGCAGGTTGAAGGGTTCATAACAGATCAATCATTAAAACAATTACAATCAGGAATAGTGATATCTGTAGACGGTAAAGAACATAAAACATTACGCTGTAAAGCTGATCGTTTTTATACGAGTCCGACCGTTGCAGAAAGACATCCTCCAATACGGCTTAGAAAGAATATACCGGTTAGCTGGATCAGTTTATCGCTCAAAGAAGGCAAGAACAGGCAAGTAAGAAGGATGACTTCAAAAGTGGGTTTTCCTACGTTAAGATTAATCAGATACCGCATTGAAAAAATAACGTTACACGGTCTTGAGCCAGGTGACATTAAGGAACTTTCGAAGCAGGAAATTTATAAAAAACTTTTACTATAAAGTCGTGCAATTTTGTCGTTGAGCCTCGAAAGGAAGATGCCTTCATCACTTTTAAAAAACAAATTACAATTAAAAAAGCCAGGCTAAAACTAACCTGGCCTCTATTCTAACTTATACTTATTATCCGGCTATCTCCCACACCTCTTTTCCGCGTAATAACTTGTCTAAATCACCTGGGCCCCTGGTTGCAATTGTTTCCTCAATCTGCATTTGCATGATGTCTTCATAGCATGCTCTTTCGGTTTCATAAAAAACACCGAAAGGCCTTGGAAAATGTGATCCTTGCTTTGGATCATCAAACATTCTTACAAGTATCTGTGCTTTATAATAATCCTTCTCATCATGTATCCAAAGATCGTCGTGACTAAAGCCATCAGACAAATTAACGATAACAGGGCGAAGACCTTCTATCTTAATTCCTTTATCCCGTGCTGCTCCAAAAATTAATGGTTGTCCATGCTCCAGAAACAATGCCTCCTCCAGCTTGGTTGACTTTTCAGTAAAAATTTCAAAAGCACCATCATTAAAAATGTTACAATTTTGATAGATCTCGACAAAAGAAGCACCTTTATGCTGGTAGCTTCTTGTCAACGTTGATTGCAAATGCTTAGGATCCCGATCCATACTACGTGCAATAAAAGTTGCATCTGCACCAAGAGCAAGAGCCAGTGGATTAAAGGGATGATCTATACTACCATAAGGAGTACTTTTTGTTACCTTTTGCTTTTCACTTGTAGGCGAATATTGGCCTTTGGTTAAGCCATAAATCTGATTATTAAACATGAGCAGATTAACATCAAAATTTCTTCTGAGCAGATGAATTGTGTGATTACCACCAATGCTCAAGCTGTCACCATCACCACTCACAATCCAAACACTCAACTCGGGCCGGCTTGCTTTTAAACCACTTGCAATTGCTGTAGCCCTGCCATGGATACTATGCATACCATAAGTATTCATGTAATAAGGAAAACGACTGCTGCACCCAATTCCACTTATAATTACGATATTCTCTTTGGGAACACCTATACCAGGCATTATCTTTTGCACTTGTGCTAAAATGGAATAATCACCACAACCGGGGCACCATCTGACCTCCTGATCTGTAGCAAAATCTTTAGCTGTCAGTGTTACCGGCCTTGCTTCTGTTATTGTAGACATTGTATATAATTGTTTACCTAAGATAGCAAAATTCGTCAAAATAACCCTACCTCATTTTTCTTTTAAAATTTTTTGATAATTGTAACTTCTGCAGTAAACCATTATTAAAACAACTACCAGTCTTAGGAGATTAAGATCTGCTATTTTCCAGAAGCTTAGAGGCGCAATTTTTAACTCTGCCTGAGTTCTTCCCAGTATTCCGCAGCCCTTCTGGTGTGAGGTATAACTATAGTACCCCCAACAATATTTGCTACGGAATAAATTTCATACATCTGGTCAGTTGAAACGCCTAACTCAGCACATCTTCCTAAGTGGTATTTTGATGCAATCTTCGCATCGCAAAACCATCCTTGCTACAAGCCCAGCATCTCCTTTGTTTTTTTATCCAACGCTCCCGCGTCGCAGGTATTAGTATTCAGGTTTCATAACCTCTTCAACACGAGATTATTCTTGGTAAGTATTCCTTCATTCATCTTAATTCTGTATTCATCAAACTCCTCTACCATTCTGCTCATAATAAAAACTCTTTTCCAAAAAATATGCGGCAAGTCTTACATGTAAACTGCTGTGAAACAGACAGTAAAAGGTCACGGCTTATTTTTTGCTTATGATATATTAGAGTTTTAATTACAGCATAAAGAACAAATGCCGAAACTTCACATCTATAAAAGTGAAAAAGAAACGTGTTATGCTTTTGCAGAATGGCTAGCTGTGTTGGCAAAAGAAACCTTAGATAAGCAAGACAGGTTTACAATCTTATTATCAGCCGATGATTTGCCCAGGCTCTTTTTTAAAATTCTTGCAGACGATTTCATTGATAAAGTAGACTGGGGCCGAATACATATTTTTTGTGGCCATGAAAAGTTCGTTTCTTTTTCTGATGAAAAACACAACGCTGCTTCTGCAATAAAAATGGTGTTCGAGAATCTGCCTGTTGCTAAAGAACAATTTCACCTTATAAGAACTGATATTTCACCGCAGGAATCGTGTCAACAATACGAAGACTTGTTACACCAATATTTCGAAGACAGGCAAAAAACCTTTGACCTCGTTATTTTAGGAATGGGAGAACAAGGCGATCTCGTCTCATTATTGTCGTGTACAGAAGAAAATACACTTAGAAATGAATGGGTAGTTCTGGTATACGATAAACAGGAAGACATTTTTAAAGTAACCGTGACCGTTTCCGCCATAAATGCCGCATCGTCTAAAGCTTTTCTTGTTACAGGAAAAAGTAAAGAAGATGTTGTACAGAGAGTACTAAAAGGCAAATACGAACCTGAAAAGTATCCGGCACAACTGATAGTAACGAATAATGAACCGGTTCATTGGTTTTTAGATGAAGGAGCGTCCACCAAGTTGATCAGACCGACCGCTTGAATAAAGTTACGAAGCTTAACCTTGGTCAATTATTATATAAAGTAGCAAAGTAATTATCTAAGTATTACGGTAATTCTACAGGTCATATTTACCATCTTTTATAAGCTTTTCTGCAATCCTTCTTCTTGCACCGGTAGTATCAAAAGGCGGTAGCTTTGTAAAACGCTTGATGCCTAACAACAACATTCTTTGTTCATCGCCCTGGGCAAATGCATTGATAGCATCTTTTCCATACTTATTTATTTTATCAGCAGAATCATTTAAATAAACTGACATCATATCTTGTTCAAATTGCAACTCGGTGGTATCCCTTTTTTTTGCCAGCTTCATTACACGTAATAATGCACTTTCTGCCGTAAAAGTCGAAATAATCATATCTGCAATATTCATCAAAATCTCCTGTTCGCCTTCCAGCTTCGACATCAGCTTTTGCACTGCTGCTCCGGCTGTTATTAATATTGCCTTTTTGAATTTTTCAATTGCTTTTAGCTCACTTGTAAATGCCCCCCCATTTTCACTCCCGAAATCAGGTAGAGACAAAAGCTCTTTTTGCACGTTCATTGCCGGACCCATTAGATTCAGTCTTCCCTTCATTGCACGCTTTAATAACATGTCTACAATCAGCAGCCTGTTTATCTCGTTTGTGCCTTCATAGATGCGATTGATGCGGCTGTCACGATAGGCCCTTGATATCATATATTCATCACTATAACCATTGCCACCATGTATCTGCACGCCTTCATCTACGACAAAATCCAGCACCTCACTTCCGAGTACTTTAAGTATCGCACATTCAATTGCATATTCTTCCGCAGCTCCTAACAAAGCCTCATTAAATAGTTTTCCGTTTTCGACCAACTCAGCTTCTTTATCGTCTATCCATTTTGCGGTACGATATAATGCACTTTCACATGCCCAAATCTGTACGGCCATCTCCGCCAACTTATGTTTTATTGCTCCAAAGTTGCTAATCGATTGCCTGAATTGTTCGCGGGTGATTGCATAGTCTAAAGAAACATTCAATGCCCTTTTTGCGCCCCCCAGCGTGGCTGCACAAAGTTTAAGACGACCGATATTTAAAATGTTAAATGCGATGACATGGCCTTTGCCGATTTCTCCCAACACATTTTCAACCGGCACTTTGCAGTCCTGAAAAAACAACTGTACAGTCGACGAGCCTTTGATACCCATTTTATGTTCTTCAGCTCCTCGGGTAAAGCCTTCAAAATCTCGCTCAATGATAAAGGCTGTAAACTTATCTCCGTCTATTTTTGCGAACACTATATAGACGTCAGCAAATCCTCCATTTGTAATCCAGCATTTTTGTCCATTCACCAGATAATATTGACCATTTTCGCTAAGCCTTGCCGTTGTCTTAGCACCCAGTGCATCGCTACCACTACCCGGCTCTGTTAGACCATAAGCGCCTTTCCACTCGCCAGAGGAAAGTTTAGGAATATACTTTTGTTTTTGCTGCTCAGTACCAAAATATAAAATAGGCAAGGTGCCTATACCGGTATGAGCAGATACAGCGACAGAAAAACTAAATCCTCCCCCGAGCCCCTCACTTACGAGTGTCGAAGTAATAAATTCTTTGCCCAAGCCTCCCAGTTCCTCGGGAATTGATACGTTCAGCAATCCCTGCTCTCCGGCCTTGGCAAGAAGAGATGGCATTAACCCTTCTTCCATTTTATCAATTCTATCGGCATTAGGCATTACTTCTACATCTAAGAAATCCCGACACATATCCTTCACCATCTGCTGTTCTTCATTATAATCTTCGGGTATAAAAATATCTTCAGCTTCAGATTCCTTTATTAGCCATTCTGCACCTTTAATAACTGCTGATTTTTGTAAAGTATTCATAAAAAGTTTTTTTCGTTTACTAGTTTATGCATTAAAAGTCTTATTTGATGGAGTAGCACATTTACTACCTTGGCTGTTCTTCTTATTTAAGGTTATCATACACTTTTTGTAATACTGCTTTGCATGTTTCTATTTCCATGACGCTTACTCCCTGCAAAGCCTCATTTAATGTTTGATTGGCCATATTCATCGTTTCATCCTGTAGCCTTTTCGACGCTTCGGTAAGGAAAACTAAATTAATTCTACGGTCATCTTTCGAAGCGACTCTTTCGACCAGCTTAATCTTTTCGAGATTATCTACCAACCTCGTGATACTAGGCTTGTCTCTAAAGCTTTGTTTACACAATTCCTGCTGGCTTAAACCATCCAGTTTCCACAAATGGTAGAGAACGCTCCATTGTTCGATAGTTATTTCTATACCTGCCTGCTTGAAATTTTTTTGGAGTCTCCTTGCTACAGCGGTTGACGCCATTCCTGTTACGAAACTGTATAATTCCCCTCTTTTGAATTGGTTGTTTGGCATATAGTTAGTTATGCAACTATTTTCAAATCTAATGTTTTCCATGAAGGAATCAAAACATTTCTAATTTTTTTTGTGTCTTGATGTATCGTTTTTTCTGATTTTTTTAGGGCGAGGTGTTGTGTTCTAACTTCTCTTATTTTCTACTTAAAAATAAACTACCAGATTCCCTATTTCATGACCCCCTTAATAAATGACGGTTATAAGATGATCGCTTTAATGTAGTTCTCTTTGCAGCAATGATCAAGGCTTCATTTGCTATAGCATCGTTTTCGAAACGTTCATTTCGATCAGTGCAAAGCCATTACATTTACCACAAACACTCCACTATACATTACAGCAATTTGGCATTGGTCCAAAATTGTTATTTTGTTTTTACGGATATGGAAGAGAAAGTTTCACTTTTTCATTTCTTGAAAGAAGACTGGGAAGCACTTTTACAATTATTGCTATTGATATTCCGCATCATGGCCTTACAGAATGGAAAGATGAACTTACTTTTAAACCAATATATTTAACTCAATTTCTGTTGGATATAAGGGAGCGTCTCAGAAGGGATAACATGAAATTCAGTCTTCTTGGTTTTAGTATGGTTGGAAGAATAGCTTTATATCTTACACAACTTTTACCAGACAAGGTCGAACGATTAATTCTATTGGCTCCCGACGGATTATCATTTAATTTCTGGCGCCGGGCCGGCAGTGAAACTTGGTTGGGAAGTAAACTTCTTCACTATACCATTAATAATCCCGGTTGGGTACAATGGCTAATCAAGAAAGCTGAACAATGGCATATAATACATAGCAGCCTGGCAGATTTTATAGGATATTATATGCAGAGTAAAGAGCATCGAAAAACATTATACAAGCGTTGGATTTCAATGAAGATGTTTAATCCTTCTTTAAGTAAGCTGAAGAATTTAATACAAAAATAAAAATACCTGTTCGCATATTGTTTGGTGCTTTCGACCGCGTTATTCCTCATGAGCGTGGCGAAAGGTTTAAAGAGGGAATTGATGAACTTGTAACAGTTGAAGTCGTTAAGTCGGGACATAATTTATTATCAGAAGTACATGTCGGAAAAATAGCACAACTCATAAATGAGTAATTCTTGTTTTCTTTGCCTTCGATGCTATTAACAATCGTTCTTACTACCCTATTATTTTTTCTGGCTGGTCACACTATGCTGATAGAATCCTACAGAGCCTGGTTTCTAAAAGTGAAGCCATTTAAACCCCTGGCAGGTTTAAAACCTTCGATCTTTTTTACAGTTATTATACCAGCACGAAATGAAGAAAAGCAGATTGACAAGTGTCTTCGATCTGTGCTTAATCAACGCTTTCATAAAAGCCATTTTGAAGTGATTGTAGCTGATGATTACTCTACAGATAATACCGCTGCCATTGTTTGCAATCTGCAGTATGAATACAGCAACCTAAGTTTACTACAGTTAGAAAAATTGCCTGGAACACAGCAACTCAACAGCTACAAAAAGAAAGCAATCGAATTGGCGATACAAGAGGCAAAGGGAAACTGGATTGTGACGACCGATGCTGATTGTATTGTTACCAAAGAATGGCTTTTTAATCTGTCAAATTTTATTCACCAAAACAATTCTGTCTTTGTTGCGGCCCCGGTTAAGTTTACGAATACAGGTTCATTTGTTTCTATTTTTCAGTGTCTTGATTTTATGAGTTTACAAGGCATAACCGCAGCCTCTGTAAATGCGGGTTTTCATACCATGTGCAATGGCGCTAACCTTGCTTACAATAAGGAGGTTTTTTATGAAGTGGGCGGTTTTAAGGGAATAGATAACATCGCCAGCGGAGATGATATGCTGCTCATGCACAAGATCTATAGCCGATTTAAAAATAAAGTTCATTTTTTGTTTTCACAGCAGTCTATTGTTGAAACAATGCCAATGGAAACCTGGAAGGAATTTTTTAATCAACGCATTCGCTGGGCAAGTAAAGCAGATAAATTTGAAGACAAACGAATATTGTACGTGTTGATTTTTGTTTATTTATTCAATTTCTTCTTTTTTCTTTTACCGATTACTGCAATTTGGCTAAACAATATTGCCTTTTATTGGCTTATGATGCTTGCAGCTAAAATGGCGATCGATTTTAGATTTATGATCCCTGTTGCAAGGTTTTTTGGAGAAGAAAAACTGTTGTGGTGGTTTCCCCTTATGCAACCGTTTCATATTACTTACACTGTTATTGCCGGTTTGTTGGGAAAGTTTGGTAAGTATTCGTGGAAAGGCCGGATAGTGAGATAAAAAGTTACACATCATCTTGCTGTTTCCACTTCACAGTTTACTATGCCTGTTTTTGTTGGTTCTCGTATCTTGCAAATGAGTTGTCTTGCCATCTGCCACAAGTCATCCGTCAACTATTTTTTACATGCCCTCATCTGCTTCGTATTCGCAAGCCTTTTGGATACGCCTTAGTAAAAACAAAGGTGCGATGTTTGGTTTGATCGTCATTTGCCTGGCTTTCTGCCTCGCTATTTTTGCTTATTTTATTGCGCCCGATCACACACCTGACGCAAATAAAATGACAGTTGAAATTGGCGGCGAAAAGCCGGGTTTTACCATGCAATTTCTGAAGTTAAAAAGCGAAAGTGCGACTGAAAAAGTATCTCCTTTTAGATGGCTCTTAAACGGGAAAGAATCATCTTATTCATTGTTGCCTGTAACAAATTACAAAAGAGCGGGAGACAGCATTGTTGTAGAGAAATATATTGATGAAGGTATTAGTGAGAGACAGTCTTACCATCTTTTAAAAGTTGCAGAAGGTTATGTAACTACCAGAACATTTGTACTAGGTACAGATAAGTTTGGCAGAGATATACTTAGCCGCTTGATCGTAGGCACGAGAGTAAGTTTAAGTGTCGGAATGATTGCTGTAACCATCTCAGTTATACTGGGAATAATGTTAGGTTCATTAGCAGGATACTTTAGAGGATGGATAGATGATGTAATAATGTGGCTGATTAATATCATTTGGAGCATTCCAACTTTGCTACTTGTTTTTGCCCTTACGCTTTTACTGGGTAAAGGCTTTTGGCAGGTGTTTATAGCAGTTGGGCTAACGATGTGGGTAAACGTAGCAAGACTTGTTCGCGGACAGGTAATGGGGGTTAAGGAGCTTGAGTTTATTGAAGCAACAAGAGCATTAGGTTATTCTCACAGCCGCACTATTGTATTTCACATTCTGCCAAATATTCTGGGTCCCGTTATGGTGATCGCTGCCAGCAACTTTGCATCAGCAATTGTAATAGAAGCGGGGCTAAGCTTTTTAGGTGTAGGAGTGCAGCCTCCTCAACCAAGTTGGGGACTGATGATTAAAGAAAATTACAACTTTATTATTACACACAATCCGATGCTTGCCCTTGCTCCCGGTATAGCTATCATGCTTTTAGTGCTTGCCTTTAATTTGTTAGGTAACGGATTAAGGGATGCTATGAACGTAAGAGGAAAATTATAAGTAATTTTTCTGATTCTATTTCTCTTTAGGAACCAACTGCGATACATTTTGCAACTCCGGTTGTGTCACTCACTTTTACTATATTTTTTCATGGCAGCTAACGCTGGCTTTCCAAACTCTCTTTCTCATTCAAATAAATGAAAGGAACATTCTTTTTTTTTAAAACAATAAAGTTGAGAAAATCAGTTATTGGTAACAACCACATTCCTGCTAAAACTTTCTTCAAGAGAGATAAAAGTTTCTGTTCTTTCAATTCCTTTTATTTTTTGTAATTCATCATGCAAGACGAATCTTAACTGCGTTATATCCTTGCAAACAATTTCGGCAAACATGCTGTAGTTACCGGTTGTATAATTTAGACGTACAATTTCGGGTATCTTTTTCAGTTCTTTCACAACTTCATCATAGAGGGAACTTTTTTCGAGGTAAATTCCTATAAAAGCGATTACATCATAACCCATCGCTTTAAGGTCAACATTCAATCTTGTACCCTTTACAACGCCCATCTCCTGCAGCTTTTTTATCCTTACGTGAATGGTTCCTCCTGATACGAATAGTTTTTTACCAAGATCAGCATAGGAAATTTCTGCAGTTTCCATCATTTCAGAAATGATTTCGTAATCTAGTTTGTCAAGATTTAATTTTGCTGCCATTTTTCGTTTTTATATTTTAGTTTTTCTAACATTTTTTACAAATATGTATATAATTTCTAAATATTTAAAATAATTGTTGAAAAATTTGTAACAAAAGCAGAATAATCTGTAACATTGCATCATCAAAGTTCATTGAGCTAATGTCTTAAATACTGTGGGGTGATGAAATTTTTGGCAGACATGCCCTCTTGTCTCGGGGGTGAGGATCACGGGATAAATTTAAGCGTAGAGCCGACTGTTCCTTACGTTCGGCCGACCAGGGTTGACCACTAAACTTTGCGTTTAAACTAACTGCCTCGTGGAGGTTCGACCCCTCCCCCTACAGCAAAAGTCCAATACCTTTGAAAACCAACAGAGACTCTTTTTATTAATGAAGTTCTTTCTATACTGTGGAGTGATGAAATTTTTGGCAGACATGCCCTCTTGTCTCGGGGGTGAGGATTATGGGATAAACGAAGCGTAATGCCTTTTGCAAAAAGACTGGGGTTGACCACCACAACATTGCACTTTAGCTAACTACCTCGTGAAGGTTCGAGCCCTTCTTCCACAGCTCTCCATGCCTCAGCCCCTCTCATTTGTGCATGGGTTGGGGCATTTTTGTTTATACACTTACATCTTGCGATAATGACAATTAAAATTGATTTAGAAAACATTATTAAAAAGGCTGAAATTTTCAAGTGTATAAGACATAGGAAAAATGCGCTGTTTAAACTAGAATCAGGCGTCATAATTATCCAGGCATGTTGCAATAACTTTCAGGATCATGTAGAATGTTTTATTGATAGGCAAATAGAATTGTCTACGAATGAACAAAACCAGGAACAGATATAATAAATTTTATGCTTTGGCAAATTCACTTAAAAAGCAGTATAACGTAAAAGTTCCTACCTTAAGAATTTCGTTACATTTTATCAAAAGTTCATTCAATATATTTGAATAAACCTTTAACCAGTCTTTTGTGTACACTGCCTTAAACTTTTTACTTCTATCACTGTAGCAGGTCTCATTAACAACCATCACCTACATTCGCTTTTAACCACCGCTACCAACGCCCATCTAAAAAACTGATTTGACTCACTACATTTTTATTAACTTCTGATAAACATTGTAAGCGGAAATCTTTTACGTTTAAATCATCAATTACAATTTTCTTTTTATACACAAAAAGGCCACAAAAAGCTAATTTAGCGTCCGCCTGCTTGAAGTACGATTTTTGATACTAATCTAAGGATTTATAATCAAGTGTACTGCAGTAGTGCGCTACTGCTATTTGCAAAGGCCGCAACTGCTTATATTATTTAAAATGTGCCTGCCCTCATAAAGTAGTTGCGCTCAAAAACATTGCACAAATATGCCCTTTAACCTTCAAAATAAAGTTAGAATAGTAACCGCCGCCTCATTATTTGACGGTCATGATGCAGCTATAAATGTCATGCGCAGAATAATGCAATCAAAGGGCGCAGAGATAATTCACCTCGGACATAACCGCAGTGTAGCAGAGATCGTGGAATGTGCCATAGAAGAAGATGCACAGGGTATTGCCATTACGAGTTACCAGGGTGGCCATGTGGAGTTTTTTAAATACATGAAAGACCTGCTCGATGAAAACGGTTGCGGCCATATAAAGATATTTGGCGGAGGTGGAGGAACCATTCTTCCCGAGGAAATAAGGGAGTTGCACAATTACGGCATTACCCGTATTTATAGCCCTGATGACGGACGGTTGATGGGGCTTGAAGGAATGATTGAAGATGTTGTTGGTAGTTGTGATTTTCCTGTAAATGGCAACTTACAAATTTCAGGAAAGTTAAGGCTGGATGAAGTTAAAGACATTCGCTTTATCGCCAGAGCAATTAGCCACGCTGAGAATGGGCAAGAGTTTAAAAATCTACTGTCTGCCCTTGCTGAAGAAGCAAATAAAAAAGTTTCACCTGTACTAGGAATTACGGGAACAGGAGGTGCAGGAAAATCTTCGGTTACTGATGAAATCGTTCGACGTTTTTTGCATACGTACTCTGAAAAAACCATTGCAGTCATCTCTGTCGATCCTTCTAAAAAGAAAACCGGTGGTGCATTGTTGGGTGATAGAATAAGAATGAACTCTATTCATAATGGTCGTGCTTATATGCGAAGCCTGGCAACTCGTGAAAATGACAAGGCACTCAGCAGCCATGTACAAGAAGCTATTGATATTGTTAAAAGTGCAGGCTTCGACTTCATTATTCTTGAAAGTGCAGGAGTAGGACAAAGCGATGCAAGCATTCTCGATTATTGCGATGTAAGCATGTATGTGATGACACCTGAATATGGAGCTGCAACACAGTTGGAAAAAATAAACATGTTAGATTATGCCGACATCATTTGTATAAACAAATTTGATAAAGCGGGAGCCTTAGATGCACTAATGGAAGTGCGCAAACAATACAAGCGCAATCATAATTTGTGGACAGCAAAAGATGATGAACTTCCCGTTGTTGGAACGACGGCAGCAAAATTTAATGATGAAGGAGTAAACCGGCTTTTTACAGAATTAATAAAGATTGTTGAAGCGAAAACAGCAACAGGATTTTCGCAAAAAGAAGTTGAGGAAACAGAGGTCCAGCATTCCATCAGTAGTTTAATAGTTCCACCAAAAAGGGTTCGTTATTTATCTGAAATTGCCGAAAGCAATCGTAACTACGATAGTTGGGTAAATAAACAATGTGCTATTGCTTCTAAGCTGTATAAAATAAACGGAACTATTGAAGCCCTTGTTGAAGTCGAAGGCACACAAATTGGTGAGTTAGACGACAAGCTGGAAGGAGCAAAAAAACATTTTGAGGAGCAGCTACATCCCGAATGCCGAAGGTTGTTGCAGTATTGGGATGAGATCGTAAAGAAATATAGTGCTGAGTTTTTTGAATATGAGGTACGTGATAAAGTAATAAAACAGTCGCTTACTACAACTACTTTATCAGGCACCCGTGTACCCAGAGTTGTATTGCCAAAGTATAAAGACTGGGGTGACATTTTAGAGTGGCAATTACAGGAGAATATACCAGGAGAATTTCCATATACGGCAGGTGTATTTGAATTGAAAAGACAAGGCGAAGACCCCACAAGAATGTTTGCAGGCGAAGGCAGCCCGGAGCGAACGAATAAGCGATTTCACTATGTGTCGTTAGGACAACCGGCGAAGCGCCTTTCCACTGCTTTTGATAGTGTTACGCTCTATGGTGAAGACCCTGAAATTCGCCCTGATATTTATGGAAAGATTGGAAATAGCGGAGTTAGTATTGCTACCATCGATGACGCTAAGAAATTGTATAGTGGCTTCGATTTATGTGATATAAGAACCTCCGTAAGTATGACTATTAATGGTCCTGCACCAATTATTCTTGCTTTTTTTATGAACGCTGCTATTGATCAGTTGTGTGAAAAATGGATAGAGGAAAATGAGCAACGGACAATGGTAAATAACAAACTTGATGAAAAGTTTAAAAGTTTTTCGAAGCCGACTTATTATAACCCTTCTTCCCCCGAAAGGTTGCCTGAAGGTAATAGAGGATTAGGTTTACAACTGTTGGGTTTGTCAGGAGATGAAGTCTTACCTGCAAACGTTTATCAGAAGATAAAAGCGGAGGCGCTGAGCCAGGTAAGAGGAACTGTACAGGCAGACATTCTAAAAGAGGATCAGGCACAAAATACGTGCATTTTTAGTACAGAATTCGCTCTTAAACTTATGGGCGACGTACAGCAATTTTTCATAGATAATAAGGTCCGTAACTTTTATAGTGTCAGCATCAGCGGCTATCACATTGCGGAGGCGGGTGCAAATCCCATTACACAGCTTGCTTTTACCCTCTCCAACGGATTTACCTATGTAGAGTATTACCTGAGCAGGGGAATGAACATAGACGAATTCGCACCTAATCTATCCTTCTTTTTCAGCAATGGAATGGATGCCGAATATAGCGTGATTGGACGTGTGGCGAGACGAATTTGGGCCAAAGCGATGAAGTATAAATACAATGCAAATGAACGCAGTCAAAAGCTGAAATATCATATTCAAACGAGCGGCAGAAGCCTGCACGCTCAAGAGATTGATTTTAATGATATTCGAACGACTTTGCAGGCTTTATATGCCATTTACGACAACTGCAACAGCCTTCATACCAATGCGTATGATGAGGCTATCACGACACCTACTGAAGAAAGTGTGAGACGTGCTATGGCAATTCAACTCATTATTAATCGGGAACTGGGAACAGCTAAAAATGAAAATCCTACCCAGGGAAGCTTTTTAATAGAAGAACTGACCAATCTTGTTGAAGAAGCAGTGCTGGCCGAGTTTGACCGCATTAACGAAAGAGGTGGGGTGCTCGGTGCAATGGAAAGAATGTACCAGCGAAACAAGATTCAGGAAGAAAGCCTTTTTTATGAACACCAGAAGCATACAGGCGAATTACCTCTTATTGGCGTAAATACTTTTCTTAATCAAAAGGGCAGTCCGACAATTTTGCCTGGCGAAGTCATTCGCAGCACTACCGACGAAAAGCAACAACAGATTCAGAACCTAAAAGCTTTTCTAAAGCGGAATGAACATAAATCATCCGAAATGCTGGAGAGATTAAAAACAACTGCAATTATTGGCGGTAATCTTTTTGCGGAACTGATGGAAACAGTAAAATATTGTTCATTGGGGCAGATTACTCATGCCCTATATGATGTTGGAGGCCAGTACCGCAGAAGTATGTAACCTGCTTAGGGAGGTGACTAAAATAATTTGAAGCTTTCAATATAATCCGTGGATATAAACCTTTAATACGCCACTTCCATTCCATCGTTGTTAATGTATATCTTTTTCCCGACACTTGTCTCTACCTCATAGATATCGGGTCTTCCATGCACCTGAATTTTATAAATAGTGGCTGCCTTAAAACCCGCAGGTTGCTTCGCCATGTAAACACTTACAGGTCTTGGCGCTTGTATCAAAGGATACTCTGTACGCATGTCTAATCTTTTACCCGAAGAATTATAATTTGTTGTAACCCACTGCGCTCCCGCCTTGTACTTTGCTGAGTAAAGGTTGGTGTCTACATTATTTCTTGTCCACGTAGCACTATTTGACCTGGGAAAGTCCTGGTTGAAAGATGCCGTGATGGGAGGTGGTACGGTCCATTGGCTTTCACCAACTGTACTCCTGGCGTTCCCCCAATTAGTCTGACCAAATTGCGCTTGCCCTGATCTGTCTACAGCACCCGAGTTAGTTGTTACGCCGCCCTGAGAAATAGTATTCACATTAAAAGTTGTGTCATTTCCTCCGGCGATCATTGTACCCCTTGTTTGCTTGCTTACATTTTTTCCGGGAGGAGCGTTTGTGGTATCAAAACTGTTGGTGGCATTATCAGACGCACGAACACCAGTCACAAATGGACTTGTACTACTCGCACTTCTACCTGAAGCGCCTCTTTGAGGACCGTTTAAATATCGATCAGTAGCTGTCTCACGAGAGGGCAACCGCTCCTTACTATTATACCTCTGGTTGTTTTCAGGAGTTGAGGTAGCAGATGAATTTTTTATAGGTGAAGTCCGCTTAACAGTATTAACCTTTCTATCTACCTGGCTAAATACACTGCTACTTGAAGCCATCAGTAAAATAATTATCGCCGCTTTCATAAAAACATTTTAAGTGAAATAAAAAAAGGCACCGAAGTAAGACTTACAACAGCAGCTACATTCTTCAAAATTATTTTTTCCAACTACTTTTTTCGCCTGCTTATAAGCTTAAAAAACCGGTTTTCTTTTCCCCCGGCAGTATGGTCCTGATACATAAAAGCCAGATTGCGGTCGTTGATCGTCTCGTACCATTCCTCCCATTAAATTTCCACAACCGCATCCTAACCCGAGTACCTGGAAAGTCGATCCTTAAAACACCGCCACCTTCTTTGTCTGCTGTACTTTTTACCCGCGATGGTTTGCCGCCTTTTTCTTCAGCCCATTTTTTATTGTCTCAATATCTGTAGTTGTTTGTGATGCGACTCTGACATAACATTCCTATTTTGAAGTTGAGATAACAAGTGAAAACTACTAAAACTGTGCTAACCACAAATTGGGGAAGCTTTTAAAGCCAAATAAATTCTTTGATTTTAATTTCCCATCCCGGCCTTTGACGGCCCATCTTTTGCAATTGCTTCTCCTGAGAAAAAAGCTAAATAACAATGGAAAAGAAAATATTTGGAATTATACTTACAATCCTGGGCATTGTGGGACTAATAGTTGCTGCAGTAAATTATGTTAACTCAAGTAGTGGCGCTTATAATATAAAGATGATTACGGTGTATGGCATTCTAGGCCTCATATTTTTCTTTACAGGTGTGGGGCTTATAAAAACGACCAAAGACAGATCTCTTTAATTATAGGTTAGTGAATAATAAAATGTCCTGAGGACGAAAGTTTACAATTTCTTTTTATAACTTTTTGCTTTAGATAGTATGAGCAAGAATTTGATTAAATTAAAAACACGGCGATGACTTAGTGTTCATCTTTATAGATCATACTATGAATATATTTTAAAAGTGAATTTTCACCCGGGGCGTCCCCTAGTAGCTGCCAGATCATTACACCTCCGGCTTTTTCAATAGCTAACTGTGTCTTCTTTTTTATCGTGGCAATCCCGTTATAATACATTATTTTATGATCAGGTAGTATTAACGTATCTCCGGATGTTAGCTTAGGATATGCAGCAGTAATTTCTTTATAACTCATGCTAACCACAGACGAATCTGCAGAACCAAATCCATAACCATAAAAAGGAACTCCCAACACTAATTTTTCTTTAGGAATTAATCTTACTTTATTCCAATATTCAAGGTCTTCTTCAGCCATATTGTAGGGTGAATGATGACCAGGTCTGCGCGGGTTCCATGGACCGGTACGATCATAAGACATAATATTTACAAAATCAAATTGCTGTAGTGCCTTATCAGAAAGCTTGTCTTTATAAGCGGTAGCTATGGCAGCAGTCATTAATTTTCCCAATGGTTTTAGAGCCGCCGCCAGCTCAGTAACAAACACTTCATAATTTACATCTATATCGTTTCCTTCGAGATCAACATCAACACCATCAAAATCATATTTTGAAACCAGCGTTACCAGATGGTCAATCAACATCTTCCTTTTATCATCCTTCAACAGGGCTGCATAGTAAGTGTGTGGACCTCCGCCGGCAATGGATGGAAGAACTTTTACATTTTTATTATGCGCTCTTTTAATAAAAGCATCAATCCCAAAATCCTGTGTAAAATTTCCGGCGGTGTCAGGATTTATAAAAGCGATGTTTACGTGGGTAACTCTGTCTAAGAAACTATAATCGGCATCTTTTTGAATTGTATCTCTTAATGCTGATTTCAGAAAATAATACCCTACAACTTTAAAATTCTTTTGAATTCGTTTATTTTTTGCCTGGCTTCTGCTTTTAAGCGAAACGAGCAGAATAAGCGGAATAAATATTAAAGACAGTTTATTTTCATTCTACAACAATTAGGGTTGGACCATTTTGCTTCTACCATTAAAAATAACGGGTTTATCTCAAAAAAGGCATTCTTACTTTAAACCACCCGGCTATAATGATTTAAAGCTCTTTCACTTCAATTTGTTTGTTTTCAGGTTATTAACTTGTCTATTAAAAGAAATGGTGGAGATCATTTTTTATGCAGATATGGTGACCACCCAATAGCTTTTCACTCGTAATTAAAGCAAATTGTAGAACAATGAGGGTAACAAAATTTATTAAAAATAAATTGCTCATGGCAGGATTTTTTAACAGCATTATTCTCATTCCACACAAAAACTTTAAATAAGCTATTATGAAAAATGTTTTTATGCTGATAAGCGCTATTGTACTGGGATCAGTAGTCATTCAACAACTTATAGGAGGAAAAGCACGGAAACATATCAGGTCAAGAGAAGACGATCCAAGTATTCCTGAAATTTCTACAAAAGCTTTCTAAATTAATTAGATCTTACTTTAAAGTCCCTGCCTATGCAGGGACTTTTTTTACTATTATTTTTCACTCCCGTACCCGGTTGCCGGCATTCCATCACTATTGGTACGCAAGTCATTTTTAACAAGCTCAGGTGGAGCAACAGATTCGACACCGTTTTTTAACCGAGCGTCATCTGATGAAATAATTGCTCTTGCCTTAGGCAAAGCTTCAGGATAATTTTTTTGAATAAAGCTGATCATATTTTCCCTTATATAGCATCTTAAATCGAACAGCCTTCCCGAATTAGATGCGCTAACCAGCAATCTCACTTCTACAGTACTTTGTGTAGTATTGGTTAACTGCATCCCCCCTACTCTTTTATCCCATAATTCAGAATGCTCAAGCAGACGCTTAAATTCATTCCGGATCTCCTCAAACGGGGCAGAATAATCAAGATGTAGAAAAACGGTACCCATAATTTCAGAGCTTTTCCTTGTCCAGTTTTGAAAAGGCTTCTCTAAAAAATAATTGATGGGAAGTATGAGCCTTCTCTCATCCCACAGCCGAAGCACAACATACGTAAGCGTTATTTCCTCCACCTTGCCAAATTCACCTTCTGCAACAAGCGCATCACCTAAACGTAAGGGTTGCGTAAATGCAATTTGCAAACCGGCCAGTAAGTTTCCGAGAGAACGTTGCGCTGCAAAGCCAACAATAATACTACTAACGCCAACACCTGTAAGCAATCCGGTGCCTATCCGTCTTAAACTACTGAAACTAAGTAAAACAGCACCAATCGCAAGAATCACAATGATGCTGATGATAATTTTTCTTATGAACTGTATCTGTGTACGTATTTTTCTTTCACGAAGGTTATCAGACTTGTTTAAAACGTACACATGATATAAAAAGTCTTCGAATATTTTAACGACCGCTATTAACACAAATGAAAAAGTAACTATTAATAGAATACTTAAAATTTTATCAATATTTCTGCTTTCTGCCTGCGTCAAATCCATTAACGGCTGCACGAGGTTTAATGTGAACAAAGGTAAAAACCATGTAAATGGTTTATTTAACCGGTAGATGATCGACTTGAGTAGGGAAAATCTGCCCCTACTCCTGGAATAGTTGCCCAAAAATAGTCGTGCAAGAACTTTGAATATCAGACCAGAAACAATTGCGGTTACTGCCAATAATATGTTCAGCCAGATCGCAGGTAATTGTTTTAATTGGTTTTGTAAATCATCGAACATATCAAAGATTAATGGTACCGGGAAACACAAAAATGAGCGTGCAATATTACCATTAAAAAGACAAGAACTAGCAATGGGTTTAAAAGTGATTAATCTTTTATTTC
>JBBPZJ010000126.1:0-3073 GCA_038199395.1 Chitinophagales bacterium
CTGTTTGCCCAGACCCTTAAGGTGGATACAAGGATGAATATGACCACTAAAATAATAATGAATATTTGCAGAAGGAGGACAAGCCTCACTAATGTCGTGAACAAAACAAAAATTAGCCAGGTGAAAATGAATGTCCGAGACGGAAATATTTGTGTCTGCATACCACTCTTTTTTAAGAATATCGTGGTTACCTTTTACCAACTCTATATGGAGACTGCTAAAATCATTTCGCCATTTTTTGAAAAGCTCCAGCTCTTTATTCATCGCGCTATGAAAGAGATCGCCTACAACGATTAATTGCTGTGGTTTGTAAAACTGCAGTTGCGTAAGAAGGCGCTGCATGTCTTCTTTATACACATTTTGAGGAACAGCAATGCCTGATTTACGAAAGTGACCCGTTTTACCAAAATGAAGATCAGAAACAATAAGAGAGCGTTGCTCTTCCCAGTAAATGCATCTGTCTGGAGAAAGCCATAAAGTTTGCTGATGTAATGTGAACCGCTCAGATGCTTGCACCACTAATTCTTTTTAAGGTGTAAAGATAAGTAACGGCAAATGCAAAGTAAAAGTTGACGAGCCGGCCACGTTTTTTAAAACTACATTATCCGGCTTATTGAAAAGATTACTTGAATCACGTTATTATAAAAAAAAGGCTGCCCAAAATGACAACCCCTAACACCCGATGTGCTTGTCTCCTGTTTCTTCGTTCGTTTATAAAGTGAGATTTCATTCGAGCTGTTCACTTTTACAGTAACAGCCTCTTTTCGTTTTCTGCAAATATGTAATGAGCATATTCTTCTTCTCCGTCGAACTCAATAACTTCTTTTACAGTGTGGCCATCATATTTGTTAGTAAAAGCGTTTTTAGCTTTTAGTGGCAGTGCATCAATTGGAACAGCTCTGCAAATTCCGATTTTGTCACCGTTGCCGTGGTAAAAGGCTTCCATCTTTTCTCCGTCAAAAATAAATGTAGCTTTTACAAAATTCTCAGTTGTTGTCCATTGTACGTTTGAAGCATTTTTAAATTCTCCATTGAAACTACCTAACGCCACGTAATTTACTTTTCACCTTTTGTAAAAGCACTTGCAGGTACATCCACCATAAGTAATGCTGCCATTAATAACTTCTTCATAACTTGTTTTTTATTTTTTTAATAATTTTCGTCAGTCATTTTTGATTGACAACTCAAAAGTATAATGACGAAAGAGGATATGAAAGCATAATGGGATAAAGGAATATGGTCAGGGCGGACGCATGAAAAATGAGATTTAAAAAAAATTACGAATTTTCAATGTTCCATGGGCACATCTGGTAGGTATAATATGATTTGGAAGGTTCACGAGGCGTTCCAAAGGAAAGCTTGGTGCTTTCCTTGTTTATTCTCTACCCACCAAAAATCCCTAACGAGATTAAAAGTACCCCTTAATGTCAGCACAACCTCTTCATACGTCTGCCCTGGGAATATGGTTTCATAAATCCATTTGATGAATGGCGAAAGCTATTGATCAAAAAAAGCTCGAAAGCTAGTGGCAGCTTGTATTTCGTCCTTTTGATGAATAATTAGCCGAATTACTAAATTGAATGATAAATGCAGGAGTGAAACGATGCTGGTTGGATAAGCGGCAAAAAAGTTACATGGTGATCAATTAATAAGCCACTGCAGCACTAATAATCTTTTTCCTTCTCAAAGTGATCTTATAGCTTTCATTTATTTGATCCACATTTGCAACCGTTGCTAACAACGAGGAAAATTATTTTAGATATGAATTGGGAAACAATTTTTACAACAAAGCGGCCGGGACAGCAAAAAGAAGCGGCCGGGCCGAGATCGGGATTTCAAAGAGATTTTGACAGGATCATATTTTCCTCTGCATTTAGAAGATTGCAAAATAAAACGCAGGTATTTCCTTTGCCGGGAAGCACATTTGTACACAACCGTCTTACCCATTCGCTCGAAGTGGCAAGTGTTGGCCGTTCTCTCGGCAGCATTGTAGGCGAACAATTGAGCCGGGAGATCAATGACAAGTCTGGCGACAGCCACGAGTTTTACCGGTATGAGTTATCAAATGTGATAGCTGCGGGCTGCCTTGCACATGATATTGGCAATCCTGCATTTGGTCATTCGGGCGAAAAAGCCATTTCAGCTTATTTTATCAATAATGCTCAGTTAAAAATCGAAGGCACCGAACTAAGGTCATTTTTTTCTGACGAAGAATGGGCAGATATTTCAAATTTTGAAGGAAATGCAAATGCGATCAGAATTCTAACACATGCTTTTAAGGGCCGGCTTACAGCAGGATTGGGCCTAACGTACACGACTATTGCCTCTATCATAAAATATCCTTGCGAGGCGGGTGGTATAAACAAAGATTTCAAACACAGAAAAAAGTATGGATTCTTTCAATCAGAAATTCAGGCAGTTTGTGCATTAGCCGGTCAGTTAGGTTTGCGTCGTGAGGAAGGAGAGATGATTGTTTACCAAAGGCATCCGTTTGTTTACCTTGTTGAAGCCGCAGACGATATCTGTTACAGCATCATTGATATGGAAGATGCTCACCGCCTGGGCATTCTTTCTCATGAGTTGGTAAAACATTCTTTTTTTCACGTTATAGACTGTCTCGATTCAGATCCTAACGCTCGCTCAAAAACTGCCGATACTTATACCAAGATCGAAGATTTAAATGAAAAAATAAGCTATCTGCGTGCTAACGCAATTAATCTGCTTACTATAAAAGCGGCAGAAGTATTTTGGAACAACCGCCAACAGATACTGGAAGGAACTTTCAACGATACACTAGTCGAACACATAGAAAGATCTTGCGGAGCATTGGAAGAGGTGATGAAAATATCAGCGGAAAAAATTTACAACCACGACACCGTTTTAGAAATTGAAATTGCAGGCTATAACGTTATGTCAGAATTGCTGACTTTATTTATTCCGGCCTTATTAAAAAAAGCACCGGACCATAAAGACAAAAAGATTTTAAGGTTGTTTCCTCCTCAGTTTAAAGAATTCGAGCAAACAGAATCAGCATACGAAAAAGTGCTCAGTGCATTTGATCTGGTATCAGGCA
>JBBPZJ010000127.1:0-9639 GCA_038199395.1 Chitinophagales bacterium
CATTGCGGCCTTTGCACATAAGCCTGTTAATAATGATGTAAGGCCCTCTCCTAATTCTAATTCTTGCTGTAATTTTAAACCTTTATCATCTTCTAACAGAAATCATGTCCATGAGCCTCATTCACTCGTTAAAACTCTTGATAATTTCTTTCATTATTACGTCCGCTTGTTTGCAAGACATATATGGTCAGACTCCAGGAAAAACGAAAGCAATAAAATCAAACACAGAAGCGAAACTTGCCACCTCCAGTTTCGTTGTAGAAGCAGAGGCCTTTGCAGATATACAGGTATTACGATACCGAATTCCGGGTTTCGATCAGCTAAGCCTTATGCAGAAACAGCTCGCGTATTATTTGTCGGAGGCAGCGCTGGCCGGCCGAGATATTATTTATGATCAAAAGAGTAAAAATGCGCTGTTGTTGAGAAAGGTATTAGAGACAGCGTACACAACTTACAAAGGCAACAAATCGACCGACGATTGGAAGAAGTTTAAAGAATACTGCGGTCGATTTTGGTTTAGCAATGGCAACCATCATCATTATTCAAATGAAAAATTTATTCCTGCATGCTCTTACCAATATTTTGCAAGTGTTGTTAAAAACAGTGATACAAAAAGACTTCCGTTGCAGCAAGGGGAAACTGTCGATGCATTTCTGGCAAGAATACAACCAATGGTGTATGATTTGGCAGTAGAGCCAAAGCTGGTTGATTTGCGCCCTGACATTGATAACATACAAAACTCTTCAGTCAACTTTTACGAAGGCGTAACACAAAAGGAAGTGGAAGATTTTTATGCAAAGTTTGACACAAAAGACGATGCCCCTTCCTGGGGATTGAACAGTAAGACAATGAAGCAAAATGGACAAATAGTGGAGAAGGTATGGAAAGTCGGCGGAATGTATTCTGCAGCTATAACCCGTATTGTTTACTGGCTCGATAAAGCTGCTGCTGTTGCAGAAAATGACCAGCAAAAGAAATCGATTCAATTATTAAGCAAATTCTATCGCAGCGGCGATCTCAAGGATTTTGATGAATACAGCTTTGCATGGGTAAACGACGTAAACAGTCGTTTAGATGTAGTAAATGGTTTCATTGAAGTGTACAACGACCCGATCGGCAAAAAAGGCAGCTACGAAAGTGTAGTATCAATGAAAGATCTTGAAGCAACCAAAAGGATAAAAGCTATTGCAGACCAGGCGCAATGGTTTGAGGACAACTCTCCCTTAATGCCTGAACACAAAAAGAAAAATGTAAAAGGGATTACTGCAAAAGCTATAACCGTTATAATGGAATCAGGTGACGCTGCACCAAATACCCCCATTGGCATCAACCTGCCCAATTCAGAATGGATAAGGAAAGAACATGGATCAAAATCTGTCTCTTTAAGTAACATTATTGAGTCTTACAATATCGCTAGTGCTAAAGGAGGTTTACTGAATGAGTTTGCAGCAAACGATGAAATAAAAGCGAGGGCAAAGAAATGGGGAACGCTCGCTGCTGACCTTCACACCGATATGCATGAATGCATTGGCCATGCTTCGGGGCAAATAAATCCCGGTATTCAAACGCCTGACAAAACGCTTAAGAACTATGCCTCTGCCCTGGAAGAAGCACGGGCCGACCTCGTAGGGCTGTATTATATATTAGATCCAAAATTGGAGGAAATAGGTGTTGCCCCTTCTTTAGAAGTTGGAAAGGCAGAGTATGACAGCTATATGATGAATGGATTAATGACGCAGTTGACCAGACTTAAACCGGGCGAACAACTGGAAGAAGCGCATATGCGCAACCGGGCAACTGTTGCACACTGGGCGTACGAAAAAGGGAAAGCAGACAATGTGGTTGAGTTTGTAAAAAGAAACGGAAAAACATATGTGCAGGTAAATGATTATAACAAATTGCGCAACCTTTTTGGCCTTTTATTAAAAGAGATACAAAGAATAAAGAGCGAGGGCGACTTCAACGCAGGACGTGATTTAGTCGAAAATTACGGAGTAAAAGTCGACCCGGAACTATACAATGAAGTACTGCAACGGTATGCTACGCTTAATATAAAACCCTACAGAGGTTTTATTCAACCAAAGCTGATCCCTGTTTTTAGTGGAGATAAAATAATCTACGTGAAAGTAGAATATCCTAAAAGCTTTTACCAGCAGATGATTGACTATGGGCAGAAATATGCGTTGCTACCCGTAAAGAATTAAACAAAATAACAGTATGAAGTACAAGTGTGTTATGGCACTAAAAAGACACATAGCTGTCTCCAAAAAAGCTTTTTATTACACAATTGGGCTTGAGGAATATATCTTAATAACACTTAATCATTTTTAATAATTTAGCGAAAAAATTTATAATGAAAAGACGCTCTTTTGTAAAGGCATCCATGCTTACCGGATCTTTAACAGGTTTATCATCAATGATAGCCAAAGCTTCTGAAAATGATTTTTCGGCAAAAACTTCTCCTCAGTTTTATGAATTACGGGTATACACTTTGAAAGATTCAACACAACAAAAACTGGTCGAGAATTATTTCCAACAGGCAGCTATCCCCGCTCTCAACAGGTTGGGAAGCAAAAATATTGGAGTGTTTACGGAGCAAAAACCTGAAGGCCAGTCCAAACTGTATGCAATTATTCCTTTTAATTCTGTAAGTGATTTTATTAATATTTCGGACAAGTTAGCGAATGACAAAACTTATCTGCAGGCTGGAGCAGCATATTTAACTGCACCTGCCTCTGCCCCTGCTTACGACCGCATTCAAAGCTCGTTATTAAAGGCCTTTGCAGGAATGCCCAAACTTGATGTACCTGAACAAAAACCGAGAATATTCGAACTGCGCCGGTATGAAAGTGCAAGTGAAGCTGCAGGCAAAAAGAAAATTGACATGTTTGAAAATCAGGGTGAAATAGCAATTTTTAAAAGAGTTGGTTTAACGCCTGTATTTTTTGGAGAAACCATTATAGGTGAGATGCGTCCAAATTTAACCTACATGCTAACTTTTGATGACATGGCAGAACACGACAAAAACTGGAAGACATTTGGTTCTGACCCTGAATGGAACAGAATAAAGGCCGTTCCGGGATATAAAGATGCAGAAATTGTAAGCCGCATTACCCGAACATTCCTGGTTCCGGCAAGTTTTTCTCAAATTTAGAGAGGCTAAAAAAATCAATAAACTTAACTAAAGCTGTTAGTGATTGTTCACGACAGCTTTTTTTTGTTTATTTATACTGCTTTCAGTTATCATTCACTGTTATTTTCAGGTCGTTGCACACTTACCGTTTAAAATTCAGCCTCATAATGTACCTTACTTTTGCAGATGAATTTTTTGAAGAACTTGTTTAATAACGACAAAAACAGCAAGTCGGCATCAGGTCAACTATCTCTTAAAGAAAGACTTTCCGCACTTCGCAATCTACCAAGGTTTTTCAAACTGGTTTGGGAAACCAATAAATGGATGACCTGCGTAAATGCCTTACTGCGCATTCTTAAGTCTGCAACTCCACTTGCCATATTATATGTAGGCAAGCTCATTATCGACCAAATCATCTTGCTAAATCAACATAAGACGGACCTGTCTTCCCGTCATTTATGGTTGTTGGTAGCGGTAGAATTTAGTCTCGCTATTCTTGCTGATAGTTTAAGCAGGGGAATTACTTTGATGGACAGTTTATTAGGAGACCGGTTTTCAAATTATACATCTATAAAGATCATGGCACATGCAGCTATACTTGATCTTGACCAATTTGAGAACTCAACATTCTACGACAAACTTGAGCGGGCAAGGCAACAAACGGTGGGTCGCACCATGCTACTTTCCCAGGTATTAACTCAGTTGCAGGACCTGATAACGATGGCCTTTCTGGCGGCGGGCCTGCTGGCATTTAATCCGTGGCTAATCATTCTGCTGCTGGTTGCCATCATTCCTGCCTTTTTAGGCGAAGCTTATTTCAACGATAAAACATATGCTCTCAGCCGCAGACAAACACCTGAACGAAGGGAACTCGATTATGTAAGATTTTTAGGCGCAAGCGATGAAACGGCTAAAGAAGTTAAGATTTTTAATTTATCGGGTTTTATCATTAACAGGTTTAAACAATTGTCGAACCAGTTTTATAGCGATAATAAGGTGCTTGCGATGCGGCGTACTGTCTGGGGAACTCTGTTTGCAATGTTGGGTAGTGCGGGTTACTATGGCGCATATGTTTTTATCATAGCCGAGACTGTACAGGGAAAAATTACGATTGGTGCCCTTACATTCCTGGCCGGGTCTTTCAGGCAACTAAGAAGTCTTTTGGAAGGAATTTTGATTCGTTTTACCAGTGTTTCACAAGGAGCCATTTACCTGCAGGATTTTTTCGATTTCTTCGAGATACAACCAAAAATTGTTTTATCTGCCAATCCACGTCCGTTTCCAAAACCGATAATGGAAGGTTTTACTTTTCAAAATGTTGGTTTCAGGTATTCAAATTCCGAGCGTTGGGCTAACCGCTATCTTAGTTTCACCATCCATCCCGAAGAAAAAATTGCTCTTGTCGGTGAAAATGGTGCCGGCAAAACCACTTTGGTTAAACTACTTGCACGTTTATATGATCCTACAGAAGGAAGAATTTTGCTCGATGGAATTGATTTGCGTGAATATGATTTGGACGAATTAAGAATTCAGATTGGGGTGATCTTTCAGGATTTCATAAGATACCAGATGAACGTAAATCAGAATATTGCGGTGGGAAATATAAACGAGCTTGGCAATAAAAGACTTATCCAAACGTCATCCATACAGAGCATGGCTCATCCTCTCATAGAAACATTGCCAAACAAATATGAACAAATGCTGGGAAGACGTTTTAATAATGGAATTGATCTTTCAGGCGGTGAATGGCAAAAGATAGCTCTTGCCCGGGCTTACATGAAGGATGCCCAACTGCTGATACTGGATGAGCCAACAGCAGCATTAGATGCGAGGGCCGAATATGAAGTATTTCAACGCTTTGCTGAATTGACAAAAGGTAAGTCCGCAGTATTGATCTCGCACCGCTTCTCCACAGTTAGAATGGCAGACAGGATTATTGTGTTAGAAAAAGGACAGTTAGTCGAAATAGGAAGCCATAAAGAATTATTGCATCAAGAAGGCAGATATGCTGAGCTGTTTAGGTTGCAGGCGATGGGTTATCAGTAAATTGAAAGTCGAAAGTCGAAAGTGGAAATTAAGAAGAAAGGTATAACCAAAAAAAAATAATAGTAGCAGCCAAACAAATCAAAGATTGTGTTATTCCGTAATTTTTTGACATAAAAAAGGTGAACAAATCTAAATACAGATACCATGAAAACAACGGTTAAAACCTTGTTTTTATTCCTTGAAAACCCTTTATTTTCCGTAATTTTGCGCACCTGCAAAAATTTATTAAAAAGCAGGAAAATCAAGCAGTTATGGCAGACGAAATTGTAAACGATGCTGATGCGCAGAACCTGAATTATGGCGCAGACAGCATACAGGTTCTGGAAGGTTTGGAAGCTGTACGTAAAAGGCCGGCTATGTACATTGGTGATATCGGAGTAAAAGGATTACATCACCTTGTGTATGAGGTAGTGGATAACAGTATTGATGAAGCATTGGCAGGGTACTGTAAAAATATTAATGTTACAATTCATGAAGATAATTCAATAAGTGTCAGTGATGATGGTCGGGGTATCCCCACGGCTATTCATACCAAAGAAAACAGAAGTGCGCTGGAAGTAGTAATGACCGTATTGCATGCAGGAGGAAAGTTTGATAAGAATACTTACAAAGTGAGTGGAGGATTGCATGGAGTTGGCGTAAGTTGTGTAAATGCACTAAGTTCCACATTGCAGGTAACGGTGCACAGGGAAGGTAAAATATTTGAACAGGAATATCATTGCGGGGCTCCTCAATACCCCGTGAGAGAAATAGGCTTGTCTGAGATAACAGGCACTACTGTTCATTTCTGGCCCGATTACACAATTTTCCAGGAAAAGGTGTATAAAAGAGAGATTCTTGAGGGAAGACTAAGAGAACTTTCTTACCTAAACAGAAGAATTACCATAAATATCACCGATTTACGTGAATCGGATGAAGAAGGGAAACCCTACTTTAAAAGCTTCTACAGCGAAGGTGGAATTGTTGAATTTGTAGAAATGCTGGATAAAGCCGGCAATCGTACTGCACTTATTCCAAATACTTTGTTTGTAGAAGGATTGGATGAAGCTAATATGGTGGCAGTAGAAGTGGCGATGACTTATAACGATGACTTCAAAGAGCACATTTTTTCTTACGTCAACAATATCAATACCATAGAAGGTGGAACGCATGTTACCGGTTTTCGACAGGCGCTAACAAGAGTTTTTAAAACCTACGGCGATAAAAACGGACTATTTGAAAAAGCAAAAGTTGTTGTCGAAGGTGACGATTTCCGAGAAGGTTTGAGCGCTATCATATCCGTAAAAGTACCTGAACCTCAATTTGAGGGACAAACAAAAACCAAATTAGGTAATAGCGAAGTAAGCGGTATTGTACAGACTACAGTTGCCCGTGCATTAGAGGCGTATCTTGAAGAAAATCCCCGGGAAGCTAAAAATGTAATTTCAAAAATTGTATTAGCAGCCCAGGCAAGGGTTGCTGCAAAAAAGGCGCGTGAAATGGTGCAGCGCAAAACTGTATTGAGCGGAGGAGGTTTACCGGGTAAACTTGCCGATTGCTCTGAAAGAGACCCAACTAAAACAGAATTATACCTGGTGGAAGGAGACTCGGCTGGCGGTACCGCCAAGCAGGGACGTGAAAGAAGCTTCCAGGCTATTCTGCCATTAAGAGGAAAGATCTTAAATGTGGAAAAAGCGATGGAGCACAAGATTTACGAAAACGAAGAGATACGCAATATGTACACTGCGCTAGGTGTTACAGTAGGTACTCCTGAAGATCCAAAGCAATTAAATCTTGTAAAGCTTCGTTATCACAAGCTTATTATAATGACAGATGCCGATGTGGACGGAAGCCACATCGCTACTCTGATCCTTACCTTTATCTTTAGGTATATGAAAGAGTTGGTTGAAGCCGGGTATGTTTACATCGCACAACCTCCGCTGTTTTTAGTGAAAAAAGGAAAGGAACAGGAATATGCTTACTCGGAAGAACAGCGAAAACAATGGGTGGAAAAATTAGGAGGCGGTAAAGACGATAGCGTTACGATACAACGGTACAAAGGCTTGGGAGAGATGAATTCAGAACAATTATGGGAGACTACTATGGACCCTGCCCGCCGTACTTTAAAAAGAGTTACTATTGAAAGTGCTGCGGAAGCAGACCGTGTATTTAGTATGCTGATGGGTGATGAAGTGGCCCCAAGAAGAGAATTTATCGAAAGCCACGCAAAATATGCGAAAATCGATGTATAGGGTAAATAAAGTTGAATAAGCGAGCCAATGTTTTCCTGATGTAATTAAAAAACTTGATCAGGAAAATACTTCTATAATATCCGTCATTGATGCTAAACTACATTGGGCTATGTTCTGGGCCTGAGTCTATTGTAGTCCCGTTTTAGTGAAAAAATTGTTTTTCTTAAAAAATTTGTAGCTTGTGCCGCTTATTAATGATTTTATATTTCTAAAAAACCAACAACGATGGATACTTCAAAAATGATTAAAGCTTACTGTTTAAAAACAAAGGAAAAGAACGTTCCTATGCACGAAGCTGTTATTACTAAAACTGCCAGGGGCGGATACATGGCTGGCGGTCATGATGGTAAAGGCAATAAGATGGCAGCAATTTTAAGTGAAGCAAAAGCTTTACAAGCTATTGAAGACGGCGTTGCGAAAAAAGGCTTTTAATACTTGTCTTGTACATTTAATGACCCCGCTCTACAGTGGGGTTTTTTATTTGTAACAAAGCATCTAAACTATTTTTTAATATCTCTGCGTTTCGCTCTGTTTTAAAGAAACTGTTCTCAAACAATTTGGCTTTTCTTTCTTAATATATTTATAATTTAAGAGTCCCCGACTATTGGGTCAATAAAAGCTCCATCACTTCAATTAACTTTTACGAACGAGAAAACAGTGTTTATTCGGGGTTCTCGCCTACTAGCCGTTTAAGTTTAACTTTAGCTCTGGTATATTGAGATTTGCTTGTACTTTCTGCAATTCCCAATTTATTTCCAATCTCTTTGTGAGTATATCCCTCAATAGCATATAATTTAAAAACGGTTCTGTAACCGTTACTAATTGTTCCAGATATTTTTAGAAGATCCTTTTCATAAAGAATATCCAGCACGGTAATGTTGTTTTCTGCTACTAAATCTTCCAATCCTGCTAACTCTACAGTCTTTAATTTCTTCCGTTTTATATGTTCAATGGCGACATTTACAAAAATTCTCCTTATCCAACCTTCAAACGATCCTTCGCCCCTGTAACTATGCAAGTTTCGGAACAGTTTTACAAACCCTTCCTGCAATAGGTCTTCTACATCCAAGGGATTCCTAGTAAAATGAAAACATGAATATCTCATTTTCGAAAAATAGAGATCATAAAGTTTTTTTTGACTCTTTTTATCTCCTTCAATACATTTTTTTATAATAAATGCCTCAGGCACCGTAAACAGTCCAATCATAATTATTTAATTGAATTTTTTCTAGCGAAACGACAGGAGTCTGACGTTTTACAATGAAAAACATAGGTTAAAAAAAGGCATTACCAATTCTTTATGAGATGATAATAAACACTGTGCCCGAAATCGCAACACGCAAAATTTCATTTAAAATAAATAGTTAAAAAAGCAAACCAGTTAACGCCTTTTTGTTTAACAAGCTAACATTTTTAAAACCCGTAAAATGAGACAAAAAGAATAGAAAGAGGTTTAACTAATCGGGCACTTTTTCCCGGCATTTGAAGTAATTTTCTCAATAACGTTTGTATTTACAAACCCTAAAACAACCAAATTGCAGGCACGCAGTAAGCATTATCCGGTTTTCTCCAAAAATAAAAAAGGGGGCATAGGATAGAAATCCAGCCCCGTTTTTATCCAATATTCTATGAAAAACCACTTGTATAGATGACAGAACTACATATAAAGATGCATTACTCGTCGTATTTTTACTAATTCTTTAATGTAATTTCTACTTTCCGGGATGGAAGGGCCAGGCAGAATAGCACTAACGAACAATTAGACCTATGATATAAAAACCATCAGGACGATCTGCAGCAGAAAACTTACAATTAAAAAGACCGAAAGATACAGGTATACTCATAAGCTTTTAAGACGCACTTACTTTACCATAAAAAGAGCCTTACCCAACCTGTTTCACTATCTGACCAATTCGAAAATGCCTTCAACAACAAACGGAATTGAAGGCTTCTTTAGCTATCTCTAAAATCGTCATGACTTACATCGCAGGCTAACAACAAAACATCGGATAAACTTGGATAAACTTCACAAAATGGCACCTCTATTTGTCTAACGACCAATGAGTTTTTAAGCTATGGGGCTTACCAAAAACATAAGGGTTGAACAACCTAATGTCGAATCTCTTTTTTTATAACCATCAACCTTATTACTGACAAGTTGGCCTCCACCAGAGCTTGTTTCCCCTTCACATTAATGCGGCATATTAAAGAATAAAAACTGAGTAAACC
>JBBPZJ010000128.1:0-12950 GCA_038199395.1 Chitinophagales bacterium
ATAACTAGCATTTCAACCACCGATGCAGATTTCGTAGTTAAGTTAATTGATGTATTCCCTGATAAACTTTCTTACTTCGCGGTCGACATTTATGATGATAAAGACCCCAAGTATAAGTACCCTATGGGCGGATACCAAATGCTGGTACATGGAGAAATATTAAGAGGGCGCTTTCGCAATAGCTACGAAAAACCTCAGGCATTTATACCAGGCAAAATTGAAGAAGTAAAATATAAATTAGGCGATGTTGCACACAGTTTTAAAAAAGGACACAGGATCATGATTCAAATTCAAAGTTCATGGTTTCCCTTAGTTGATCGTAATCCTCAGACTTATGTTGATATCTACCATGCTAAAGAAAAAGATTTTCAAAAAGCAACAATCAAGATTTATCACAATGCCACAGGAAGCAGTAAGATCATTTTACCCGTCCACTCTAAACCTTTATAAGATTTATTATAGGGTTAACAAATGGCAGAACGATTGCCTTTAATAACAAATGCTCTTACAAATTATGCAAATAAAAAAGAAAGAGCTATTACCGCAGCAGGAAAAAAGCTCTTTTTATTTAACCGATATTTTCTAAAAATTTAGGTGCTTTTCTGGCGCGGGTTGCCTGTTCGTAAGCATAAGCAATGCCTAATATTTTTCCCTCAGAATATGCAGTTCCAAAAATTGAAAATCCTGCAGGTAGTTCATGTACAAAACCCATAGGAACGGTAATGTGTGGGTACCCGGCCATTGCTGCAGGCGATGAGAAAGAAAAACCGGTACTGTAGTCGCCGTTTACAATATCGATACAAGCAGCAGGTCCGCTTGTTATACCACAGACAGCATCTAATTTAAATTGATTGAAAAGTTCATCAATAATTTTACGGGAGGATGTAGACTTTGCTAAAGCCTCCTGGTATTCTTTGCTATCCAGCCCTGCTTTCGCTTCTGAACTTATTAGTATTTCCTGTTTGAAAAAAGGCATTGCCGCGGCCTCATTTCTGTTGTTAAAATCAATCACCTCTTTTAATGATTTTACCGGAGCGTTTGCAGTGGCGAGGTATTTATTTAGTCCATCTTTAAACTCGAACTGAAGCACTTCATAACTAGCGTCGCCCAAAGGACGGGTTAATTTTAACAATTCAACCTCCACTATGATAGCGCCCTTTTCTTTTAATACATTTATAGCTTTATTATATAATGCGACTACATTCGCATTTCCCTTCATAAAACTAGTTTCTACGCCTATTCTTTTCCCTTTTAAACTGTCAGCATCTAAAAATGACGTATAATCGTTGCTCGTCTTACCCATACTTTCACTGGTTACTTTATCATTAGCATCTACGCCAGCAAGCGCAGACAATAAAATGGCCGCATCTTTCACAGTTCTTGTCATAGGTCCCGCAGTATCTTGTGTAGCAGAAATGGGTATAATGCCTGATCGACTCCATAAACCGACAGTCGGCTTAAAGCCTACTAAGCCATTTGTAGATGCAGGACTCACTATTGAGCCATTCGTTTCCGTTCCTATAGCGACTGCACAAAGGTTTGCGGCTGTGGCAGCGCCGGATCCTGCACTTGAGCCTGATGGATTTCTATTAAGAATATATGGACACCTGGTCTGACCTCCACGACTGCTCCAGGCACTTGTAGAATGCGACGATCTAAAATTTGCAAATTCACTCAAATTAGTTTTGCCGAGTATGACAGCACCAGCTTCCCGCAGTTGTTTTACAATAAAGGCATCTTTAGCAGAATGATTGCCAACTAATGCCAAAGAACCGGCTGTTGTCATCATCTTATCGGCAGTATCAATATTATCTTTAATTAAAACCGGAATACCGTGCAAAAGTCCCCGCACCTTGCCGGCTTTCCTTTCTATATCCATAGTTGATGCGATGGCCAAAGCGTCGGGATTGACTCCGATAACACTGTTAATTCCTGGTCCTTTTTTATCCAAATCCTGTATTCTCTTTAAATACCACATGGTGATAGACCTGGAAGATAAAGTGCCATTTTTTATCTTTTCTTGCAGTTCGTCTATTGTCACCTCATCCAGGTCATGATCTTTCAATTGATAACCTTCTATATCTTCTGAATGCAGTTCCGTTGCTTCTGCATTTGCTGTTGCGGTAATGAGAGCAGGTAATGTAAAGCTTGCTAAGGACCCTTTTCGCAGGAATTTTCTTCTATCCATTATTATTAAAAAAATTGATGTTATTTACTAAAAAATGAAGGTAATAACAAAAAGCAGGATAACAGTCTTGGCTAACAAAAGTTGTACAAAGAATACGGCATGTTTTTGAGCAATTAACGGACGCAATTCATTTTATCATCTTCCCCATTTTCACCTTTTTTTAAAATCTGCTTTTAGCTCTGCAATGGCAATATTTATAATGTAAATAAGGCTGCTCACATTCGGCTAAAATTATATATTTCTATAATACAAAATCAATGATTATTAGAGTATTATAAATGTTTTTTTGAACAATTCAAAAAAACTGAGTACCTTACTAGTATAAAAATAGCCGCTATGACACAACACTCAATCTCTCGTATTGCAGTCATTATATTAGGCCTTATTATGATTGCTTTTGGTATTTATCATTGGATACAACCAAAAAACTTGATTGTATATGTACCTGAGTTTATACCTGGAGGAATATTTTGGGTTTATTTGGTAGGAGTAGCTTTTGTATTGGCAGGTATCGCATTTATAACTCACAAAATGGTAAAGATTGCAGGCTATTCACTAGCCCTGTTACTATTCATTTTTGTATTAGCAATACATCTGCCCAACTTTATGGGAGCAGGGGATGCGGATATGAAGTCGGTGGCTTTTGTAAACCTGTTAAAGGATACCGCCCTTGCAGCGTTTGCAATGTACATAGGAAGCGAAGCAAGAAATCTGCCGGAATAGGTCATTAATGTCTACAAAATCCTTGCGGGTGAACTTGGTCATCTAAAAAGGAAGTGGTGGAGTCTAAATCTTTTGCCGCAACAAACGTATACCTGTTACATCCGTAACGAAAACTTCGCCTGTTTGAAATACACAATAGGCGTAACAGGCCTTATAACAAAAAATCGAAAACAGAAGTACTTTTCCAAACCACCGTCGCTTGAAATTTAAAATGAAACTATCAGAGTTATTTCCGGAACTTATGAACATGTAATAGGTTTGGCTAAAACAGTTTCACCGATCATTATCTTAGATGTAAAGCAAAAAACAGGAACAAGGCCTTCAACTTGATATTCCTGCCGATTACAATACCGGAATTTACATTGTAAATGGAGAAGTTGATGTCGGCAAAAAAGCCAAAGAAAAACAGTTTAGTGAATTTTCGCTGGAATTTAGAAGCTATCGAAATTGACTGTATTACAGACCTCAAGATTTCTTGTTTTAGCAGGTGAGCCGATCGAAGAACCACTAGCGACTTACGGTCATTTTTGTTATGAATACCAACCTACAATTAATACAACCAATGGCAGACTTTGCTTCCGGCAAAAGGAAAGTTTGAAAATTAGATTGGTTGTTTGTTTGTTACTCACTTTACTCATTCCTCTATCGTTGATGCTAACCTAACAAAAACCGGCGGTGAACGCCGGGCGAAAAACTTTATATAGAAGGAATTTTACACGACCCTCGTTACAATGCTAAAAAGGCTGCATGTGGCATGGCTTACCTTTTTGTGGTCCACCGCCTTCTTCTATCCTTTTGCACGCGGGTGGAAGCTTTTTATAACTATCAGGCTCAGCCTTTATGTCGTCGGCGTCAAAACCTGCGTTGGCAAAAGCTGTCTGAATATAATTTAAATTAACTCTGTCAGGCCAGTATTGAACCCGGGTGGTACCGCTAAGTAAATTTATTTGCATCTTCATTATGCCACTTTCTGTTTGGGCAATTTCCCGCGCCATGTAATCCTCTAACCTCTTTTTGCACTCCCAGCATCTTAAATTTGGAGTCTTAATAGTTGCCCATTCAGGTTTGCGGTTTTGAGCAAAAGAGGTGGCACAAAATGTCACGATAATAAGTGCCAGTAAAAAAAACTTTTTCATAATATACTCAATTGTGATTAATTATTTATATCCCTTTCCATGCAGCAGGATCTTTTCGCCATTGCAATAATAAAGTTTCTGTTCCGGATTCTATTTTGCCCTTTTCTAAACCAATGTTAATTAAAGTGCTATAATCTGTTAAAGACTGGTATTGAACACCTGATGCTGCAAAGTTTCTATCTGCTTCTTCAAAGCCATAAGAAAATATTGACACCATTCCCATTATTTCAAGTCCCGCCTTTCTTAAAACGTCTACTACCTGTAAACTGCTTTTCCCCGTAGAAATTAAGTCTTCGACCACTACCGTTTTTTGACCTTGCTCAAAAGCCCCTTCAATCTGGTTACCGAGACCATGTTCTTTTGGTTTCGGCCTTACATATATAAAAGGTAATTTTAGCTGATCGGCTGCCATTGCTCCCCATGCGATTCCTGCTGTAGCGACCCCTGCTATCAGATCTGCATCCGGATACTTTTCGAAGATAACATTACACATCTCACTTTTTATATACTCTCTTATATAGGGGAATGATAAGACTTTCCTGTTGTCACAATAAATCGGGCTTTTCCAACCACTGGCCCAAGTGTAGGGTTCATTTGGGCTTAGTTTAACTGCCCCTGTTTGTAATAATTTTTCGGCGACACCATTTTTATTAGTCATTGTACGAAGTTAATGCTAAAGCAAAAATTGAGAAGCTATTGCTGATAGTTTCGTTCGTTTTTGTTTCTTTGCTTAAAATGAATTATGCCTGAAACAATTGTAGCCGGAGGAGGAATTGTCGAAAATGAAGAAAAGAAGATATTATTTCAATTTAGAAGGGGGAAATGGGATTTGCCAAAAGGAAAGATTGAACAAAATGAAACAATTGAGGAATGTGCAGTTAGGGAAGTCGAAGAAGAAACAGGCTTAGAAAATATTCAAATAGGCGAACTGGTCGGTATCACCCATCACTTTTATAATGAAAATGGCAAGGATATAGAAAAAGAAACACATTGGTTTGCAATGAAAGTGACAGGTCATCCCCAACTGATACCTCAATTTGAAGAAGATATCACGGAATTAAGATGGGTCGATAAAAATCAGGTAAAAGACTACTCGTCAAAAAGTTTTAAAAATATTGACGAGATTATTGACACGTATTTGAAGATATACGAAGGAAGTTGAAACATCCCGTTTGATAGTTGGCGAAAGAGTAATTTAAATCGAGCGAGCCGCAATGAGTTTCCCGGAACAGTGAAAATGTCTCTTTGTATCCTCACAAGTTTTTTCAAATTGTGACCTACGTTTGAGAAACGATTAACAGCCCGGGGATATTTTACTTCTCCTTTTCAAAAGGAGCTAAATAAAAAAGAACTGAACTTTTTCCTTTTTCTACCGAATAAACATTTTTTACATTAATTTCTCCATCTTTCCAAATTTTTGGGCAGCGTTCGTTTTCGTTAAATTGCCTTGCCGTAAGGTCAATATGCCAACCATCAACAAATATCCAGAAATGAGGTTGGGGTTTTTTAGTATGTAGTATTTTACAATTATCAAATGGCTTAACTAAATCCTTACCCACTTCTGACAAATTGTACATCAACTGGTTGCTTACCCGAAGGCAATTGCCTTTTGCTTTAACTGGGTCTAAACATTGTGAGTAATTTCCCACAATCGTTTCTTCTACACCTTTTATAATCCAATCAGGTAAATCAGGAACTTCAATTTTCAATTCACAATTTTGAAAGTTGTCCCAAACTTTACTTTCCATTGCTTTTTTATTAAATTCGGATAGGTTAGACTTATATAACTGCTATATTGTACTTTTAATTGTATTTCTAATCACCAATATAGAAGCATTTGCAATGTAATTTAAAAACTTTTTCAACTTAAACTATTCCTTAAACAATTATTAAGAAAATAACAAAATTAATCGGTAAATACAAAGCCAGAAACGGAGTATATTTTAAAAGAAATTTAAGGAATGGGATTTTCATTTATAAATCAAAAATAAAATCTTAATTTGTATTATATCGCTTAGTTTAATCATGAATATCCTTGTATTTACGACTGCTTTTTATCCTTTAGTTGGGGGATTAGAAAAACAGACTTATTATTTGGTTGAGGAGTTTCTGAACAAGGGTCATAACGTAAAGGTTATCACATTTCAACCACAACCTACTGCCGAACAATTGATTCAAATAAAAGAAAAAGCAGTAGAAGTATATTACAATCCTTTCTTTTTAAAGGTCGGGTCTCTCTTTGTGTGGTGTAATGTTTTGTATATGTCAAATTTTTCTTTAAAGGGAAGTTGGTTTATACCATTTCTTTTATATAAAAAATGGATTGTTTCGCACAATGACTCTTATCTCAGTAACAAAAAAAGTATAAGAACCAAGCTCAAACTTTTTTTGATAAAACTAGCGACTCAAAATATCTCGGTAAGCCACCATATCTCAGCAAACATAAATACCAGATCGGAAATCATCTATAACTGTTTTGATAATGAAATTTTTAAGATATATCAAGACGTTGAAAGGAAGTATGAATTTGTATTCCTGGGAAGATTGGTGTCGCAAAAAGGTTGTGAGTTGCTGATTAAAGCATGCCAAAATTTAAAATACCCTTTTAGGCTTAGTATAATTGGAGATGGCCCCGAAAGAAGCAGACTTGAAAGAATGGTAAAAACTTGGGGACTTGAAAATAACATACAATTCTTAGGGATTTTAACAGAAGAACCTTTGGCCAGGACGCTTAACATGCATCATACAATGATTATTCCCTCTATAGGCGAAGAAGGTTTTGGTATAGTAGCATTGGAAGGTCTGGCATGTGGATGTAAAATTATAGCAGCAGACGCAGGCGGTTTGGCTGAAGCACTTAATGGTTTTGGTAAGTTATTTAAAATGGGTAGCCGGCAAGAACTGGAGTATTTATTAAATATGGAGCTGGAGGAATTACTCAAACCTATCCCTAACACACACCCTGGTAAACTAAATGAGTACTTAACAAGACAGGGTAAAAAGGAGGTTGCGGATAAATACCTGCAAATATTTTTAAAATAAAATGATAGTTTGTAAAATTTATAATGGCGGGAATTTTCCTTTTGATCTTTTTTCAATTTTTGCAAAACAATTGCAAAATAGAAAAAAACTCGTTTAATAATTATTCTCATTGGAACTCGACAACGCACAAAAGTGTTGATTAGAAGTGCAAAATTTGCCTTTACCCCTCCTGCCCAATCCAGACTGCGCCACCAATACTACTGCGCCGGGCCCCTGTTACGGTGTCAAGCACATTGTATTCTTCACGCCATCTTAAAACACCAATTAAAGCCATAATAAGTGCCTCTTTATAATTAACCAACATTGCATTCGGCACTACGACTTCTATATGTAAAGGCTCTATTATTGCGGCCAGCCGTTGAACCAGAAAAGTATTGAATGCACCTCCACCTGTAACAAGCATTTTTTTATTCGTGGATTCTGAAGTCGTTAAACCGAGCCGTTGGATCGCTGATGCAATTTGCATAACAATATGGTCGACGTAAGTTCTCAGTTTATCAGCGTTCGATATATCAAAACCATTTATCAAAGGAAATACCTCATCCGTTCCGAACGCATTTGCTAAAGATTTAGGATATGGAAGCGAATAATAACTCAGGGCATTCAAGCGATTAAAAATTGGTGTAAATACCTTTCCTGATGCAGCGATAGAGCCTGCCTCATCGTACTCTTTTCCATCAACCTCTGCCAGCATATTCATAACCCGGTTAGCAGGGCATACATCAAAAGCTATGTAACCAGCAGGGCTTTTAAAAGACAAATTTGCAATGCCTCCAAGGTTTAGAAAGTAAGTATAATCATCAAACAAAAGTTTCTCACCTATTGGTACTATAGGTGCACCCTGTCCACCAAAAGCAATGTCCATAGCACGAAGATCACTTACAACATTAATTTCAGTAGTGGCTGCAATAGCTGCCCCATCTCCCAACTGGGCTGTCATTCCTGACGAAGGAGAATGAAAGGTTGTATGACCATGAGACGAAATCAGTTGAACTTTATGATGCAGGCCAAATTCCTCAATAAAAGCATTAATCTTCGTGCCAATATACTTGCCATAAGAAGAATGAAGTAAAAGATAGTCGTAAGCTGAAAGCGTGTTAGCTTGTTGAAGGTTCTTGTACCATTGGTCGCTATAAGGCACACATTGGGCTACCTTAATTTCATAACTCCATTTTCTTCCAGTCTCTTCAAATTCAACAAAAGCGATGTCTAAACCATCAAGCGATGAACCACTCATTATTCCTATAACCCGGTATAACATTAATATTAAGATTTTATAAGCAAAATGGCATATTTGCTGTAATTTTCTAGCCGCAATCTACAATTGAAATCTGCAATTCTATTATGGTAATTAATTTAAGTGATCAACACAGTTTGGTAAGTAACTGGGTAGGTGAACTGAGGAGTACTGAAATTCAAACTGATCGTATGCGTTTCAGACGAAATCTTGAAAGAATAGCAGAGGTGGCCGCATATGAAATAAGTCAGCAATTAGAATGGGAAGAAGTGGAGATACAAACACCATTAGGAATTGCCAATTGCAAACAATTGAAAGAACAACCCGTACTTGCAACGATATTAAGAGCGGGATTGCCGATGCATACCGGCATGCTCAATTATTTTGACCACGCTGATAACGCCTTCATTTCGGCATATCGTAAACACAGGCACGATGGTTCTTTCGAAATCAACCTGGAATACATGAGTTGTCCGGTTCTCGACGGAAGAGTCGTGATCATAAGTGATCCAATGCTAGCTACCGGTGCATCGCTGGTAAAGACAATTCAGTTTATGAAAAGCGAGCAAGCTCCTTCACAAATTCATGTGGTGACAGCTATTGCCTGTACCGTAGGAATTGAATATGTACAAATGGAGGAACCGGGGGTAAAAATCTGGTGTGGCGAAATAGATGACGAACTGACTGCAAAGGGATATATTGTACCTGGCTTAGGAGATGCCGGTGATCTTGCCTTTGGAAGTAAAATGCAAATGTGATAAGGGGAATGTGTATGATTAAAGTAACAAGGTGTATATTAAATTTGTATATTAGAACAGCCAACTTTTATTGATGCAAAAAGTTTTTTTCTCATTGATATTGCTTTGCTTTTTAATAAAAGTGAAGGCTCAGGATCCTCACTTTTCTCAATTTTTTGCTTCACCTCTTACACTCAATCCTGCGTTAACAGGAAAATTTGAAGGAGATCTTCGTATTACCGGCAATTATAGAAATCAGTGGCCAACTATAAACCGGGCGTTTACTACTACTACCGTATCAGCCGACTTACCCATTATGCGAACTCGAATTTCTTCTACTGACACATGGGGAGCAGGTGTGATGGGCTATTCTGATCAAAGTGCTAATAGCGCTTTAAAATTTAATTTTCTGTCTATATCAACCGCCTTTCATAAAGGTCTTGATGAAGATGGGTTTTCTCAAATAGGAGCAGGCTTCCAGGCTAGTTACAGCAATATGTTGCTAAATGTAACAGACCTTAAATTCGAAGATCAGCTTACTCCCTTTGGTTTTACAGGCACTACCTCAGAAGTATTTAATAATTCGTCGCTTAAAAATAATTATTTCGACTTGAATGCAGGCGTGTTGTATAGCGGAAGCACAAGCGACAAAAATAATTTTTATGCCGGCATTTCGATGTATCACATAACACGTCCTAAGCAAGATTTTACCGGCACTTTTTTTCTTCTTAATCCCAGAACCACGTTTCATGGCGGCGGCTATTTTCCGGTCGGCAGTAATGGTACCATTCATTTAAGTGCTCTACATAGCATACAGGCCGGTGCTTCTGAGACTGTATTTGGGGGAGCTTACGAAGTTCCTTTTGCTGAGGGAGATAAACCTACCAGCATTTATTTTGGTGGTTGGCTTCGTTTTAATGATGCGCTCATTCCTTATGTCGGGTTGGAATTTAGTGACTTTCGATTAGGTGCAACATACGATGTAAATACATCTTCCTTAAAAGCAGCGTCGCAATCTAGGGGTGGAATTGAAGTTTCATTAATTTACATCAAGAAAACTCCGGGCGTAAGAGGTGTTCCTTGTCCAAAGTTTTAGATTTTATAGTTACATCTTCTTTTGCTGAAATATTAATTAATTATAAAGCCCGCCTTTTAAAGCCTACAGGAAGATTCATTACGAAGAAAAAAGTAGAAGAAACTGCTAAAGAAAAAATACATTTGAACATTGACCACAGTTCATAACCGCTCTTTGCTTACTGATTATCACCTTCATCAAAAGGGGGTCAGCTTCCCTGGAATAGGGGGGTCAATATCACCGGAATTTTACAATTGACGCACTGTTTTTTGGTCTAGACTCAGTAAAAAAAAGAATTACAAAAGGTGTTTATAAAGACACTGAAATCGTACTTAATTATATAAAATGTAATATTGATGTTTCTGGATTAAAGGTTGGCAACACAATAAGGAAGCAAGTAATTGCTCTTTTAAACAAAATTGGAGAGCAGTTTGGAAAAAAAGATGAACCAAATATTGTTAAAAAACTTGGCGAAGTTGGCAAGCAGGTGGGTGCTCATGGAGGTGGAGATTTTAATGGATTGTCGTACGATCGATTGTCTCCGCAATGGTTTGCCCCTTGACCAGGATGTCTATGACGCCGCTTTATGGAGTCAATTGGTTCCCTCAGTGAATGGTCGGCCGCTAACCAGTCTACAAGTAAAGTTCCCGATTTTACTAATGGCTCCTGGAAAACGAATCAGCCTTTGGATATACAATTGGATAATGGCGGTAATACTAAAATAAAAGTCGCAGAAACAACTGATCCGATTTGTTTTGTTTGTTCATAATCATCTTAACTGCGTTGTATTTTTTTTCCGGTTATTGGCAGGTTGATTAAAGAATACCAGCATTAGATGATGCAAAGGTTTTTATGTACCAGGGTGCAGATGTATTTTTTGCTTTTGTTGCAATCATTGATTTGTCGTTTTGTCTTCTTCCAGTGAAAGAAAAGAAAAGGATCACCCTTGTGCATTTTGTTCGCTATTCAGCTCGAGACGATGACTGAATTTCTTTTAGTTGATAACTATGTTGTACTCTTTGCAGGTGAAGAACACCTGCAAAGGCGGAAGTATATAAAAATTGGGGCGAGAGAAATAAAAATATCAGGAAATGATATTAATAACGATAAACAATTCTTATTTATTCGGGTGTGAAGCATAATCCCAATATGTACACATTGCCCGAAGTATTTCCTTAATTCCCTCAAAACTGCTGGGCTTTACAAAATAACCCTGAACATTTAAACTATAAGCATCTTCAATATGAGCTGAAGCTTTGCTTGTTGATAAAAATAAAAAAGGAATACATTTAAGGCGCAATCTCTCATCATCTAAAATCATTTTTTTTAATTCAAGTCCACCTATTTTGTTCATGTTCATGTCACAAAGTATAAAAAAGGTTTTCTTATCTGTAGTGGATATAAAATGAAAGAATTTTAAACCATCGTCAAAAATAATTAATTCATTTTCAATATTTAATTCAGAGAAGGCTTGTTCAAATAGTTCTATATCATCTTGGTCATCATCAATAAGGATTACAGGATTTTTATTCATTTTATTATATTTTTACGGTACGAGAAACAAATTGGTGACTAATGATACACAAAATAAAATAACAGCAATTGGCTCTGAAGTCTAAACAGCTATAGCCACTTTATGTATAATTATTTTCTAATCACTTCTTAATAAATAATCTAAATTCAGTTCCCTTACCCGGTTCGCTTTCAACTTCCACTCTTCCCCCTGCGGCATCAATAATTTTATTGATTAGAAATAATCCTAAGCCCTGTCCCTCTGCATCGGTATTCAGTCGTTTATACATTTTAAAAATGTTTTCAATTTTATTTTTATTTATGCCAATTCCGTTATCTTTTACTGATAAGAGCGTATAATCTGTTAGATCTTTTGTAGTAATTTGAATTTCAGGAATACGGCCAGGGGACTTAAACTTAAGCGCATTATTGATTAAATTGTAAAGCATGCTCCTGCAATTCTTTTTAGAGAAAGTAACAACTTTAACTTCTAATACTGTCTGTATCTTAGCCTTCTCGGTAGTAATTTTTGTTTGTATACTTGATAAAATGTCTCCGATCATCTCCTCAACATTGATTGGTTCCATCTTAAGCATATCACTCTCCATTTTGCCTATTGCCGCCATTTCTTTGATTACACCGCGGAATTTTTTAACAGAATTTGATAGCATATCAATATAATCCTTTGTTTCGATGTCTAAAGTATGCTCCTTTTCTTTTATCATGTAAATGATCTGCTCCAGGTTATTGATAGGACTTAAAAGATCGTGTGAGGCAGTATAAACAAAATTATCCAAATCAATATTAATGGCTTTTAAGCTTTTATTACTTTGTGCAAGCTCCTGCTGTATTTGTTTTAGTTCAGTAATTTCATTGAAGGTAATAATAGCACCATCGGTTTCGTTATTCCCTTGGCGCAGGTATGGCATAGTCATTGCCTGGAACCATTTTCCATCAATTGCCTGTATTTCTTTTGTAATAACACCTCCATTCAGCAAAACTTCTTTAATATCCTTATCAATTGTTTCAAATCGTATATTGGTAGAAATATTACTTAAAGGCCGTCCGATGTCCGTTTCTAAAACATTTATCAAGCCGATTGTTGGTGGTGAAAACTTCATCAGCACTAAATCCTTGTTAACGAATATCTGGCTGTTCAGGTTACTTCTAAAATAATTATTTAAATCATCATTGAGATCCGATAATTCTTTGATTTTAGAATGATATTCTGAATTGATTGTTTGCAGTTCTTCATTTACCGATTGCATTTCTTCGTTGGTACTTTGCATTTCCTCATTAG
>JBBPZJ010000129.1:0-7464 GCA_038199395.1 Chitinophagales bacterium
GGAACATCATTTGGTAAAGTCAAAGCAGACTCCATGCAATCTATGATGATAGGCTTAATTAATTCAACTTCATCTTTCCATGCATCAAACACCAACTCATCGTGCACCTGCAAAATCATCTTAGACTTCAACTTGCGTTCCTTAAATTCCTGGTGAATTTTGATCATTGCCAATTTTATCATATCAGCGGCGGTTCCCTGTATAGGCATGTTGATCGCATTTCTCTCTGCATAACCACGCACAGTAAAGTTATTGCTGTTGATGTCTTTCAACCAGCGTTTCCGTCCGAGAAGCGTTTCAACGTAACCATTCTTTTGAGCAAACTTCATCTGGTCATCCATGTATTGCTGTATGTTAGGAAACTGCTTTTTATAATTTTCAATGATTTCCTTTGCCTCGCCACGACTGATTTTTAGATTTTCAGAAAGACCAAAAGCGCCCTGACCGTAAATGATACCGAAGTTCACGCTCTTAGCTTTGTACCGCATTTCTTTGGTCACGTCAACTTCATCAACATTATATACCTTGGCGGCAGTAGCAGTATGAATGTCTTTTCCTTGTTTAAATGCATCACACATATTAGGGTCTCCACTAATTGCGGCAACGATACGCAACTCAATTTGAGAGTAATCTGCGCTAACCAACACGTGATTTTCATCCCTCGGTACAAAAGCTTTTCTTATCTCTCTTCCACGTTCGGTTCGAACCGGTATATTTTGAAGGTTAGGATTGTTGCTGCTTAATCTCCCTGTTACCGCAACTGCCTGGCTGTAGCAAGTGTGCACTCTTCCCGTCTTTCTATGTATCATTAAAGGAAGCGCATCGATATACGTGTTCTTTAATTTTGTTAATTCTCTAAAGCCAACAATGTCTTCAACTATTTTGTGCTGCGAAGCAAGTTTCATTAGCACATCTTCTCCTGTGGCGTATTGACCGCTCTTTGTTTTTTTTGCTTTAGGATCAAGTTTTAATTTTTCAAACAAAACTTCACCCAGTTGTTTGGGGGATGCGAGGTTAAATCTTACTTCTGCAACGGCATACACATTTTCTTCGCAACAGGCAGCTTCCTTCTCAAGCTCTTTTGAATATTCACTCAAAAAATCTTTGTCAATCCGCACACCCTCATATTCCATATCCAGTAGCACTTTCAACAACGGCGTTTCTACATCCGTAAAAACTTTGTCAACTTTTTTTGATGTAATTAAAGGAGTAAAAGAATTTTTTAATTGAAAGGTGATATCAGCATCTTCAACGGCATATTCCTTTATTTTCTCCAGGTCAACATCTTTCATTGAAAGCTGACCCTTCCCTTTTTTCCCAATCAATTCTTCTATTGAAATAGGCTCATAACGAAGAAATTGAGCGCTAAGGTAATCCATGTTTCTCCGGCCTTCCGGCTCGATGAGATAATGAGCCAACATGGTATCGAAAAACTCTCCTGAGAACTCAATTCCGTACCACTTAAAAACGGTGAGGTCATACTTGACATTCTGACCCACCCATTTCTTTGTCGGGTCTTCAAACAGGGGCTTAAAACGCTCAAGAAACTCAAGTGTCTCTTCAAACTTCCGGGGAGCAGGAATGTAATAACCCTCGCCCCGCTTGTATGAAAAGCTTATTCCGACCAGTTCCACATCATGAGCATAAGTTCCGGTGGTCTCGGTATCGAAACTAATTTCTTCGATAGCCATCAGTTCGTTTACGAGTTCCTTTATTTTGTCATCCCCCTGTACCAGCGTATAGTTGTGGGGAGTGTTGTGGATGTTTTTATCAGCAGTGAGGCCAATAGTCTCTTCAGGTTCACTAATGTCTGTAACCTGCACATCAATCGTTTTTCCTTCTTCAACAGTTACAAACAAATCCATTTGGCCGCCTGAGGGAGTGGTCGCTACTTTTTCGAAGACGCTAAACTCGTCCCCAAGAATTCGTTTTCCCAAGGCCTTAAATTCGAGTTCTGCAAACAAATCTTTTAATTCCGGTATGTTCCATTCCTGCAGCATATATTCTTCTTCATGAAACTGAACCGGAACATCGGTAATAATTCGTGCCAGTTTCTTACTCATGATCGCTGCATCTTTTCCGTTTCTAATCTTTTCTCCGAGAGCACCTTTTATTTCATCTGCGTGAGCAAGTATATTTTCAAGGTTATCGTATTCTTTTAAGAGTTTGCAGGCAGTTTTTTCACCAACTCCTGCAATGCCCGGAATATTATCTACCGCATCTCCCATTAATCCAAGCATGTCTACAACTTGTTCAACACGTTCGATACACCACTTTTCAGTTATTTTTTTTGCATCCAGTATCTCTTCCTTACTTCCCATGTAGGGTGGCTTATAGATATAAACGCCCTCATGAATAAGTAATTGGCCATAGTCTTTGTCTGGTGTTACCATGTACACCTGGTAACCCAAATCGGCAGCCTGCCATGCCAGCGTTCCGATCACATCATCTGCTTCATAACCGTCTAGTTCTACCACCGGAATGTTAAATGCTTTTATAATTTTTTTGATGTCGGGTAAGGCACTTACCAGGTCCTCAGGCGCAGCCTGCCGGTTTGCTTTATATTCAGTGAAATCAGTATGTCTTTCTGTAGCCGCGTCTGTATCGAAACAAACGGCTAAGTGAGTTGGCTTTTCTTTATTAATTAAATCAACGAGGGTGGTGGTAAAGCCAAACTGAGCGTTAGTATTACGCCCTTTACTCGTTATACGGGGAGCACGTATCAATGCATAATAAGCACGATAAATCAGCGCCATTGCGTCTAATAAAAATAACTTTTTTGCCATCGGACGAAGGTAAATAATAGCGTTGATAATTCGGAGATATGCAAATGTTGTCCGCGGTTAAGAGGATTAGGAGGAGGAATTAAAAATACTAGAAAATAAAAATCGGGAAAAGTGGCCTCAGAAAATGAGATTTCCCAATTAATCACAGTTTTAAGAAAAATGTCTCAAATAATTTTTACTCGCCATCCAACCGTACGGTTGTAGAAAGTATCATTCCTTCTATATTCTGTTTTAGTTGTTTCATCCGATAAATTCGCTCGGCGGGAGAATCTTCCTGCTGATCAGCAGGGCATAAAAGGTTATAAACATAGGCCTCAACCTGATAGCCTAATCGTCTGGCAATACAAAAAATATAGGGTCGCCAACCCCAGCCGATATCATCTTTTACTTGTTTAAGATAAGGCACCAACTTGCGGTTAAGAAGAAAAGGGCCGTAAGTATAGTCAAGATTTTTTCCTACTAACTCAGCACAGCAGTTGTTAATGGCGGTTTCAGTCATTCTTTGAAAGGCGGGAAAAGTCGCAAACCCAGAGTCAGACCGCGAAGCCATTACAATTCCTGTTTTGTCATCTGGTTCCACTTTGGCTAACATTTCAGCTAATGAGTTTTGAAAAAAATCAAGTTTGTCAGGTTCCGTATAAAATATAAATGTAGAATTGGATTGATATGCTTCTAACAAACTGTTTTTTGCCTGTTCCCACAAACCCTGCACTTTGGCCTGCGATAAAATAAAATGAGGAAAGCCACGAAGAAACTCTAAAAACCCAGGAAGGGAACCTCCGTCGGTTATAAAAACAGGGATGTTTAACTTAGAAAGTTGCTCCAGCGCATCACGCATTAACTGCTCCTCTTTCTCATCCCGCGCGAAAGTAATGGTCGCAATTGAAATAATATCTTTATTCATAGCTTTCTTCTTTAGTCCTTACTTTTAATCTGTGCTGAATACAGCAAAAATAAATTTCTCATCGACTTGAAAGATGGATTATTTATAAAAAAATTAAAGATGAGAAGAATCACAAACAAGCTTAGCAGAACGATGAGACCCAATGATGTTTAATGCTTATTCTAAAGCCGGCTACAAAAACCTTTTACTTTTTGCCTTTGAGACTCAAATAGTCGAGGTAATAAATGATGCGGAATGATAAACTATTAGACTGAGGCTCGGACCATGTATTGGTGAAGTTTTTAAAATAACGTTGTTGTACCTGGTTATCAAAAGTAGATGCAGCATCCTTCCAGACAATATTGATAAAGCTTCCCTGTGCAAACTGCCAGGTGTAAACCATATCTATATTAAAAAAATTGACGTTGGAATTGGGGTTGTTAGAAATTGAGGAAGCGCTTTTGAGGCTACCATCGTTTTCAAGATTGAAAAATTGGGTATAGTTTACTTTACTCCAATAATGCCTTGATCTGAAGGTGAGGCCCATCCTGTTAGTGAAATTGTATTTGATATTGAAAATATTTTCTACTGTGTGCCTTGTTCTTAGTCCGAAAATACTGCTGTCGCCCTCTCCTGTTGCAAAGCCAATGTTCCTGTTTTTATATTCAAGGTTGGCAGTGTTGCTGATAGTAAGCTTATTATTAAAACGGAACTGCTGATTAAACTGCAGGTCAAAGCCTTTGGCTTTATATTCCGGCATACTCGTATAACTGCCCTCCACACCAAGGGAATATTTTTTGGCAGAATTGGTGTAAACCCAAAAAGCCGGCCTGATATAGTAAGGTCTTTTAAAGACTTTGCCTGCAATTCTGGGTTCATAAAAATCATTTTCCTTTCCCGAAAGATTAAATGCAACACCCACATTCCATAAGTTTTTAAGTTGGCCGTTGATGTTTGTATTCAGAAAAAAATTCTGGAAAGTGCCCGGGTTAAATCTTCGAATGTATTCTGTATTAATATTAAAATAAAGGTTGTTATAAAAACTTTTAGGTTTTAAGATTTTATAGCCTACCCAGAGATAATGATTCAAATAATTGTTATTGGTGAAATACCCCATATCGTTTTGCTGGTAATTTTTATCTGCCAGGCTTTGACTCATCTGCCAGTTAAAAGTGCCCTTGGTTTTACCAAAACTCAGGTTGTGATTATAGCCATTCAGGTTTCCTTTGTTTGGTTTATAACCTGCTAGCTGACTCATACCCACCTTGCCCGACCAGTTATAATTCACATTTTTGTCGTAGATGTCAAATAAAGCTGCTGATACATTTGCGTCATAATCAGAGCCACTTCTCCAGGTATTTGTATTGATAAATGAAACGCTTGAGTTGTGTTTCAAGGCCTGGTCAAGAACAATAATATTATAATTGGTGAGGGGACTTGTTTCAATTCTTCTTTGAGCCTTGCTGGTATTGTCTTCGACAGTTGCATACTGACTGTTTACAATGGCATTAAAAACGCCGATGCCTAATCCGCTTGCTGTGCGGCCACTTATTTTTGCAGCATTGATTAGTTTGGTTTCTGATGAATTCTTGATAAGCCTTTCGTTGCTGCTGAGTTGATTTTGCACGTCGTAGTAATGTAAAGGTGTACCTCCAATCCTACGGCTGTAAAATAAATTTCCCTTGCTGAAAAGTTCGGTTCCTTCGGTAAAAAAAGTGCGGTATTCGTTGTACTTAACTTCAAACGGCGTTAGGTTTAAAACCTGGTTGTCGCTTTGTACCTGGCCGAAATCAGGTATTACAGTCATGTCTAAGGTAAAGGATTGATTAATACCATATTTTACATCCATTCCTCCATTGAAGGATGATGACCAGTTTTTTGTGCCGGATTGGTTATACGGATAATGATTGGCATAAGCAGAAAAATACGGGGAGAATGAAAGCCGCAAAGGAGGTTTTACATTTTGAATATTCGTCCATACACCCGCTTGTATGAAAAGGCCATTAATCTTTGGGTCGAGTGGGTTCCACATAAATTGCTGACCACTTTTTTTACGGCTCCTGGTTATGTTGATACCCCAGTCTTGCGTGCTTTTATTTCCAAACCTGATGGCAGAATAAGGTATTCTCATTTCAAAGGTCCAGCCGCCGGTGACGATTTTTGATTCAGAAGAATACACACTGTTCCAGCTCCCATCTTCACCTGTCGAAGAATATTTGGCATCGTACTGCTCGCCCAGGGGTGTTACATAATATCCAAACCCGTTTATTCCGTCATGGTAAGTATCAAAAAGCACTCCCACAAAATCATTCGATCCTATCGCATCACGACCTACCAGTTCTGTAGATACACTGTCGCCTGCGCTCTCATGGCAAAAACCGGCAACATAAATAGCGTTATCGTCGTATAAGATCCAGACTTCGGTTTTATTTCTTTCATCTTCATGCTTACCAATGTTGGGACGAAACTCAACAAAGTCAGTTGCAAGCGGAGCTTTTTTCCAGGCAGAGTCATCAATCACGCCATCCACAACAATCTTTTGATTGGTTCTGACGGCAGGATAATTACGATGAACGATCTGGCAAAAACTTATTGAAACAATTAAAATGAAAGTAACTGAAAGGACAAACGTTCGCATAACAGGTTTTGTGAAAACGAAAATAAACGTGTGTAAAGGGTAATAGTTACTTTGCTAATTCAAATTTTTACTTAAGAATGATGAGCGGTCAATAGAATGTTTAAAAGGTTTCTTCTTCGAAAATCTCGACGTTCAAAATCCCGCTTCAATTGTGAAGCAGGATTTTGAACGTCAGCCTTAATTCCGAAATTATTTTAAACTATACTTATACTTGTATCTTTCGTACAACTGCTTTTATGTTTTTGCAGTTTAATTTAAGCTACATGCACATTTCAAATTGTCTTATTATCACACTTGCACTATTTTCCTGCGGAAGAAAGATGGCGTCAGAAGCTTCTTCACCGGCTTCTGCGGATTCAGCTATAGAATCAAAAGCCGCTACTGCTACAATTCAAAAAACGCCTGTCTGTATTCTTCGAAAAATTGACAGCATAAAAAAAGAGCCTGTCTGGAATCCTCCTGCTGAGATTTATGAGTATGAATATCAGGGCAAAAAAGTGTATGCTATTTCTTCCAACTGTTGCGACTTTTTTAATACAGTAGTTGATGAAGAATGTAAATATGTCTGCGCACCTTCCGGTGGATTTACCGGGAGGGGAGATGGAAAGTGTAAGGACTTTTTTAAAGAGGCGAAACAGGTAAGGTTGGTTTGGAAAGATGAAAGAAAAAGAAAGTAACATCAACATCGGCAAGAGAAAACTAGTAAGCGCTGAAGGCAGTATTGTAATAATTTAAAAACGCCACAACGTCTTGTTCTTTCGTGAAATCGGTTTTGTTTGTCTCGATCCACTTTCTGGATGCATCTAACGAGGGCAAATAGGAAAGTAGTATTTCTCTATCGAGCTTTTTAATTCTTTCAACTTTTTGTTTGTGTCTCAAAAAATAGTAATAGTCAGTACTGAAGGAATATTTTTTTTGGGTCAAGCCTGCTTCTGAAGATGACAGTTCTTTTTTTGTATATTTTAAAAGCTTCCAATCACCTTTGTTAAGTATTTGTACGAAAGCATCTACTTTCTTATTTCGCAGCAACAAGTTTGCAACCCGGTTTACAAAGATTGCACTATCAGGCGTATTAAAAAAAACCACTGAGTCTATTTTCCGGTCTTCAACAACAAATTCTTTCTCTCCCTGCAAACAATATATTTCATCAGTAAGAA
>JBBPZJ010000130.1:0-3043 GCA_038199395.1 Chitinophagales bacterium
ATTACATAACAAGAAAGTAGAAATTATTTTAAAGTGCCAATAAACAATTGGCTTATTCTTATAAGCAATCTGTAGCATTACAAATCATACTTTTAAGGTTCCAAATACAAATGATATACTTGCCATGAAGTGTTCGTTCACCTTCCTTTTACTTTGTATAACAATTACTGCTTTTTCACAAAATCAGACAAATCTTCGCCTCTGGTATGATAAACCGCCTGGTGACACATGGGAAAACGCTCTGCCAATAGGAAATGGAAGATTGGGGGCCATGGTGTATGGTAATGTGACAAAAGAAACTATTCAACTAAACGAACATACAGTATGGACAGGAAGTCCTAACCGTAATGATAATCCTGACGCTCTGGCTTCGTTGCCTGAAATAAGAAAACTTGTTTTTGAAGGAAAGCAAAAGGAAGCCGAAAAACTGGCCGCTCAAACCATTCAGACTAGAAAGTCGAATGGGCAAATGTTTCAGCCTGTTGGAAGCCTTCATCTTCTTTTTAATGGACATGATAAGTATAGCAACTATTACAGGGAATTGAATATAGAGAGGGCAATAACGAAAACATCCTATACTGTTGGAAAGGTAAATTTTACCCGTGAGGTTTTTGCTTCAATACCTGATCAGGTTATTGTAATAAGATTAAAAGCAAGTAAGCCTGGAAGTATCTCATTTACTGCTTCACTAACAACCCCACAGCCAAATGCCTCCGTAAAAGCTACAACTGCTAAAGAACTTATTGTTGCAGGAACAACTCCCGGTCATGAAGGGGTGCCTGGAATGGTAAAGTTTAAAGGCATCGTAAAAATCAAAACTGAAGGAGGCATTGTTTCTTCCAGCGACTCGACCCTTTTTGTCGAAGGAGCAAATGCGGCAACTATTTTTATCTCTATTGCCACTAACTTTAATAGTTACAAAGACATTAGTGGCGATGAAAACAGGAGGGCGACAACTTATCTTAATCAAGCATTTGCTAAGCCTTATTCAAGTATTTTAAATGCTCATTTGGCTTCTTATCAAAAGTATTTCAACCGGGTAAAATTTGATCTCGGTTCTACGGACGCTGTAAATCAAACTACAGATGTAAGGTTAAAGAATTTTGCCTCGGCTTACGATCCTCAATTTATAACACTCTATTATCAATACGGTCGCTACCTGTTGATCTCTTCCTCTCAGCCCGGTGGCCAGCCGGCAAACCTGCAAGGGGTTTGGAATGATAAAATGTCTCCCCCATGGGACAGCAAGTACACCATCAACATTAACACTGAGATGAACTATTGGCCTGCAGAAAAAACCAATTTATCCGAACTGCACGAGCCTTTTCTAAAAATGGTGAAAGAGCTTTCTGAAGCAGGAAAAGAGACAGCAAGGGTAATGTATGGAGCAAGGGGTTGGGTAACTCATCATAATACAGATCTTTGGCGCATTACAGGACCGGTAGATGCAATTTTTTGGGGTATCTGGAGTATGGGCAGCGGCTGGACCAGCCAACATCTTTGGGAGCATTATTTATACAACGGGGACAAAAAATACCTGCAATCAATCTATCCCATTCTAAAGGGTGCAGCTACTTTTTATGTGGATTACCTCGTAGAACATCCGAAGTATAAATGGCTTGTCATTAACCCCGGTACATCTCCTGAAAATGCACCTAAAGCGCATGGCGGTTCTTCCTTTGATGCCGGAACAACAATGGACAATCAAATTGTTTTCGACATGTTAAGCACTACCATTCGTGCTGCTCAAATATTGAAAACCGATGCTGCTTTTGTTGATACATTGCAACAGGTGCGTAATCGGCTGCCGCCTATGCATATCGGCCAGCATGGCCAGTTGCAGGAATGGCTCGAAGACATTGACGATCCTAATGATAATCATCGTCATATTTCTCATTTGTATGGACTTTTTCCTTCGGCACAAATTTCTCCTTACCGCACACCGGAATTGTTTAGTGCAGCTAAAACTACACTGAACGATAGAGGTGATATTTCAACCGGTTGGAGTATGGGGTGGAAAGTAAACTGGTGGGCCAGAATGCTCGATGGTAACCATGCTTATAAATTAATCCAAAACCAGCTTTCTCCCCTCGGTACAAACAAAGGAGGTGGTGGCACTTATACCAATCTTTTTGATGCCCATCCACCTTTTCAGATTGATGGAAATTTTGGATGTACATCTGGTATTACTGAAATGTTGATGCAAAGTCATGATGGCGCCCTTCATTTACTACCCGCTCTGCCCGACGTATGGAAAACGGGCAGCATCAGCGGCTTAAGAGCCCGTGGTGGTTTTGAAATTGTTAATTTAAAATGGAAGCAAGGAAACCTTACAAGTGTAACCATTAAATCTACTATTGGCGGTAACTGCCGTTTCAGAGTTGCTAATCCATTAAAACTAAACGGTTCAGGTGCTCTTACGAAAGCAAGCGGCAATAATCCTAATCCATTTTTTCAGACAGAGAACATTGGTGCTCCCATTATTGCACCCAATGCTAAAATAAATACTGTTGATATAAAAAAGACGATGTTATATGATCTGCCAACACAACCGGGAAAAGTATACACGTTGTTAGCGCTATAAATTGCTCCTGGTATATTTCTGTAGATATTCAACACATAAGAACATTAGGAATAATTCATTTTAAAATACTAATATGAAGCACTTAAAAAGATTACCCTTTATTTTATGGCTATTTATAACAATTTCTCAGAATGCAAATGCTGCTATTGTTGACACTGTACAAACGTACAGCCGTTCAATGAACAAGAATATTAAAGCTGTTGTAATTACTCCTGATAATTATGCTACTGCCAAAGAACTTCCGGTTGTGTACCTGTTACACGGTTACAGTGGAAACTATGCTGACTGGATAACAAAAGCAAAAGGTTTTGAGAATAATGCTGACTTGTATCAAATGATCATCGTTTGTCCTGATGGTAATAATAGCTGGTATTGGGATAGCCCGATTGACGAAAAGTACAAATATGAAACGTACGTTTCAGACGAATTGGTAAAGTGGATTGATGGGAAGTATAAAAC
>JBBPZJ010000131.1:0-5282 GCA_038199395.1 Chitinophagales bacterium
CGAGTTAGCAGCACATCTTTTGTTTGTGCAAAAATGTTTTGATCAACGAAAAACTTTGGAGAGGTAATTTTATCGCCCTTGTTTTTATGATTAAAAACCATCGCCATCGCCTCGGCTGCAGAAGTGCCTTCATCTAACAACGAAGCATTTGCGATGGGTAAAGCGGTGAGGTCACTTACCATTGTTTGAAAATTCAAGAGGCTTTCCAGTCGTCCCTGTGCTATTTCGGCCTGATAAGGTGTGTACTGCGTATACCATCCCGGATTTTCAAAAAGATTGCGAAGAATTACGGTTGGAGTAATCGTGTCATAGTATCCCTGCCCGATATAGTTTCTAAAAACCTTATTTTTTGAAGCTGTTTTTCTTAGCTCTTTCAGATATTCATTTTCACTTACCGGTCCCGCAACTTCTAATGCTTTTTCCAAACGAATATCTTGCGGAACTGTTTTTTCTATTAGTTCGTCTAATGAAGTTACTCCAATGGTTTCCAACATTTCTTTGGTCTCGTGCTCACTTGGTCCTATATGTCTTTCCTGAAATTCTCTTGCCTGTTGTTCAAATAAGTTCATATTAAGAGTTGTAATTGTATTTTATAATAATTGGTTACCCGTGTTAGATCTTTGTGTTGACATCGTTGTGTAGCTCCCTTGTACGGCAAATTGTTATTCTGCTTTTTCTGTATTAAATAAACGTCAGCAATCAGCCTAAAGTTTAATGAAGCAATCTGTGCATGAATTTGAAAAAGATTTGCAAAACTACGATGATGTAAGGAGATTTTTGTAACAGCAACGGGTGGTAAATTGTCTTTATTCCTTTTTAACATCTCGTTCCCGTTAAAAAGCTTCTATACTTCTCTTAGTGAGGTTAAAAAAGGTCATTTACAAAAACCCTTAGTTTTTAATCACTTACTTTTGCAGATTAATTAGCGTAAAAGCAAAGGAAATCGCCCTTGATTTTTACTTACCTCACCATGCATGAAAGTCGGTTTTGTTAACATATTCGGAAAGCCAAATGCGGGCAAAAGCACTTTATTAAATGCTTTAATTGGCGAAAAAATGGCCATTGTTAGCCACAAAGCACAAACTACGAGACATCGCATAAAGGCTTTTTTAAATAAAGAATGGGAGTACCAGATTATTTTCTCTGATCCCCCGGGTATTATTGAGCCAAAATATAAGTTGCACGAAAAAATGATGAAGGCTGTAAAAAACAGCCTCGAAGATGCAGATGTAGCTTTATTACTGGTTGATATTACCGACAATTGGGAGGAGTCGGACCATATATTTTCATCGCTAAAGCTAAAGGTTCCATGTATTGTTGTTACCACAAAAACTGACCTGGCAAAAGGTAACAGGGAGGAAGATGCAAAAACTTTTTTCTCATCTAAGCCTTATTGCAAAGAATGGATTGGAATATCTGTTGCCGCAGGTAAAAATGTAGACAATCTGCTCAATTTGATACTCAGGTATTTAAAGGAAGGGCAGCCTTTTTATGATGAAGAGGATTTGACAGATTTACCCACAAAATTTTTTGTAGGTGAAATTGTAAGAGAAAAAATCTTTGAATTGTTTGAACAGGAAATACCTTACGATACAACTGTAATGGTGAATGAGTTTAAAGAAAAAACAAGCCTGGTAAAAATACAGGCAGACATTATCGTGCAGCGGGAAAGTCAAAAAGCAATTATTTTAGGTGAGGGTGGCAAAATGATAAAACAGGTTGGAAGCCTGGCTCGTAAAGACATTGAAGAATTTCTCGGGCAAAAAATCTTCCTCGAACTATTTGTGAAGGTGAAAAATAAATGGCGGGATGATGATTTTAAATTAAGGGAATACGGATACAATTCTTAATCGTTGAACGGTTAACAATGAACAATGAATAATGAACAATTAACAAATGACAGCTTCTAACAAGGATTAACATCGATCAATTAACATTTGTCCATTTAAACCGTTGCATTGGTTGTTCAATTTTCGTTGTTCATTATTCTTTGAATGCTTTTAGATAAAAAAATCAATAACAATTCTTTCTCAATATTGGGTTAGAAACAAAAAAAGAAGCCTCTTTAGAAGGCTGGGTATTATGGTATTTACAGTAGCAATAGTTGGACGCCCCAATGTGGGCAAGAGTACTTTTTTTAATCGCCTTCTCGAACAGCGAAAGGCAATAGTCGACGATGTGAGCGGTGTAACCCGAGATCGGCAATACGGCGTAACAGAGTGGATTGGTAAAGCCTTTAACGTGATAGACACAGGCGGTTTTGTAGCAAATACATCAGACATTTTTGAAACGGAAATACGCAAACAGGTAAAAATTGCCATAGAAGAAGCCAACGCGATCATTTTTATGGTAGATGTAACTACCGGCATCACAGACCTTGATCAGTCCGTTGCAGACTTGCTCAGGCGTAGTACTAAACCTGTTTTTCTTTGTGTAAACAAGGTTGATAACAGCGAAAGAATGCTGGAGGCAAATGAGTTTTACAGTCTTGGATTTGAAAAAATCTTTTTTGTAAGCAGCGTTAGCGGTAGCGGTACAGGTGAAATACTGGATGCAGTGGCGGAACTTATTACCCCGGAAGCATCAGAAGATGCTCTTGAAAAAAACGACCTGCCAAAGTTTGCCATTATCGGTCAGCCAAACGTGGGAAAATCTTCTTTACTAAATGCATTGGTAGGGCAGGAGCGAACCATTGTAAGTGATATTGCAGGTACAACAAGAGACACTATTCATACCCATTACAATATGTTTCAAAAGGAGTTTATCCTTATTGACACTGCCGGTATTCGACGTAAAACAAAGGTGAATGAAGACCTCGAATTTTATTCTGTTATACGAGCGATAAGAGCAATGGATGAAGCGGATGTTTGTCTTTTATTGCTGGATGCAACGAGTGGAATTACAGCTCAGGATTTAAATATTTTTAGCCTTGCCGTTAAAAAAGGAAAAGGAATAGTGGTGTTGGTTAATAAATGGGACCTGGTAGAAAAAGAAACAAATTCTGCCCGTGATTATGAAAAAAGGCTGAAAGAAAAACTTGCTCCATTTACTGATGTGCCTATCATTTTTATATCAGTAAAAGAGAAAACAAGGATAATGAAGGCAATGGAAGTTGCATTGGAAGTGTATGAAAATAAAACACAGAAAGTTGCCACTTCAAAGCTAAACGACATTATGTTAAAAGCAGTTGAAGCTTATCACGCACCGGTAGTAAGAGGTAATGCAGTAACTATTAAGTATGTGACCCAGCTTCCAACGCATGTTCCGTCATTTGCTTTTTTTACAAATTATCCTGATGATATAAGGGCTCCTTATAAAAACTATCTCGAGAATCAACTGCGGCAAAATTTTAAATTTACCGGTGTGCCAATAAGGATTTTCTTCAGGAAAAAGTAGGTGGCAAAAGAATTGCTAATCATTGTAATATTATTTATCCTATCTAATTAAATAACTATTATGAAGAAATTATTGGCAATGGTTACGATAGCAGCAACATCAATTGCCTGTGGTGGAGGAAACAATGAATCAAGCACAGGTGGAGAAGACAGTTTAAAAAGCTTTTGATAGTGTGCAGTAAACGGGTGAAACTTCAGCTTCGAATGGTCCAATGGGCGATACTACATCTGCCAGTGGTATTCAAGGCGCCGGTTCCGGTTCACGGGCAGGAGGTGGAAATTCTGTTGCTCCGCAGAGAAAAGGTGGAAAATATTGTAAATATCTTTGTTGAAGTAATATTAGAAGCCTTCCTATAAAAAGGAAGGTTTTTTATAATCAGTATTTTGGATCAAGGGTAAGAGTTAAATGGGAGCGAAACAATTTTTTCAATAGACAAAAAGGTCATCAGAACTTTATAATCGCATTCCAATTAAATGACACCTGAAAGAAGAGATAAATTATTAAGGGCACTACAAAAACGACAAGTTAATCTGACTGTAGTGTTGGAAAACGTATTTGATCCCCACAATGAAACAGCAGTGATGCGAACATGTGATTCTGTTGGGATTCAGGACATTTTTATTATAAACAATAGAAAGCCTCCCAAAAGAGCCTGGGGCTTTAGAAGTGGCGGTAGTGCTAAGAAGTGGCTTACGATTCACCAATTTACTCATCCTGAAGATTGTTTTAAAGAATTAAGAAACAGGTATGATAAAATATTGACAACTCATCTGGGTTCTGATGCCGCTAGTGTATATGAAGTAGATTTTACTGAAAGTATGGCATTGGTTTTTGGTAACGAACGGTTTGGAGTTAGTGAGGAAGTAAGGGCATTAGCTGACGGTAGTTTTGTAATTCCGCAAGTCGGTATTATTCAAAGCCTTAACATTTCTGTAGCCTGTGCTGTTACACTTTACGAGGCTTACAGGCAAAGAATGAAGGCCGGTCATTATAGCAAGCAAAGTCTGTCGAATGACAAATCGCACCAGCTTTTTAATGAATGGGGGATTAGAGAGCAGGATATTCCTTCGCAGGAAGAAAATAAGCTGATATGATTAAAATATCGTTTTTTATTATGATAACGGCAGGGGTTTTATTAACAAGTGTCTATGCCCAGGCCGGAGCCAAAGCAGTGATAAAAAAAGTTTCTGCAAAAGAAGTAAAGGCAATGATTGATGACAGCAAGGGCCCAGTGATCGTAAATTTTTGGGCTACATGGTGCGGGCCATGTACCAGGGAGATTCCATGGTTTGACAGCATTATCGCAAAGAAAAATTCACCTGTAAGGCTTGTTCTGGTTAGTCTTGATTTTAAAACTTCTTACCCAAACGGGCTAACCGCTTTTGTAAAAAAACATGGGTACAAGGGTGAAGTTTTATACTTAAACGAATCATTTGCAGAAAAGTATATTCTAGAGATAGAACCGAAGTGGAGAGGCGCTATTCCTGCCTCAATTTTTGTAAACAATACCACAAAGTATTACCACTTTTTCAACGAGCAGATACCTAAGCAAAGGTTTGAAATGGAATTAGATAAGTTGGAGAAATAGCTGTTAGCCATTAGCTTTTAGCTGCTAGCTTATCACCGCAATTTCATCAAGCAGTTGGTAGTTGGTTTAAAATATAACACGAAAGCTAGCAGCTAACAGCTGGCTTTTAAGTAGCTTTTCCCTTTAACTCCCAATGGTCTTTAAATATTTTTCCCTCACGGTCTTTCTTTAAAGTTCTGGCGTATCGCTCACCTTTTATAGTTCCAGTTCGGTTTTTTTCCTACAAAAAGTAAGATTGCATTTCCTTCTTCATCAGTTTTAAATAAAATGTCATAGTCTTTAAATTTCATTTCGACCA
>JBBPZJ010000132.1:0-2890 GCA_038199395.1 Chitinophagales bacterium
AATGATACCATACGGCTGCAGGCTGTAAAAACACTGGCAGTAATCGGAGACTTATCTACCGCCACCCTTCTTACACTTTCTTATCCAAACGAAAAGTTTACCAATCGGCTGAATATCTTAAAAGAACTCCTTACAATAGCCACAGACGAACAAAGAGACTTTCTGATCGTTCACCTGAACGAAGGGCATGAATATCTAAAGCTGGCATCTGCAAAGGTGCTTGCCAAATGCACAACAGAAGGAATGGAAGTTCTGAAAGCCAAAGCTTATGATGAACCCACCCCTTATCAGCACATTTATTTACATGTAAAATCAGAAGCAGCAAGGTGACATGGGATACAATGATATTTGATTTCATCACGTATGCAATATTTACTTATTCAGCCGGGCAATTGCTGTTCTATGTTTTAATTGGATTGTTTTCAATTGGCGCCACCAGAAGATATGCCAACAAAAACAGTTTTATTGACTACAAATTATTAGCTGTTTCTCCTTATGCCCCATCCATCAGTATACTTGCACCGGCATATAATGAAGGAGCAAACATTATAGAAAATGTTAGATCACTGTTGTCCATTTATTACAACAACCTCGAGCTTATCATAATCAACGATGGCAGCAAAGACAACAGTCTTCAACAGCTAATTACTGCTTATGACCTTATAAAAATTGATTTTTTTGTCAGCTATCAAATTCCTTCTAAAAAGGTGCGGGCAGTATATAAAAGCAAAAATCCTATTTATAAAAAGCTGGTAGTTGTAGATAAAATAAATGGAGGTAAAGCCGATGCTTTAAACGTAGGGATAAACATTGCCTCAAATGATTATATTGTTTGTATAGATGTGGACTGTGTACTGGAGCAGGACGCCTTGCTAAAGCTGATGAAACCTTTTCTGGAATCAACAGGAGAGAAAGTGATTGCCACAGGGGGAGTAGTTCGAATTGCCAATTCGTGCGAAATTAATCACGGCCGCTTGTTGAAAGTGAACCTTCCAAAACAGTATTTGCCCCGCGTTCAGGCGCTGGAATATATAAGAGCCTTTTTATTAGGCCGTATGGCGTGGAGCAGGTTCAATGGGTTGCTGCTTATATCAGGTGCTTTTGGTGCTTTTGATAAAGAGATTGCGATAGAAGCCGGCGGTTATAACCACAAAACAGTGGGTGAAGACATGGAACTGGTAGTACGTATGCGGCGGTACATGGAAGAACGCAAACTTCCTTATAAAGTTGCTTTTATTCCCGACCCGCTTTGCTGGACCGAAGCACCTGCTAATTACAAGATATTAGGCAGACAGCGAAACCGCTGGACAAGAGGAACAATAGAAACGCTTGCCCTGCACAAGAAGATGTTCTTCAACCCCAGCTATGGCTTGCTGGGCATGCTTAGCTATCCTTACTGGTTCTTTTTTGAGATGTGCGCACCTGGTGTAGAGTTCCTGGGTCTTGCAGCTTTCTTCATCATGGCTTTTCTAAAACTAGTTTACTGGCACACCTTCTTTGCCTTCCTCGCATTTATTATCGCCTTTGGCTATCTGTATTCTGCATTTGCAATATTTATGGAGGTGAAAACCTACAACCAATACAACAAAAAATCGGATATTAAAAAGCTGCTGTTAACTGCTTTGACAGAGCCCTTTGTATTTCATCCTTTCATTGTATGGAGTGGGGTAAAAGGGTATATCGATAAAATACAGAAAAAATCAAACTGGGGTGAAATGACAAGACAAGGACTTAATGGCAATAGTCAGCCTGTTGTCGCCCTCGCTGAAACTGAAATTGAACAAACAATCGTTCCTGATATAGAAGAACCAATAGTTGTTTTGCCACATGCAGCTCCAAAAGAAAGTTTTTTACAGAAACTAAAAACGGGCTTACAACAGGCAGCAATTTATAGCCTTATACTTACTGCATGTATGCTGATAGTAAAAACATATGAACTTATCAGGGATGTGCAACTACACGGCGCACCCACCAATTTTTCTAATGTAATTGCTTTCGCATATCTCAATGAAATATCTTTTTGCTTAAACATCGTCCTCGTTACGGCGTTCCTGTTTACTGCACTTTATATGCTGCATAAAAAAATAGCACGAATAGCGTTTATAAGCTTTTCAGTGTTTTTTGTAATTATTCATGCTGCTTTATCTCAATACTTTCTTGAGACACTGGTGCCTTTGGGAGCGGATATATTTAACTATTCTCTTACTGAAATTAATCAAACGGTTAGCGCTGCCGGAAGTATTACCACTTCTTTTGTCTTAACCTTATTGCCCGCGCTTACAGCACTGATTTTAGTCTTTATATTTCTGCCTAAAAAAATTAAACTCAACACTATCCTTTCAATTACTCTGCTCGTTTTGTTTGCGACAGCCCGCTTGTTTTCCGGAGCATCCACTTTAACGGGAACAAAAGCAGGCGGGGAATTAAGCATTAATCTCTCTCTAAACAAGTCAGCTTATTTTTATAGCAGCACTTTCAATCACTATTTCAATAATGCTAATGAACCTGTATTCTCTGACAAAGACAAAATAAATAATGCGACTGCATTTAATTACATTGATGAAGCGCAATTTCCTTTTTTACATCCAGTAAATACAACTACAGATGTGCTTTCTCCTTTTTTTAATAAAAAAACTACCGCTCCAAATTTTGTCTTCATTGTTGTTGAAGGACTTGGACGTGCGTTCTCCAACAAAGACGCTTACTCAGGCAGTTTTACCCCATTCTTAGATTCGCTTTCTGATAAGAGCCTTTACTGGTCTAACTTTTTAAGTGCAGGTGGACGAACCTTTGCAATGCTGCCATCCATGTTTGCTTCATTGCCGTATGGAAAAAACGGATTTTTGGAAATGGGAGACAAAATGCCTGCGCATGTATCTCTGTTGAGCGT
>JBBPZJ010000133.1:0-2174 GCA_038199395.1 Chitinophagales bacterium
AGATACTTTTAGATAATGTTCGAGCATTGGTTCATTGTTCCGCTTAACGTAAGGCTGGCATGCCTCCTTACAGCATTTGGAACAACTTAATGTTTGGTCCTTCATTGTTTTGTGAGACTTCCGTGTTTCTCCCGTAGGCACGGCTCGTTAACAACAACTACTATGACCTCTGCTGACTTCTCCTTTAGTTTAAACAACAAGGAGACCTCCCGTGGTAAGATAAATAGCCTTCTACCTATGTCTGCTGCATCTACATAACCATCTACAATCATTCTGGACTTCGTAAAGAATGGCTTACTCATTCCATGATCATACCACATATTCTTTGCTTTATTTACTTTGAACGATGCAGTTTTCTCTTCTTTTAATGGTGAGAGATACCATAGTCGTCCTGCCGTACTTTGTCTGGTCTGTACCCTAAAAAAAACAGGTACTCAACCAAATCCACCTGATTGGCTTGCTCACAATTCATAGCACACCTTTTTATTGATAGCTTACTGAGACGGAAGACTTAACTGACTAAGCACTACTACTTGTTATTGATTTTACCTGTCTCGAGGATCTTTTGAATATCCTCGTAATCATAAAAATGCAATCCTCCGATTTTAGTATGTGGAATGATGCCGGAAGTTTTTAGCGTTTGTAAAGTACCTGGAGAGATCTTAAGCATCCTTCTCAACTCGTGCGACTTCAACCACTTTTTTGTTTGTGTTGATTGGGACTTTAACAAGTAAATTTATTTCTATTGACAGATAAAAGCAACCACAAAAAAATAGGCCACTTGCATGGCATTTAATACAAAAAATAACTTTGAAATAAAACGTTCGGCGTCACTTTTTTTTTAGGAATAGTAGTGCTGGTTTTTGCCGTACAGCAACTAACAATTATCTGGATTCCTAAAAGTTCCTTAATTCCTTTAAAAGGCACAATTGAAGGCTGTGATACGTATGTAACAACGACAGAAAGAACCAATCGTTATGACTCTGCCTTTAAAAGTCAAAAAGCCGAGCTTATATTTTACTAACGCGAGTTTAAAAAGAAACTTTCTTTATCAGAAAATATTGGCAATGACTACAAAGATGAAAAATTCGACAATTTTAATAGCAAAATTAAACTTCCCGATTCTTTAACTGTTTGGATTAAGAAATATGAAAGTAATAATTGGCAACCTGTTGTTTTTCAAATAGACACAGACAGGGAAACCCTACTTGACTTTCAAACAACTCGCTTTAAAGACCGGCCTATGACAGCTTTTTTATTGATCATGCGGCTGGGTTGCTTAATATCTCCGACATACATATTATTTCCTAAAATATTTTTCAAGCAGCAAAATGATAGCAGCGCTGGACATGGAAACAACGATTTTTGACGAAGTAACACTGTCTTGCTAACAGACCTCTTGCAAATTTAATCTATAAGTTAAGTAAAGAATAAGTCTTATGTTCTGTCGCATCTTAGAAAGGGAACTAAATTTCTGAAATGTCTCTGCAAAGATGGGTATATAAGTTTGCCCAATTAATTAAAACAAGTTTTAAGAAAAGACGAAAAATGGTCGGTAAGCCTGAGGATGAATGAAACATACATTAAGGTAAAAGGGAAGTGGATGTACTTAAATAGAGCTGTTGACAAGGAAGGAAATACAGTTTGCGTCACTTATTGTTTTTTAAATTTAACCACCCAAGCGTCATAATCACCATGATTGCCGCTTATGTCTCCATTGTTGCTATTTGTAAATCCTGCCATGACATAACTACTATTAGACCCTTCAATAATTACCCTTGCCTGATCATCATTTGAACCACCAAGCGTTTTCTGCCATATTATATTTCCGCTACCATCGAGCTTTACTACCCAGGCGTCATTGTCGCCATTGCCCGTTAAAATTCCATCCTCTATAATTGTATAACCCGCCATAATATAACTTCCAACCCCGCTTTTTGCTATGAAATTTGCATAATCACTTTTTAAACCACCTAATGTTTTCTGCCACATTATGTTTCCACTGCCATTGAGCTTCACTATCCAGGCATCTTGCAAGCCATGATTACCGCTCACATCGCCATCGTTGCTACTCGTATATCCCGCCATGAGATATCCGTCATCTGAAGTAGTTGTGATTGAGTTAGCATAATCACTGCTTGAGCCGCCAAGTATTTTCTGCCATACTATATTTC
>JBBPZJ010000134.1:0-2730 GCA_038199395.1 Chitinophagales bacterium
AACGAAAACCTTGTTTATACAGAAACTTTCGAACGAGCATTTCCGGCTTAGTGTCCTTGCCTTTTATGCGGCTCATGTTGTAGCTTCTTGTCTCCTTATCGTGCACATCGGCCATGCTGCAAAACTATGGCAAGAGCTTCTTACTTTGTAAAAATGAGAACGCCACCCTCCCGATGCTTTTCACCTACCCCGTTAGCAGAGTTCGCAATAACGGATCGGTTGTATTAAAAAGTTCAGGAAAACTTACATTTGTAATAAAAAAATATTGCAGTTATTCTGTTGATTAATTTTTAAAATAGCAAATATGACTGAGGATAATTTAATACAAAAGCAACCAGGTTTAAATGAGCAGCAATTAGAAATGCTCCGCTTATTTAAAAACCCTATGATAAAACAGGACTTCGATGAGATTAAAAGGGTAATTGTGCAGGTACTTGCCAGGAATGTGGATAGTGAAATGGACAGGTTGGAAAAGGAAAAAGGATGGACAGAAGATACGTATGACCAATGGGGTAAAGAACACCTAAGAACCGCTGAGAGTAAATGAGAATTGTTCTTGATACTAATATCCTGCTGCAGTCTATTGCAAAGAAAAGCAGCATGCGTCCTGTTTGGGATGCTTACCTTAATGAAAGGTATTTTTTGCTCGTTTCTTCTTCTGTTTTGTTTGAATATGAAGAAAAAATTACTGAAAAAACATCTGGCTATGTTGCTCTTAATGTTGTTTCTCTGATAAGTGAAGCAGTAAATTCTGTGTTCATTAAAGTTTGTTACGAATGGAACGTTATTACTGCAGAGCCAGATGACAATAAATTTTTTGATACAGCAGTAGCCGGAAATGCAGATTACCTTGTTACTAATGATGCTCATTTTAAAGAAGCTACATTTATTAACTTTCCAAAAGTTAATGTCATAACTGCAGAGGAATTCCTTGTTATTCTGCAAAAGCTTCATTAATAACTTCCATATTCCCATTAATCTTATTCAACCACCAATCAGTCCTTGTTTTAGGTACAACAAAGTATTTACAATTCTCATGTCCATGCCAAAAGCAACCATGGACAAAAATTATTGTTTCGTATTTTGGCAAAATAATATCAGGTTTACCGGGGAGGTTTTTAGCATGAAGCCGATAACGAAAACCTTGCGCATGCAGAAACTTACGAACCAGCAATTCAGGCTTGGTGTTTTTACCTTTTATGCGGCTCATGTTATAGCTTCTTGTCTCCTTATCGTGTACATCGGCCATGCTGCAAAACTATGGTAAGAGATTGTCACCTGGAAAAAATGAGATTGCCACACAGTGCTACTTTACACAAATCCTATAGCGGAGTTCAGAATGTCGGTTTATTTGAGAAATAGAATTATAAAACACCCAGAATAAGATTGCAATACTTTGCTGCTTTGCACAAATCGTTTAGTAAAATGTCATTTAATTAAGCCATAGGGCTTGGGAAAAGAACTAAATTTGAAAAAAGAATAGTATGTCTGTCAATCCTCAATATACTTACGATAATACAGGCAATCCTGTAGGTGTTTTTCTATCTATAAATGACCGGAACAAAATAACTGAAGAATTGCATATTGAATTACCGGAATGGCAAAAGAAGTTGATTGATCTTCGTTTACAGGAGTACCAGGACAATCCGTTGCAGATGGAAGATGCAGATTCATTTTTTGCAGAACTGGACACAGAAGATACAAAATGAAAAATCATTCAGTACGCCTGCTTCCGTCCGCAAAAAAGGATATATCTGAAGCAAGGAAATGGTATAAACAATATAACGACGAGCTTCCTGTAAGGTTTAAAGAACAATTAAGGCTTACAGTTGAAACTTTAAAATTACGACCTTCAGTACATGCTATCAGATACAAAAATGTAAGATTTGCAACTTAACAGACATCTACCATTTAGCAAAGTTACTTTCAGGGCTTTTAAAAACGATCATTGCTTTTACTGTTTACAATTATGGTGGCAATGTTATGCATTACCCTGCCCTTAAGAAGGTATTGTAATGGTATGTAGATAGTTTCTGCTTATTGGTGAAATCATATGAAGCCTATGCGTCCTTTCATAGCGTTTATTGTTATTTGCTGTATCCGTCGAAAATATAAAAGCTCCCGCAGGCAGGAGCTTTTATATAATTGAAAAAATAATTTTTATTTTGCGGCCCTTTTATACTGTTCCAGGTAGCTGATCTTTCCATCTTTTATGAGGTTAAGATCGTGGTAGTATCCAGAATCGGCTTTCCCTGATTTATAGGTGTCAGTTTCTTTATACCAGGTTGCAACCCAGGTCATCTTTTTATCGGCAGCATACATTTTATGCCAGGCCTGCATGTCAATAACTACTGATTTCAGGCTATCTCTAAAGTCGGTCCACAGCTTCATGATACCGGCGTTAGGAAGTTTGTAATGTTCGCCGGACGACCTGTCCCATTCCAATGTATCACTATATGCTTTGGCTGTGTTGGTCATGTTGCCATCAGCCCAGTCTTTATAACTCTGCATTACCGTTTTAAGATCAGCATCTGAAACGTCGGTTGTAAAGTTGGTGGTATAGGAGGCCGTGTAAGGCAGATCAACGGTAATGCTTTTTCCCGTACTGTCTGCAGTAGTTGCTGTAGCGCCAGATGCTGTTTTGTCGTTGTTGCACGACAATAAAATAAGGCAAAGGAAAGAAGAAAGAATTTTTTTCATACATGATGAGTTTTGGTGTGACAAGAAAAA
>JBBPZJ010000135.1:0-14427 GCA_038199395.1 Chitinophagales bacterium
ACAAAAATTTGCGTTCCCATGATTTTTAGTTTTTAAATATCCTGATTGTTTTTTTACCAACTCTTTTAGAGAATTTTTCAGTTCCTGACATTTGATTGTAACAGGGTTATATATCGTCGAGCACTTCGGCATCAAACCCACATCGGTTCAAAAAATCAATAAGCAAAGAAGATTGCACCGGCCCTGTCAAATTGTTGACCCGTAAAATTTTATCACAGTCGTCAAGGTCAAAATTGGCTCTATAATCCTGGAAGTTTTCGTGTATCTGGTTAACCAACGTGGTTGCATGAGTAGGGTTTAAAACATTGGTTTTGAAAACTTCTACCATAAGCAATAGATTTAAAAAGTTCAGGCATTTTGTAAAATACTGCTTTCCCCCGTAACGTACGTATGCTGATTATTCATTTTGTGATAGCAGATATAAGATACGACCAGCAGCGCCATTGTGAATAATGATTGAAAAGAACTGATTACAAGACCATCAATTGAAAGATGTGCAATAAGAGCCGAAATATAATCAATGCCAAGGGCTACATAAGTCCATTCTTTCAATCGGCTTCCCACAGGAAGTACGAGCAACAATCCTCCTATCAGGTGCCCGATGTTTAGCTCCCACCTGAACCATTCCGGCAACCCCAGGTGCCTCATTCCCTCGATAGCCATAGCAGAGTTCATAAAAAAAGAACCGGACAATATAAAAAGAGCCAGCAGCCCAGTCGTAATCCAATAAGTGAGTTTTATGCCTTTGTTAATTTTAGCGGTTATCATAGTCATGGTTATTTTTGGTTTTTATCGTAGTGAAGCATCCAGTTTACATCAAACTTGTCTGTGAGAACTCCAAACATAGCTCCCCAAAATTGCACTTTCAAAGGATCGACAATTTTTCCCTCTTGCGATAACTTAGAGAAAAAAGTATTGATTTCGTCCTCACTGCTGCAATTCAAAGAGAGCGCTACTGTATTTCCCGGTAGGTGACCTGCAGGGCCGACCATATCAGATCCCATCAAAAGCAACACTCCATCTTTCATTAAAGTTGAATGTAATATCTGGTGTTGCATAGCGGCAGCGCATTGAGCGGCTATGGGCGAGCTTTCCACCGTCTGAAGCGTTAACTCGCCTCCCAGGCACTCTTTGTAAAAAGTCATCGCTTCATGGCATTTTCCATTAAAGCCAACGTAAGCATTAATTTGTGTCATATAACTATTGATTTAAGAATTACTTTGTTTCAAGCACCGACAAAATGTTTCCTGCAGGGTCTTTGAACCAGGCAATAAAAGGCCCGACGGGGCTTCTGCAAATTCCTTTCTCATCCGTGTTTATTTGTCCACCGTATTGTTCAAACGACACTCCTTTTTCAATAAGTTGGTCTACTGCTTTATCAATATCATCAACGGGAAAATTAAGAACTGTAAATGTCGCTGGTTCATGATTGGGCTTAGGATAAATAATAATATTGTTATTGCCGGTTGTCATTAATTCTATAAGTCCCATCGGGTTATCGACAACATCCAGTTCAAGCACCTTACTATAAAATTCTTTTGCTTTCTGCAAATCATTCACAGAGAAACCACTAAAAGCTTTTGTGTTCTTAAACATAGTGTTGTTTTTATTATTAAAACCATTTACTCATTATCATTGCACTTCTCAATTGTTATACAAACCTACCGTCTTTATTTAACTTTTAAAGGTGTAAATACGTCATTTTAAGGTGTTGTTTACGACAAAGACTTTACTTATTTTTGAAATCATGAAGCACATATCCATACTTGTTCCCAAGGGCGCTATTTTAGGAAGTCTTGAAGGTTCACGGCAGTTGTTTAGCCAGGTTAATGAGTTTTTAAAAGCCAGAGAAGCACCACCTCTTTTTAAAGTTCAACTGGTTGGGCTAACAAAAGAGACAGCATTATCCGGTGGATCGTTTATTGCCAATGCTGACGTTATTTATAAAGATCTTGAAAAGACAGATCTTATTATAATTCCGGCTCTTGACGGAGACCTGAAAACTGCTGTAGAAAATAACAGGGATTTTATTCCATGGATCGTACAACAATATAAAATGGGAGCGGAGGTAGCAAGTCTTTGTTTAGGTGCTTTTTTATTGGCTTCTACAGGCTTATTAAAAGGAAGAAAATGCGCTACTCATTGGATGGCCGAAGCGGCCTTTAAACAATTATTTCCTGATGTGAACCTTGTAACAGAAAAGATTATTACCGATGAGCAGGGAATATACTCAAGCGGGGGTGCCTTCTCTTATCTCAATCTTATTTTATACCTCATTGAAAAATATGCCGGTCGTGAAATGGCTGTTTTGTCGGCTAAAGTTTTTGCAATAGAAATAGAAAGGAATGACCAATTGTCCTTTGTCATTTTTCAAGGTCAGAAGCATCATGAAGACGAGCCTATAAAACAAGCCCAGGAGTTTATTGAGAAAAACTACCAGGATAAAATAAGTATAGAGCGTCTTACCTCAATGTTCGCATTAAGCCGCAGAAATTTTGAACGCAGGTTTAAGAAAGCAACGTCCAACACGGTGGCTGAATATATACAAAGGGTGAAAATTGAGGCTGCTAAAATAACTTTGGAATCCACCCGTGATAATGTGAATGAGGCAATGTACAAGGTTGGATATACAGACCCAAAAGCTTTCAGGGTTAGTTTTAAAAAGATTACCGGCTTATCACCGCTCGAATACCGAAACAAATACAACAGGGAAATGCTGGTTGCCTGATTTTAAAAAGCATTATAGGGGCAGTTGATAGTGTACTGCCCTTAACTTTTATCTTTTAGCGAACTCTTCAGCCAACTTATTCAATTGCTGGGTAGAGGTTGTTTTACCTGCTTCTTCAATTACAATACGATAACGGAAAGTGACAGATTCTCCTGGTTTAAGAGTAAGGTTTTTTGCCGATTTATCATTTGTGAACACTTTTTCTCCAAGGGGATTCGCAGCAAATAAACCATATCCCCTTGCGTGCCAAAAGGTCGGGTAATTTGGATTTGACGGATGGTCGATGATGCTTATACTTACAGAGTCGCTGCCCATTTTGCCATAAACTTTACACCATGCAGCCCTCGTACTCCATACATCATTTCCTTCTTTCCCTTCACTTGTTATATAATTGCCATTTGGTATTTTATCGGTGCCGGCTTTCACAACGGTAACATTGCCTTTATCGTCTGTGAACTTTTGATCTGTTGTTGATGGTATTTCTAATGCATGTGCAAGTCTTAAACCCAAAAATCCATCTTTAGCATCATTAAACTTTACATCTGTCTTTGCCTTCAACACTGTCGTTCTGTCTATAATTCTTTGATTTCCTTTTCCGCTAAATTCGTAGCTGGTTGTTTCCTCCAGCAATACTTCATTTTTTTGATTGGTCCAGTTAGCATGATAAGCTACCACTCCTTTGTCTCCACCTGAAGTCTTTATAATCCGGTCTGTTTTTATCCAGCCGTATAAATGTTTTTTGTCCGCAGGTATAGCATACGAGTTGTTCCAAAAGTCAAGGCCATTTACATTTTCAAAATTCATCCAGAGGCCGAGATGATGCGGATGATCTGTTGGGTCTCCTGCTTTGGTACGCAGAGGAAAGCCCCTGGTTACTTCGGTTCCTTTAGCCGAAAAAATCGGATATAAAACAGGCTTTTCTATGTTGGCAGGATATAAAAAACTGGTGAACAGCTTGCCACCAATCAGTACATCAAACTTATTTTCTTTTGCGTCTTTTACAATCTTAACAGGTTCATTTTTTTGTGCGATTGTCTTGATAACTAACAGGTTTAGGATTATAAATACAGGTAGAAATTTCGATATTTTTTTCATTTGGCTTCTAAATTGATTTTATTTGATTTAATTGTTTTAACTGCCTCAAAACACATTGTTTTTTATTTAGCAGGATAATGATTTTTTAAAGGTAAAACAGAACGTGTAAGTTAGCCGGTTTTCTTTCACCAAATGACCTTGCTGCGATGAAATGCTGGCCAACAAAAGACGGTTCTTTTAGACCTCTTTTGTTTTTTCAAATCTATTATGGATGAAGTAATCGTTTTACATTTGTCATGCTTTCCTTATTTGTAAGCGGAAATTTACCTAACATGAGTTCTCATTCGAATAGCAGGATTTCTGCTGCTGGTATTTTAATTGCGTTGGGGATTATATATGGCGATATCGGTACATCACCTCTTTATGTATTAAATGCAATCTTAAAAGACAGGGCAGTTACAGATATACTGATACTAGGTTCGCTGTCATGCATCATTTGGACACTGACTTTGCAAACTACCATAAAGTATGTTGTGCTAACGCTGCGAGCCGACAACCGCGGCGAAGGAGGAATATTCTCTCTTTTTGCATTGGTTCGCCGCAGACGGAAGTGGCTTGTTTTTGCGGCCATGATAGGAGGAGCGGCGCTACTTGCAGATGGAATGATTACACCGCCGATATCGGTCGCATCCGCAATAGAGGGATTAAGAAATATACCGGCACTAGGAGCTATTTCAGACACTACTATAGTAGCTATTGTGTTAGGCATTATAGCTGCCTTATTTTTTGCTCAACAATTTGGAACTGCTTCTATTGGTAAACTTTTCGGTCCTGTCATGACCCTGTGGTTTTTAATGCTCGGCGTTTTAGGTTCTTCTCATATAGGGGACTATCTACATGTATTTAAAGCTTTTAATCCGTACTATGCAGTCACTTTGCTAACCCGTTATCCTCACGGCTTTTGGCTACTTGGGGCAGTTTTTCTTTGTACCACCGGTGCAGAAGCCTTATATTCTGATTTGGGGCATTGTGGCAAAGACAACATTAGGGCATCGTGGGTTTTTGTAAAATCATGCTTAATACTTAATTACTTAGGACAGGGAGCATGGTTGCTTTCTGATTATAAAGGCGTTGTTATTTCAGAAGAAATGATTACCAACGGATTTAATCCTTTTTATGGAGTTATGCCTGAATGGTTTGTAATCATTGGAATTATTATCGCTACAAGTGCCGCAATTATCGCCAGTCAGGCTCTGATAAGCGGCTCCTTCACGTTAATAAGTGAGGCTATCAGGCTAAACCTGTGGCCCAAGATGAAAATAAAATATCCGTCGGAAGCAAAAGGACAGCTTTTCGTTCCCGGCATTAACATGGTACTTTTCATTGGTTGCTGCGGAATAGTGTTGTACTTTAAAAAGGCTACAAATATGGAGGCAGCTTATGGTTTGGCCATTACAATATGTATGATTGCCACCACCATTCTTTTTGCAAATTTTCTTGTGCTGCATAGAACTCGCCGTGTTTGGATCTATCTTTTCTTGGTGGTTTATTTGGCTATAGAAGTGTCTTTTTTAGCTGCCAATCTCGATAAATTTCCTCATGGAGGTTTTGTTACCCTGCTAGTAGGAGGAGGCCTTTTTTTAATCATGTATGTTTGGTATAGGGCGAGAAAGATAAAAAACCGCTACGTAGAGTTTGTGCGGGTAGAACATTACATTTCTAAGCTGCAGGAACTTAGTAATGATAAGACTATTCCTAAGTATGCAACGCACCTTGTGTACCTTACAAGTGCAGATAATCCAAACGAAATAGAACATAAAATAGTCTATTCTATTTTGAATCGTAAGCCGAAGCGGGCCGACATTTATTGGTTTATACATGTCGATACATTGGATGATCCTTATACAATGGAGTATAAGGTAGATCACATTATTCCCAATGATATCATTAGGGTTGAGTTTCGCCTCGGCTTTAGAGTGCCGCCAAGAATAAATTTGCTGTTTCGCAAAGTCGTAGAAGACCTTGTTGCGAATAAAGAGGTAAATGTTACCAGCCGCTATGAAAGCCTTGAGCGCAACAACGTTATCGGCGACTTTCAGTTTATAAAGATGGAAAAATATTTGAGCCAGGATAACGAGTTGCCATTTATTGAAAAAATAATTATGCGCTTCTATTTTTGGTTAAAAGAAGTCAGCTTATCTGAAGAGCGGGGTTTTGGATTGGATACCAGTAACGTGAATGTTGAAAAATTTCCATTGATTGTCGCCCCTGTTACAAATGTAAAGCTGAGGCGACTCGAGTAAGGGGTGCCTTGGTCAATGATATATGTATTTCGAGCTACACCTAATTCTTCGTAAGAATTCTTATTTGTTGCAGATGACCTTTTGCGATGTTAATTTTTTTACTGTTTCCCGGCCAACTATAGTTGATGGAAACTCAGTTTGTAAGCTCAAAGAGGAAGTACTCCATACCCAACTTTCTTCCACCCTTAACATTTATTCCTTGATCACTTTGTAACTTTGCCCGGTTATTAAAATTATGAAGAAGTTTAACGTTCCAAACATCTATCGAAGTAGCTTAATCAGCGCTATTAAAACCAGCAGAAAACAAGCAGATAAACTTAAGAAAGATTTTAGCCCTACATTATTAGATTTTGGTCCCGTTCAAATTTTTCTTGCCCGTCATTTTGGCTTTTGCTACGGTGTCGAAAATGCGATAGAAATTGCTTTTCGTACCATAGAAGACAATCCGGGGAAGCGGATTTTTTTGTTGAGCGAGATGATTCATAATCCACAGGTTAATTCCGACTTAGTTAAAAGGGGAGTTCGTTTTCTGCAAGATACAAAGGGCAAACCATTAGTTGATTTCAGTGAACTTAGGTCTGACGATGTAGTTATTATTCCGGCATTTGGAACCACTTTGGCCATTGAGGCTAAACTGAACGCAATTGGAATTACAACAGAAAAATACAATACCACTTGCCCTTTCGTCGAAAAAGTTTGGAATAGAAGCGAACAGATTGCGCAGAAAGGATACAGCATTATTGTGCATGGAAAGCCAAGCCACGAAGAGACAAGAGCTACATTTAGCCATAGCGCAGCAAATACTCCCACTGTAGTCGTTAATGATATGAAGGAGACCCTAGAACTAGCTAAATATATTACCGGGGAAAAACCAGCACACGATTTTTACGAAGAATTTAAGGGACGATTCTCAGATGGTTTTGATGTTGAAAGAGACCTAAAGCAAATTGGAGTTGTAAATCAAACTACCATGCTGGCTAGTGATACACAGGCAATTAGTGACTATTTAAAAAAAGCCGTCATTGAACACTATCAGTTGTCAGAAACAAATATCGATGAACGTTTTGCCGACACCCGCGACACTTTATGCTACGCTACTAATGACAATCAAACTGCTGTTCAAAAATTGCTCGAAACAAAGGGTGATCTTGCTATTGTTGTCGGCGGGTACAATAGCAGCAATACTTCACATCTGGTCGAACTATGTGAAGATAAATTGACCACTTATTATATTGACTCTCCTGATAAAATTTTATCAAAAAAAGAAATTCTTCATCATAACTTTCACACGACGCAAGAGTTGTATTCTGTAAATTTTCTCCCTGCGAAAGAACCTTTGAAAATTTTAATAACAAGTGGAGCGAGTTGTCCTGACGCAGTTGTTGAGGCGGTAATAAGAAAGATTATATCATTTTACGATGTTGGTATCACTGTAGAGGAACTAGTGAATTCAATAGCCTGACAAATAAGAGTTATACCACCTCAGTTTCAGCCAATCTTTCTTTGACCAGCTTAAGCGCTATTTTCAACTGATCTTTGATGGTAAGATTAGAATTATCAAGCACAATCGCATCTTTTGCTTTTTTTAGCGGACTAAACTCCCGATGGCTATCTATGTAATCCCGTACTTCTAAATTAGTCCTTACTTCGTCTATAGTTATGTGCGGATTTTTTAATAACATCTCTCTAAACCTTCTCTCAACCCTGACAGCGGGATCTGCAGTAAGAAATATTTTTAACTCTGCGTCCGGAAAAACGATGGTGCCAATATCTCTTCCATCCATAACTATTCCTTTAGCATCTCCCATCTTTCTTTGCTGTGCAACAGCAAACTCCCTTACTTCCCGTACGGCAGCCACTTCACTTACGTTTTCAGCTACTACCATATCCCTAATAATCCATTCCACATTTTCATCGTTCAGATATATTTCTGATATGTTTGTTTGATCGCTGTAGCTAAATTCAAGCGTTATATTTTCAAGTGCTTTAATCACTTCATCTTTAACATGCCAATTAACATGGTTGCGCAAGAAATACAACGTTATCGCACGATACATCGCCCCACTGTCAATAAAGACATAGCACAGTTCTTCTGCAAGTGCTTTTGCCAGCGTGCTTTTACCGCAAGAAGAATAGCCATCTATCGTTATAATAATTTTTTTCATGCTCATACTAGGTTGCTCCTGCAAAAATGTAATAAATACCTGAAAAAAGCATGCTTTTTATAAACGAGCAAGTTAAAAAACAGAAGCTTTTTATACAAGAATTGTAAACTGAAAACAGGTCAGTAATACGGCAAAAAAAAGCCACCCAACCCGAAGGATGGATGGCTAAAAAGCTAAAATTAAGAAGATCAAGCCTTACTTTGTTCTTTTTCCTCTATTTTTTCTTTCAGACTAAAAACGATTTTTTCATTTGCCTTATCCAGATCTCCTATCAGTATGTCTCCCTGCTTAACATTCATACTTAAGATTTCTTCTGCTAACTCATCTTCCAGATACTTCTGAATTGCACGGTGTAATGGTCTTGCGCCAAACTGAACATCGTATCCTTTCTCTGCAATAAAGTCTTTCGCTGCATCAGTTATTTCCAGGCTGAAACCAAGATTAGTCAAACGCTTCATCACGTTCTTCATCAATATATCGATGATCTCAAAAATATGCTCTTTTGAAAGTGAATTGAACACAACTACATCATCTATCCTGTTTAAGAACTCCGGCGAGAATGTACGTTTTAAAGCTTTTTCGATAACAGCTTTGTTGTTCTCATCTGCATTTTCTACCCTGTTTGCAGTCGCGAAACCTACGCCATCACCAAACTCCTTTAACTGACGAACACCAATATTTGAAGTCATAATGATAAGGGTATTTTTAAAATCCACCTTTCTGCCCAAACCATCAGTTAACTGTCCATCATCTAATACCTGCAATAATATATTATAAATATCAGGATGAGCTTTCTCGATTTCGTCTAACAATATAACACTGTAAGGTTTGCGGCGAACTTTTTCAGTCAGTTGACCCCCTTCTTCATATCCTACATATCCGGGAGGCGCACCAACTAAACGGCTTACAGTGAATTTTTCCATGTATTCACTCATGTCAATACGAATAAGAGATTCTTCACTATCGAACATGTAGCGAGCCAGAGAACGGGCTAATTCTGTTTTACCAACACCTGTAGGTCCTAAGAAGATAAAAGTCCCAATAGGCTTTTTAGGATCTTTTAATCCCACTCTATTTCGCTGAATAGCCTTGGTAACTTTTGCAATCGCTTCCTTTTGGCCAACTACCATTGCTGACATATCATCAGCCATTCTACGAAGCTTTTCGGTCTCAGCTTCTACCATACGTTTAACCGGTATTCCTGTCATCATGCTCACGACCTCTGCAATTGCCTCCTCGTCAATAGGGAAACGCTTGTTTTTACTTTCTTCTTCCCATGACGACTTTGCTTTCTCTAACGCTTCACCCAGCCGCTTTTCAGTATCCCGCAAAGCAGCAGCCTCCTCGAAACGCTGGCTTTTTACGACCTTATTTTTCTCCAGTTTTATATCCTCAATTTTCTTTTCAAGATCTAAAATTTCTTTTGGTACATTGATGTTCTTCAAGTGAACTCTTGCACCAACTTCGTCTAACACATCAATTGCTTTGTCTGGCAGTAAACGGTCGGTCATGTACCGGTCGCTCAGCTTTACACAGGCTTCAATGGCATCAGTAGAGTAAGATACACTATGGTAATCTTCATACTTACTTTGAATGTTTGTAAGTATTAGAATAGTTTCTTCGACAGTAGGAGGTTCTATCAATACCTTTTGAAAACGACGATCTAATGCGCCATCTTTCTCAATATACTGACGGTATTCGTCTAAAGTAGAAGCGCCTATGCATTGTAACTCTCCTCTGGCAAGAGCAGGTTTGAAAATGTTGGATGCATCGAGCGAGCCACTGGCGCCCCCGGCGCCAACAATGGTATGAATCTCGTCGATAAACAAAATCACATCACGGTTTTTTTCCAGTTCGTTCATTATAGCCTTCATTCTTTCTTCAAACTGACCACGATACTTCGTGCCAGCGACAAGTGCTGCAAGATCGAGGCTTATTACTCTTTTGTCAAACAAAACACGGCTAACCTTTCTTTGTACTATCCTCAATGCCAAACCTTCTACAATGGCTGTCTTACCTACACCTGGCTCTCCGATCAGAATTGGATTGTTCTTTTTACGCCGGCTTAATATCTGGCTTACTCTTTCTATCTCCTTTTCACGACCCACTATTGGGTCCAAAGTGCCACTTTCTGCTAATTTGGTAATATCACGACCAAAATTGTCTAATACAGGTGTCTTGCTTTTCGGGTTGCTTTGCTGCTTAGCTCTCTGCTGCTGAGAATACCCTTTCCGGTCTTCGTCGAAATCATCATCGTTGTCTTCGGTGTATTCGCTGCGGGTATCACTGCTTCTAACCATGCCTAATTCATTTCTAAAGACATCATAATCAACATCAAATTGGTTTAATATCTGTGTGGCTATGTTTTCTTTATTTTTTAAGATAGAAAGCATCAGATGTTCAGTTTCAACAAGCGGGCTTTTAAGCGCTTTTGCTTCTAAAACAGTTACACGAATTACTTTTTCAGCCTGTTTTGTTAAAGGAAGACTGTTGATGTTAGCTATGTTTTTTCCCGTTTTATCTTTTACTGCCAGCTCCACCTCCTTACGCAACTCATACAGATCTACATTTAATGTTTTTAAAATGCGGATAGCTGTATTTTCGCCCTCTCTGATCAAACCCAGCAGCAAATGTTCCGTCCCAATAAAATCATTTCCCAACCGTAGAGCTTCCTCCCTGCTGAACGAAATAATTTCCTTTACCTGGGCTGAAAAATTATTATCCATAAGTTTAAAATTCTTTGATACAATAATAACGAATATTTTTGAAGCTTGAGTATGCGTCGTTATTCACACATGTTAATCAAACTGTAATCATGAAGGTCAAAATTGATACCAAAGAGAAATTTTATGTTATAACGCTGATGGAACCAATTCTATCTGACATTATAGCAGCAAACCTTTCCCAATTAGTTACGAAATTTCTACAGCAAAAGATTAGTAATGTGGTATTAAAGATGGAAGAAGTTGAATCTATTACAGAAAAAGCCGCTGAAGAAATGGCTCAGCTTCAACAGGTTTTTTATGAAAAAAACGCCTCATTTATTATTTGTAATGTTCAACCTGCGGTGGAGCAAAAGTTGGATGATATGGAATTGCTGGAAGACATGAATATTACTCCAAGCGAAAGCGAAGCATGGGACATCGTACAAATGGAGGAGATCGAAAGAGAACTGATGGATGATAATAATGAAAACCTTTAATTTTTAAAACTCGCTCGCTTGCTACAATGCCTTTATAACTAAAAGCTTTTTCCTGCTATTTATGCAATGGTTTAATGTGTGAGTTTAAAAATTGGATAGACTTTTTATTTTTTTTACTACTATCGATACCTATTCTCCTGTCTATTTCAAAAAGCTATTTAATCGCATATTTATGGTCTCCCAATTTTAATCTGTTATTCATCTCAACATTACCCATCCTTGTATCACATTTATCTATTTCTTTTTTACAACAAAGATTAGGTAAATACTTTTCACTATTCCTTATGATAATCTCTTTGTAATTATGTTTGCACGAGAAACAACGAATGTTTCCATGTTTCAAATAAATTTTTAAACCGATTTTTTACGTATGAAAAAGGAAATTGTACTGAACTATTCTTCCGGATCGTATTTCTGTAAATCTTTTTTTTGCTTTTTGTTAATCCTTTTTGCCGTTCATACGGCAGTTGCAGCACAAGATAATAATAGCGATATCTTCAATGCGAATAATATAAAGTCAAGGATGCTCAAGGTAACGGAGTGGCAACTAAATAATCCCAAACACACCCCGACAGATTGGACAAATGGAGCCTTTTATGCCGGAGTAGTGGCGGCTTATGAAACTACAAAGTCAACAGCTATTCTTGATTCTCTGATGGCACTTGGGCAAAGAACCGGATGGAAGCCGGGGCCTCGTTATGACCATGCCGATGATATTGCTATCAGCCAAACCTACATTGATGTTTACCGTATAAAAAAAGACCGCCAAATGATACAGGCGACTATTGACACGGTTCAAAAACTTCGGACAGTACCCGGACGTGAGGTTAAGAACCACAACATAACATGGTGGTGGTGCGATGCTTTATTTATGGCTCCTCCCACACTTGCCAAGTTAGGAGCTACCTTGAAAGATCCTTCTTATTTTACACTGAACGACTCCTTATTTAAGCAGACATACGATCTTTTATATAATAAGAAAGAACACCTTTTTGCTCGTGATGCAAGTTATTTAATTGATGAACAGGGCCAGGGGAAGCATGAAAAGAATGGTAAGCTGGTGTTTTGGTCACGGGGGAATGGATGGGTTATGGGGGGATTAGTACGGCTGCTTGATGAACTCCCAAAAAATTATCCTGTACGCAACTTTTACCTTACTATTTATCGTGAAATGGCTGAAAGAATAATATCGCTTCAGCAAGCAGACGGACTATGGAGAGCGAGTTTACTTGATCCTGAGTCTTATCCCGGCGGGGAGGGTAGCGGGTCGGGCTTTTACTGTTATGCCCTGGCATGGGGCATTAATAAAGGAATATTGAACAAACAAAAATATGGACCGGCAGTTAGAAAAGCATGGGAAGGGTTGAACAAATTGGTTTCACCTGAAGGACGAGTTGGCTGGGTACAACCTATTGGCGCCGATCCTCAAAAGAACTTTAGTGCAGAGAGCTGGGAAGTATATGGAGCCGGCGCATTTCTACTTGCTGGTTCACAGGTGATCAAAATGAAGTGACAGTTTAGCACAAAAAAATTTGATAGCGACTCTTTGCAAAAAAAGCCGCAAGAAATCAATTGACTTCTTGCGGCTTTTTCGTAAGCATAGCGGGAAAAAGACCATTCAGATATTGTAGAAATCAAAACAAGGGTAGATTGGAAAGTATTTTTCGACGATTGAGATAATAGAGCAATTAAATGTACTTATAGAGCAGCACGAAATCTTTTCGGATAAATATCATGCCTTTTCCCGTTAAATTAAGATAATGGTTTCTTAAAAGAAAAAGCAGTCGTTCTACTTGTTTAAGACAATTCTAAAAGTAGTTCCTTTACCAGGTTCAGAATGTTTGATAAAGATCTTTCCTTTGTGATATTGCTTAACTATTCGCTGTGTTAAAGTCAGACCTAAACCCCATCCCCTTTTTTTAGTTGTAAAGCCGGGGTTGAAAACTTTTGGTATGTTTTTTTTACTTATGCCCTTACCATTGTCTTTTACATCGATAGTGATTAGCTCGACTTCATCTCTTACAGTAACATCTATTTTTCCTTTTCCTTCCATCGCATCCAATGCGTTTTTCAACAAATTTTCAATCACCCAGTCAAATAATGGCGGCGAGACCATAGCGAGAATCTCTGTTTTACCATCAGAATTCAAATTAAACTCGACTTTGCCACTAGCTCTTTTCTTAATGTAATCAATCATGCTGGTTATTTGCTCAACAAGATTTCGTTGTTCCAATTTTGGAATACTACCGATTTTACCGAATCGATCAGAAATTAATTTTAATCGGTCGACATCCTTTTCGATCTCTACTACCAGGCTGGAATTACCCGGGATATCACGCAACACTTCTATCCATCCTTCGAGGCTTGTTACAGGTGTTCCTAATTGGTGAGCAGTCTCTTTTGCAAGGCCAGCCCACACCTGGTTTTGTGTGTTGTGAAAGCTGCTTCGCTGCGCTACTACGGTAATAATAATAAATAACCCGATGATAATCAGTTGTACAAGAGGATAGTACCTTACTTCTTTTTGAAGCTTGCTCTCTCCGTAGTAATACCTGTTTTCTACATTTCCCTTTTGAGACAAGGGCATTCGGATAGGAACAGGATGAATACGCTTAAATTCTCTCAGTTTTTCTTTTAAGTAATCAGGATCCCCATTTACTTCTGCAGAATCAAGGTTTACATAACTATTAGTAATGCTGTCTTTTTCATTTGTTTCAATTATTGGTATATCATCGTTTCCCGTGGAAATGCGTATGGCAAGATTGAGGTTAGATTGATCGGTAACAACAAGAATAGTTTTCTGCGCCTCAACCCAAGTCTCTACTTTTTGTCTTTCTTCATTTCCAATTTTCTTTGACAAATAGTTAGAGTAGAAAATGGTACCGGTTACAATACAAACGGCAAACAAAGTGAGTACTGTCCGCCAATTTAGCCACTGCTGAATCATGCTTCGAAAATAAATAAGCTTTCTGTTATTTCTTCTTTTATTAAAGT
>JBBPZJ010000136.1:0-5284 GCA_038199395.1 Chitinophagales bacterium
TTTGTTCGGCGAACAATTTCATTAGTAGTTGCCAAAATAATTTCGAACTCATTTCCTTTGGGTATATACAAGGGATTAAATCTTTTGTTTAGATGTGTCAAATGGTTTATTTGCAGATTATTTTCTCTTACTCCATTTAATAATTCAATAAAATCCTTGTCTTTTTGTCTATACACTCTTTGTAGTTCAATAAGGTGATATTTACTCCCTGCTTCAAATGCTTTTGCACTAAAAAAATAGGGAGTGCTGTAATTAGCATTAAGAATTTCAACCTCTTCAAGCTTCTTGCTGTCGATAACGGGTGGAAGCTGAAATAAATCTCCAATTAGAAAAAGCTGCTTCCCTGCAAAGGGGATGCTTGTCTTTAAATTTTTTCGCAATATCAAATCTACGGCATTCATTAAATCGCACCTGACCATTGATATTTCATCTATGATTATTATGTCAAGTTTTTGTAGTAGTTCTTCTTTTTTTGTTAGAGGAGCAAAATCTTTATCGGAAGGTAAATAGGGACGTAACTCGAAATGAAAAAAAGAATGTAAAGTTTGGCCTTCTACATTTAATGCCGCAATTCCGGTAGGTGCAAGAATAATATAATTCTTTTTGATATGGTGTGTAAGCCTTTGTAGAAGTGTTGACTTGCCTGTTCCAGCTTTTCCAGTTAGAAAAACTGATTGGTTAGTGTAATTAAGCAACCGAATTACATCCTTCGCTTCGGGGTTATCTTTATATTTATTAAGCAGTTCTTTCATCAGTTTGCGTCAATTTAAACCTACAGTACAAACAAGGCTTAGCAAAGCTTGAATAAATTTTTTATTCTAATAAGCCTTATGTTTTCGTGTTTATTGAAGATAGTTGTTTTGCCCGTTATTCTCGAGCCTTTTACTTTTCAATTTCTTTTTTAAAAACTCACAACTTTAGAGTGTACCCCAAATCGTGAAAATCATTTTTCGTCCTGCTGGGGTCTCCTAAAAGGCGTTGTGGTAAAGGCAGGGACCCCGACATGCGGCATGATCAGGTGTTAGAATAAAAAACTGCTAATTCCACCATTGGAACTTAACCGACGGGTACCCATAAAAAACAATTTTTTTCCTTTGTTGGTGTTCTTCACCAACAAATACTGCTTAAGCGTTATAGTGTGTTATAAAATTCCATTCACCTGTTTTTCGTCCTGCTGGGGTCTCCTAAAAAGGCTTGTGGGAAAGGCAGGGACCCCGGCATGCGGCATGATCAGGAGTTAGAATAAAAATTTTCTAATTCCACCTTTGCAACTTAACCGACGGGTACCCCCTAAAAAAACAATTTGAAAAGATGGATTTGTGTGAGAGAGAATTCGGGCACAAGAAGCGCAGAAGACTTGTATTTATCATCTAAATTACTATTCGTCTTACCAAGAAGGTCTTCTGCTAAAATGAAATATAGAAACAATTCTGACTACATTTTGATCTTCGTCAATTTCATAATGAACCGCATAAGGAAAGGTGTTACATGCTGCCGTTCTAATGTTTTCAAACTTTACGGAAGCGAAATAAGGATTTCGTTTTATAAAAGCAATTACATTTTTCACATCCAAAATCAATCTCTTTCCCAGGCCCTTTTGTTGTAGATTATACCATACACGGGCTTCCTCTATATCAGCTAAAGCTTTAGGGGAGAAAAGCAGTTCATAGTTTTTTTTCACTTTTGCTATCTAAAGCTTTGAAAAACTCTTTTTCGGATAATGCTGATGAAGGGTTTGTTATCAATTCTGAAAGTCTTTTAAGCGATTCTTCCTTTTGCCATTCAGGAACTGGTTCTTCCACGATTTCAATTGCATCAACCTGTTTTAAATCTTCAATGATAGCTGATGCATATTCCTTTTTAATTCTTATAGTATAAGTAGTATCACCCATAGATCAAATTTAAATAAATCTTTCATTAGAAAGGAGGTTTTCATTGAAAGGTATTTAGATTAAGGGCGTCATGCTGTTATTTCCTCTGTATTCCCGATGGCATTGGTTGTGGCTTGGTAGTTGGCCCTTCAACCACCAGTCGTCCGTCTTTCAGTGTTTTCATCCGGTCAATAAATACTACACGCTTATCTCCCGTGGCTGTAGTGCGGCCATGATATACGCAAAACATTTCTTTGCCATCGGGTGAGTAAGTAATGCTGTTGTGTCCCGTACCCGTAACAATTCCACCTTTGTCTACATTTTTACTAAGTATGGGGTTATCATCAGATTTTTCAAATGGACCTAAAGGGCTTTTTGAAGTTGCATAACCTACTGCATAATTCTTACCGCCAAAGTAATTGGCAGAATACATAATGTAATAAGTATCTCCTTTTCTAAAGGTTACCGAACCTTCGGTCCACCTTCGATTTACTTCTTTTGACGTAACAGAACGGCTTTCCCATTCAGCCTGCTTGTCCTGCATAGTTACAGGTGGACGTAACAATAATACCGGCTCGCCAATTACGCCGCTGAAATCCGGTTTTAGTTCCACCCCGTATACCCAGCTCTCTTCAATCTCATTATACCAGCCTTTGCTTTTTGCCCAGTCCGCTACCTCACTTTTTACCGGATGCTTGTAAGCAGCACGGGAATAATAGAGGTACAATCTTCCGTCTTTATCAAACAAAACATTCGCATCAATGACAGGATAGCCGGGATCAAAAACCGGTTTATTAATTAAGTCGACAAATGGGCCTGTTGGTTTGTCTGCAACAGCCACACCAATGCGAAAGTTTTCATACTCTTTAGTAGGGTTCTCTTTCCATTGAGCGCTGTAAAACATATAAAACTTGCCACCTACTTTATACACTTCCGGAGCCCAGTATGCACCATCCCAACCGGCAGTGCTGTCGGTCCAGCCATTCTTATTGCTGGCCCACCAAACCTGCCCTTCACTTTTCCAATTTACAAGATCTATAGAAGAATAGGCTGCAAAGCCATGCTTAAAGCCACCCGTTCCATACATGTAGTACTTACCTCCTTTTACATACAACACGTATGGATCTCCGAACACAACAGGAAGGGGGTTTGTATAGGTCTTTTCGTCTGATTTTGCAATGGGTTGTGCAAACAAGCCATTATTATTTCCTGCAACAAAAGCCATGATTAAAAGGCCTGCAAATCTTTTCATATTTTTAGTTATACATCATGCACATTCAAAAAAGGAAATTCAGTTCTTGCTGCAGCTATTCTTTACACTTTCTTTTGTGTGATGTCAAAATTATTTGATCGGTAAAACGATACAAAGTTATGTTGAAGGTGCTGAAAATAAAGTTGATGTAACTGCTGAAAAGGGAAGTCGTAAAAAAGTCGTAGCAGTTAATATGATTTGTACAATCGGTGAATTAAACAGCGCCCGTAAAACAGGATAAAAACGACCATAAGAGAGGAATTCTTAAAATAAGTACTTATAAATATTGGAAGAGCAAGTACCATATATTTTGGAAATGCGGCACTCGAATTATGGCTATGCTAGTTTTTTTCTGCCACGCTCCTGACATTTGTTTTAAATCGGGACGGCACCCCAACGCAACAAGATCTCTTTTTATATCGATCCGCCGACTGACGATGTAGTGAGTCCTGTTGAGCGGCTGGTATTATACTAGCTAACCCGGCATCTGTTTTACCGGTAACTTCCACATTTGTTTTGACCGCGTCTAAGTCCCTTTGTCGGCAAGAAAAAGTGAAAAATGACAAAATGAAAAGTAACGATCCAATAATTTTTTTATTCATTCAAAAAACATTTCAGCTAACAATGTTATTCTTTTCAATTGTAACAACATCCCCAAAATTGACAATTATATTCTAAAGGATTTTTATTCAAATACTATCCTTCACACATCTGAAACCTAAGTTATTACTTCCGCTGCTGACTTCGCCTTTTCCCCGGCTTCCTGCTTTGTAGCGGATGCAATATTGATCGCTGCAGAGAAAAGAACCTCCCCGCTGAACTCTCTTTACTGCGCCGGGTTCTTCAGCATCGTAGCTGTCTGCCGGGCCATGTGGATTATTCGCCGGGCTTTGACTGTAATAATCGTTCCTGTAAAAGTCGCTGCACCACTCCCACACGTTACCGTCCATATCAAATAAACCATAAGGGTTAGCGCTATATGATTTAACAGGTGCTATTCCTGCAAAACCATCTTCACCAGTGTTCTTTTCAGGAAAATCTCCCTGGTAAATATTTGCCACCCACTTTCCTCCGGGTTTCAGTTCACTGCCCCAATAATACTTCTGCCCTTCTGTTCCGCCTCGTGCAGCATATTCCCACTCTGCTTCTGTTGGCAGCCTTTTGCCTGCCCATTTTGCATAAGCGGCCGCATCCAGATAACTAATGTGAACGACCGGATAATTTTCAAGACCCGATAAGAAAGAATTAGGACCAAGCGGGTGTTTCCAATCTGCACCCGCCACATACTTCCACCATTGAAGGGGATTGTCTAACGCTACTTTATGGTCGGGGACAGTAAAAATTGCTGAGCCCGGAACCAATGTTTCAGGAGGCACTCCGGGATAATCTTTTGGATCTAATTTTTGCTCAGCTACAGTCACATAGTTGGTGGCTTGTACAAACTTTTCAAATTCAGCATTTGTTACTTCATGCTCATCCATCAAAAAACCTTTCAAAGTAACCTTATGAACCGGTTGAGCATCGGGAAATTGCGGATCCTCAGTTCCCATTTGAAATGATCCTCCAGGTATCCAAACCATTTTTGGCTTTACAACTTCTGCAGAATGATCTGCTGTTTTTGCCGCACCTGTTGAAGTAACAGGTTCTACTTCCTGACTATTACAAGAAACAAGGCCGATCAGTACAGCACTTTTAATTATATAAGAAGACAATTTTCCGGAAAACATCAGGCAATTCTTTTGAAAAAATTAAAATTCTTATTCATTTGGATTTTGAAATATGACGAAAGATAATATTCTCTATATCTATCTGTCTTTTTTTATTAACTAAAGTTAACTGCTATCTTTTTAGAGTGTACCAACTCAGTTATTCTTTTGAATATTTTAGCAGAACAAGATCAAAAAAGTTATTTCAAATCTTTTCTCAAATGCTTCATGTTGTTGATCATCTCACTCTTTAATGCAGATTTCTCTGCATTGTTGGCGAGATTATGCACTTCAAAAGGATCTAACACATGGTCGTACAATTCTTCGTAGAAGAAATTATCCGGATCCATTCCATTATAATATCGCATGTACTTATACTTCACTCCTACCACTCCCTCAGACTTTGGTAAGTAGACTTTTGATTTTTCTGTATCATATCCGTGTTCATAATAAAA
>JBBPZJ010000137.1:0-8473 GCA_038199395.1 Chitinophagales bacterium
AAAACTACTTATCTCAACATGAACCGGTTTATAGAAAAAGTAACCCTTGCAAAACTCGATGGCACATACATCAAACTGCTCAACCACCTGGAAAGACAAACATTAATAATCCTTGATGATTTTGGTCTGCAACCATTAACCCAGCAAATGAAGCTTGCATTGCTTCAGGTATTAGAGGAAAGGCATGGAAAAAGATCAACAATTATCACTTCACAATTACCTGTCGCTTCCTGGCACCAATACCTAAACGAACCAACAATAGCCGATGCAATAATGGACAGATTGACAGCCGGAGAACATCGAATAAGCGGCCTTTATAATTAATTAAATACAATCTCTATTTAAGCTTCATATCGCTAATAATTGCTTGTATTTTATCATCCATCTGCTTTTCTGTTTCATCAAATTTTTCAGCACTTTCAAGTCTGGTTTTTACGCTGAAATAAAATTTAATTTTTGGCTCAGTACCGCTTGGTCTTGCAGATATCTTAGAACCATCTTCAAGTAAAAATTGCAGCACGTTGCTTTTTGGCAATTCTATTTCCCATACGTTTCCTGATTGCAGGTTTTTTCCAACCTGTGTTTGACAATCGAGTAATTGCACTACAGGAGAGCCATTAATCGTTGCAGGAGGATTAGCACGAAATCCCTGCATCATTTCGGCTATTTCTTCAGCACCTCGCATTCCTTTTTTGGTTATTGAAATAAGGCTTTCCTTATAATAGCCGTACTGTACATACAAATCGACTAATTTCTGAAAGAGGCTTTGTCCCTGGTTCTTTTGGTAAGCGGCCATTTCACAAAGCAGGGCAACGGCAGAAATAGCATCTTTGTCTCTTATTTTGTCGCCTATCATTAAACCATAACTTTCTTCACCACCAATTATGTAGTTTTCTTTTCCGAGTTTCTCTGTAATCAATTCTGCAATCCATTTAAACCCCGTAAGTACATTGTAGCAGGTCACTCCGTTAGCCGCAGCAATATCATCAATCAAATTGGTTGTCACAATCGTTTTTATTACCATGTCGTTTGGCTTGGCAATTCCTTTTACCTTCCTTGCCTCTATCATATAGTTAAAGGCAAGAACAGCCGTTTGGTTACCATTCATTAACACCCATTCACCCTTTGAATTTTTTATTGCAATTCCTACCCTGTCACTATCCGGATCAGTCCCCAATAAAATATCGGCATCAATTTCTTTTGCCTTTTTTAAACCAATACTCATCGCCTCACTTTCTTCGGGATTTGGATACACTACTGTTGGAAAATTTCCGTCTGGGGTGGCCTGCTCTTCCACAATAGTTACATTGGTGAAGCCAAACCTTTGCAGCACCTGCGGCATCAAGGTAATGCCGGTACCATGAATGGGGGTGTACACGATCTTCAGGTCGTGTTGCTTTTCAATTACTTCAGGGTATATGCTAAGGCTTTTAACCATATCAATAAAAGCTTCATCCATTCCATTACCCAGTATTGAAATATTTTCTTCGCCTCCGCTAAATTTCACTTCATCTACGCTGGTGATTGCTTCAACTTCTGTAATTACATTTTTATCATGCGGAGGTACTAGTTGTCCGCCATCTTTCCAATATGCCTTGTAACCATTGTACTCTTTTGGGTTGTGAGAAGCCGTGAGAACGACGCCTGCCTGACAACCCAAATGACGGATCGTAAAAGAAAGTTCAGGTGTAGGCCTTAGTGCTTCGAACAAATAAACTTTTATATCATTTGCGGCAAAAACATTTGCGGTTGTCTCAGCAAAAAAACGGCTGTTATTGCGACAATCATGGGCAATAGCAACTTTGATCTCTGCGGAGCCATATACTTTTTTTAAATAATTGGCAAAACCTTGAGTAGCCGTTCCTACCGTATATTTATTCATCCTGTTTGTTCCTACTCCCATTATTCCGCGTAGGCCACCTGTACCAAATTCGAGACTGCGATAGAATGATTCTGCAAGTTCATCAGGCGAAGTGTCTTGTAACTTACGAATTTCATCTTTAGTTGCCTCGTCATAGTTTCCATTCAACCATACATTTGCTTTTTCTAGAATAGCCGCATCCATGTTTATAGCGTTTTAATGAAAGTATATAATTATGATACCAAAACTAATTTTTGTTGGAAGCGCAAGTTACAAGGTAGAAGTTAGAAGTTACATCTTTGCTGTAACGCTAAACCAGTAACTTGCAATCGTTTGAAAAGCAAGTTTAAGAAAAATTTGGTGATTAGATCATTCAATAATATCGCCTTATTAATTTCAATACCGTACGTTTAATTTATGAAGAATAGGCTGAGAGCTGGTAAATATATAAATAGGGTATTTTACGCCGCTATTTTCTTCCTTCCCTTAAACATTTTTAGTCAAGCGTTAGCAACAGATAGTAGTGTAGACCTAACTCAAACAAAAGTATCACTAGTCTTAAAACACTTTCCGTCGCAGCCCTACGGAAACATGTTGATTGGCGACAGCCTTAGTAAAAAAAGAGTACGATTAGTTGCGGCTGCAAATATTATAGGATATGGAGCAACTATGGTGGGTTTGTACTCAGATTGGTATAAAAACTATCCCCAGTCAAGTTTTCATTTTTTCAATGATAATAATGAATGGAAGCAAGTTGACAAAGTCGGTCATTCGTATAGCGCCTACATAGAAGGTTATGGAAGTATGGAAATGTGGAGATGGACAGGTATGTCGAGAAGAAAGAGTGCCTTGATTGGTGGATTAAGTGCATTGGCCTACCAATCGATTATAGAGACAATGGACGGTTTTAGTGCAGAATGGGGTTGGAGTTGGGGAGATATGGGTGCAAATATTTTTGGCGTAGGCCTGCTGATAGGCCAGGAGCTGAAATGGAACGAACAGCGTATAAAATACAAGTTTTCTTTCCATAGAAGAGATTACGGTTCACCTGATTTAAATATGCGGGCAAATACTTTGTATGGCAGCAGTTTGAGCGAGCGTTTAATAAAGGACTACAATGGTCAAACGTACTGGTTGAGCGCTAATCTAAAATCGTTTATGCCCCAGAGTAATTTGCCTTCCTGGTTAAGTGTGGCTTTTGGATATGGTGCTGATGGAATGTTTGGAGCTGTAAGTAATATCGCCAGAGTCGAGCCCGGTGCCCTTCCCTTCGATCGTCGCGATATAATAAGATATCGCCAGTACTATATCTCGCCTGACATTGATCTTACAAAAATAAAAACGCGCAGTAAATTCTTAAAACTGGCTTTTGGTGCTTTGAATGCTTTTAAGTTTCCTTTACCTTCCATAGAGTATAATTCGAAAGGTCAGTTTGCATTTCATATAATTCATTTCTAAAATGTTCATTTTATCGTAAAGGAAAGATTATCAAAAAAACCTGCTTTTTAATAACTCTAAACAAGCTTACAGATCTTGTATGCCCTCCCGGCAAATTATCCAAGGAAGCGTTGTAGCGGCATCAGATTAAATTCTTATTTTCCACCCATTCTCTGCTTCATTGCTTCATATAAAATCATTCCTGCAGCAACTGAGACGTTAAGGGATTCGAAGTTCCCCTTCATTGGTATTTTAAATTGTTCATCAGCTATTTTCATCAACGCAGGGTAAACTCCCTTATCCTCGCTACCCATTATAATAGCGGCAGGTTCTGTTAGCTTTATGTCAAATAAACTTATTTCTGCAGACATTTCACTTGCAAATACACTAATGCCATTAAGATGCAATTCGTCAACAGCTTTCATTAAAGTATTTACCCGGCAAATAGCCACTTTTTCCAGCGCTCCCGCCGATGTTGCTATAGCATCTTCATTTAATGCACCAACCCCTTTTTCAGGAATAATGATAGCGTGAACACCACAACATAAGGCTGTTCTTGCCAGCGCTCCTATGTTTCTTACATCTGTAATTCCGTCCAACATTAAAAATAATGGCGATTCACCTTTTTCCACAACATAAGAAATTACTTGCTGTAAATCCTGGTATTGTACTTTAGAGATCACTGCGATACAACCCTCATGATTACTTACATTAAATCCGTTTAGCTTTTCGACAGGTACTTTGTTAACCGGTATTTGATTGGCCGCAGCCAACGCTTTAATTTCGTTTATTTCCTCCCCATGCACTGTACTTACCAGATAAATTCTTTCTAGCTGTTTGCCCTGCTTAAGAGCCTCTATCACTTTATCTCTTCCTACAATCAAAGTGCTTTTTTTTGGCCGGGACTTCTGTTGTTGATTACGAAAATTCATGGTAGCAAAGTAAAGGCAAATAGTAACAAGTTATTTAGTGATTGACTTATTAAGGCAGTGACATAAAACAGAAAGTCTTAAGCAGAAATGTGCATTGGCTATTTATAGGTAAATGAACTGTATTATTCCTGTTTTTTCTAACCATCTTACCAAACCTGATGGCAAAAAAAAACCTCATTCTAAAGAACAAGATTTTTTTCAAATATTATTATAAAAGGCCTATTGTAGCTTAAATGTTTCTTTCACTTTATCTACGTAGTCAAGTTTTTCCCAGGTAAATAATTCCACTTCTACTGACTTTACATCACCTGCAGGAGTAACAAATTGTTTAGTTTTAATCTCACAATCACGCCCCATATGACCATATGCAGCAGTCTCACTGTAAATAGGTGCTCTCAATTTTAAGCGTTGCTCAATAAAATATGGACGCATATCAAAAATGCCTTCTACCAACTTTGCAATTTCGCCATCAGACATTCCCACTTTTGCAGTACCATATGTATTTACATAAATACTGGTAGGCTCGGCAACACCTATGGCGTAAGAAACCTGCACGAGCACTTCAGTGCAAACGCCTGAAGCAACCAGGTTTTTAGCTATATGCCTTGTTGCATAAGCAGCACTACGATCGACCTTTGATGGATCTTTTCCGCTAAAAGCACCACCGCCATGGGCACCTTTACCACCATAAGTATCCACAATAATTTTCCTGCCGGTTAAACCAGTATCGCCATGAGGGCCCCCGATAACAAATTTACCTGTAGGATTTATATGATATTTTATGTCCTCCGTAAAAAGATGAGCATATTTTTGATACTTGCTTTTAACTCTTGGAATAAGAATATTTATCACATCACTTTTGATTTTGGCAAGCATTGTCTCTTCAGGACCAAAATCATCATGCTGGGTTGACACCACTATTGCATCGATTCTTACAGGTTGGTTGTTGTCATCATACTCTAAAGTCACCTGGCTTTTAGCATCAGGCCTAAGATAACTGATGATTCCATTCTCTCTTCTTAAAACTGCTAATTCGATTAGCAGCTTATGTGCTAAATCGAGGGCCAGAGGCATATAAGAATCGGTCTCATTTGTTGCGTAACCAAACATCATTCCCTGATCGCCTGCCCCCTGCTCTTCCTTATTTTGCCTGTCCACACCCTGGTTGATATCAGAAGACTGTTCGTGAATAGCCGATAAAACGCCGCAGCTATTCGCCTCAAACATATACTCACTTTTGGTATACCCTATTTTGCGAATAACACCACGTGCGATTTCCTGTACGTCAAGGTATGCCTTGCTCTTAACTTCGCCAGCTAATATAACCTGGCCTGTTGTAACCAACGTTTCACATGCTACTTTGCTCTGAGGATCGAAAGCTAAAAAATGATCAATTAAGGCATCGCTTATCTGGTCTGCAACTTTATCTGGATGTCCTTCAGATACGCTTTCTGAAGTGAATAAATAAGGCATAGTTGACTGAGTATTTTTAAAATTGGCCGCAAAGATAAGGACTTAAAAAGTTTGATTTATAGTTTCGAATAAACTATTCTTAGTCGCATTCTCAGTTGATTTTCCTTAGTCATTCCTCCACCGCCAAGACGCACTCTACCGTTTGCCACATTATTTGCAAAGGACGGAACAACATAAAAGGTAGAAGCAATATTTGACTGAGGATATGGTGGAGTATACCTCAAAGAGTCATTGCTTGGCGCCGACAACTTTAAAGTATAACGGGTTTCCTTTCTCGTGATAATACCTTGCACATACCTGCTGAGATCAAACGTATATGCTTTTACGATTCCGTTTTCAGGAACGGCTTTTTCCGTTATAAAGCCACCAAAAGTTGAAATATTTGGAGTTCCTTGTGATACAATAAAATCGTTCGGGACATTTATATTTAGTTTACTAACGCTATCAATCGCGTTTAAAAGCAAATACCGTGGCGGTGTCAAACTTAGATGCAAAGGAGTACGATCAGGAGCCTGGAAAGCAATCAACTCTGCCCGATGAACAATGACATTCGGAAACGATTCTAAATCCGGTATTTTTAAGGTCGCAAAAGTACCGGGCATTGCTTGTATGAATACGAAACTGTCATTACCGTTGTTATTTAAAAACTGCGTCAACTGACTGCCAGTTCTCTCACGCTTAATATAGTTTGCATTGCCAGAAACAGGAATATTGACGTTAGACCCGTTGCTAAATCTAAAATAACTAACTGCAGTATCTCTTTTTCCAGCAGAGTCTTTCATCTGGTAGTTGTAGAATAAAGCAAGTTTTGTATTGGTATCAGACAAGTTTACACGTAATAATGCATTTCCACCACTATTTGCAGTAGGCATCACAGCAAATCCTTTGAAGTTTAATCTAAAAAGAGAGTCGGATGCATACGCGCCATTTGCTAAAGAATCATACTGCTTCATCAGCGTGGTGGCAAAAGAAGGGAAAAGCTTTATTCTGATCTGGTTGTTTGAATTTTCAAATCTGTTGTTAATAGAATCTTTCAGATGAGGTATGTCAATCGAAGCAGAGCCTAAAAGCTTTCCGGTAGCAAAAGACTTCTTAACATTAAACACGGTATCTCCCCTCATCGATTCTGACACCTCACGTACCTCCCAATTTTGATTGAGCATTGTATCTCCAAACACCCCTTTATAACTCAATATGAGAACGGCAGAATCGGGAATTAGTTCCTTGACGTTGGGCAATGAAAAAGGATACGAGGTGGGCTTTAATTCAAAAAAAGCGGTGGCAGTCGTTTTTCCAAAAAAAGGGTCATCATTTATAACCCCTATAACATGTTCGTCTGTTTTATAAACCTTTGCATCGTCGCCAAGCGGATCAATGAAATTATTGGTAACAACATCAAGAGTAGTATCTAAAGTTGTTACCCCATCAATGGGAGGAAGTAGCCCACTCCCAATAGTCGTTGATTCTATTTTAGTACAGGCTGAAATAAAAAAAAGAATAGCAATAGCAATGCTGAAAAGCTTACGCATCTAATTGAAATAGATTATATTAAGGGAGTTAACTACTTCGACGCAAGGTCGTTATACAATTCTAAATACTCTGTTAAATCAGTATCCCACCCTTTAAACGGTATGACCTTTTTACCCTTCACTTTTGAGAACTCGTCAACTAACTTTTTGTCTATGTTTTCTGCACCGAAAGTAATCGCATCCGCATAAGTAGCTGCTCCCCTTTGTAGTGCATAGCTGGTAGCATCTTTAAACATTTCAAGATCTTTTTCTTTAAGACTTGCATGTATGATCGCTTTCTTTGAAAAGTCTTCACTTAGTTTCTCCTCAAAGGCTTCGCTTCCCAGGGTATAAATAACTTTACTATGGGCAAAGACAGGTTCTTTTTTATAGACAGTCTTAAGATAGAGAGGCACCAGGGAAGTCATCCAACCGCTGCAATGAATCACGTCGGGAGGCCATCCGAATTTTTTAACAGTTTCAATCGCTCCCTTGCAGAAAAAAATAGTTCTTAAATCATTATCATCATACCATTTCTCATCCTCGTCATTAAAAACAAACTTTCTTCTAAAAAAGTCTTCATTATCGAGAAAGTAAACCTGCAAACGGGCGTTTGGCAAAGAAGCTACTTTAATTTGCAAAGGATAGTCATCATTGTCAACACTTACATTTATTCCGGATAACCGCACTACTTCGTGAAGCCGGTGTCTTCTTTCATTAATTGTTCCAAAACGTGGCATAATGCATCTTACTTCTAAACCTGCGTCATTGCTCTTAATTGCCAGTTTATTCACTATCTCCGCAAATTCTGTCAGCTCTAAATATGGCGACATTTCGTTAGCAATAAATAAAATTCTTTTCTTTGTTGACATTATTCCAATTGTTTACTCTTACCATTTGAAAAAAGAGTTTGCAAAACTAATCAATTTTATCTGAATAGCCAGATTTGGGGATTCGGGCATCGAAAACAGCATAATGATCCTTTTTAAAGAAATAGTTACGTTAGCAAAACATCTTACTCAGTTAAAACAACATGATTTATCTATTGGCTTTGTTCCAACCATGGGAGCTTTACATGGCGGCCATATATCTTTAATTGAAAGATCTAAGCATATTTGTAATATCACCGTTAGCAGCATTTTTGTCAACCCTACACAGTTCAATGATGTAAAGGATTTTGAGAAGTATCCCATTACAATAGGGAACGACATTTTACTTCTTGAACAGAGCGGCTGCGATATTTTATTTATGCCTGCTGTAAA
>JBBPZJ010000138.1:0-21105 GCA_038199395.1 Chitinophagales bacterium
AGTTGTGATTTGCTTTCAATTTGTATCGTACTTTGGGTTTGTAACAACCCTTTATAGTAGATGGAAGTACTGAAGTTCGTTGTGATTTGCTTTCAATTTGTATCGTACTTTGGGTTTGTAACAACGCGAGTGTGTTTGCTATCCCTTACGGTATCTGTTGTGATTTGCTTTCAATTTGTATCGTACTTTGGGTTTGTAACAACAGCAAACGCTGAAACGCCCAACAGTACTGATTCTTACCCTTGTTGTACGAATAAAAAAATGGGCAAACTGCCCATTTTTTTATTCGTATTTAATCAATTAAAATAGTTCTAACTGTTGCACCGTCTCCGGTCCTTTTATCAATTCCTGACCCCGGAATATTTCCATCATTCCAAACTGCTTGTCTGTAATGGTTATTATTCCAATCGTTCCCCGTTCCGGCAAACCCGCTTTTACTCTTTTTGTGTGTACTTCTGCATTTTCTCGGCTGATGCAATGCCTGATGTACATACTAAACTGAAACCTTTGAAAGCCATCGGCCAATAAATATTTCCTAAACTTTGCATGAATTTTTCTGTCGGATTTTGTGGTTACAGGAAGGTCGTACATTACTAACAGCCACATAATACGATAGGCGTTTAATCTGTCAAACATTTTATTGTTTTAAGTCAGGTTGCAGCATTCCTTAAACCAGCATTTCCGGATACATTATTTTTCTTCCCTTTCCTTCAAAACATTTTACCAATGAGGCGGTAGTTCGTTGTGCAGCAATCATCAGCGGGCTTTTCTGGTCGTCTATCAGTACATCCGTTGCGGGTATAGCGAGCAATTCCTTTTTCATATTTGTTGTCATTTCTAAAAACTGTCCGTTCATCCTGATGATATTGCAAACTGTCTTATCCACAAAAACCCGGTACGGCTCCATGATATCGTCTGCGAGGCAATAAGCGTTGTACTGGTTGCGGTGAAAAATGCCGAGCGTAGGTAATAAGCCGCTTGCAACCAAAGCACGTGCAACAACGGCCCTAACAATGGCATAGCCATAATTTAAAAGATTATTAGGCGGAGGCCCGTACCGCTCTCTTCTAAAATCAAGAAATTCTGGAAATAGGCGCTTCCAGTAGTATGCGGCCGCCATAGCCTCACAATTGCTACTGTCACCGCTTTTTACATTTTTTGCATAAGTATTCAGCAATCCAAATTCTGTTCTTTCAGCTTTAAGCAGTGTGGCCTGGTTGGTTATCTTAGCTATTACCGTCTGCTGCCAAAGCTGCTTTTTAAGTGGGGATGTTGCGTTTACCTGTGCCTGAAACTTATGGCTCTGCAAGGTATTACCCTCCAGGTTAAGCATAAGGCCGACAGGATGATGTGTATTATCGCAGGTAATGAATGCTGCATTGTTAGCGAGAAGCTTAGCTATAAGTGCCTGCGTAATAGTTATTTGCTGGTGGTCTAATATTAATAAGCCAATGTCTTCTATTGGCACCTGTTTCGTTTCTCCCGTTTCCACCAGGGTGATGACCATTTGTTCGGTGGCAGTTTTAAGGTAGGCAGGATTGCCAAAGTAGAGGGTGCGCTTAATCATGAAGTAATTTTTTAATAGAATCAAGCCCTGTCAATTTCTTTTTCTGTATTTATTAATTCTTTGCAACTCCTCTATATCGGCCTTATCTTTTAAACGGCTGGAGGTAATCTTTGAAAGAATTAAATCATTATAATGTATAACAGGTACTTGCTTATTTTCCAAAGGAAAGTAGTTGACATTTTTTATTGCATCTTCAAACTTTACATTGCTGATAAGTGTTATGAAATCTATACTTCGCGGTTTTTCTCCAATGAAAAACCTGGGAACTGGATTATTCAAATCCATTTGTTTAAGTTTTTCAAGGTCGTCATCTACTATACCAAAATCATTAAGTGCATTTACCAGTTTATCACGATTTTTATTACCGAGCTGCAGCCAGATATCCATATCTCCAGTAGTGCGTTCATATCCATAATGTATAACCGCATAGCCACCAATGAGCATAAAGCTTACTTCATTTTTAACCAAAGCAAGTAATATTTGCTGGTGTTCCTCCAAAAGAACATTTATCATCTATTTAAGTTTTAAGTCTTTATTCATCGGTTTGCTTAGTTGCTCTGCGTACACTTTTTTTATCATTGAAGTTGCATTCTGCAAATGATTTACAGGAGATATATTTGCCATCTCTTTTGCGTCTTCTTCATTCATGCTCTCCAGCGAAGCACCGAATGTTATATGTTTTATGGGTGATTGGTAAAGACCGACAGGTTCGTTTAACGTATTTGGTTCTTCTTCAGTTGAAGGTGAACAGGTTTTTTGTGAGGTGGGGAGAGAGATGTTGCCGAGGCGGTCAACTTCCAGTTTTACACAAACTTCTTTTACAGACAACCCCTCTAGCGAAAATTCCAATTTATTTAATTGTGTGAATTCTACTTTATCAACAATTGATTTTGCAACTGAATATGGAATAGCATATAATCTAGTACCTGTAAAACTCACAACCTTGTATATTCGTTTAACTTGTTCTTTAGTTAACTTATCAATAATTGTACGACTAGAATTATCTCTTTCTACTTTTGAAGGAACATACACTAAATCGTTGGGTGATAAATGAAATAACAATTGGTACCCTGCATCATTGATTTCTGGTACAGGAGATAATTTTTGTTTTTCTCTTTCTATAATAATGTTAAGTGGGACAGTATCATAACTCCGATTTCCTTTTTCATCTTTATAGATTGCAAAGAAAAGATTAGTGCCCTTAGCTGCTTCTACATACTTATCTTTCTTATTGCCGTTTTGTCCAACACTGAATTTTTTCCCTTTTGGTTCGTAGGTGCGTACCTTGTAAATTGATTGATGTCGCTTGCCTTCATTAAGTTCAATGATGTTTTTGTTCATTATATCAACTCCATCCGGCGAAAATGCTAATTCAGGATGTTCCGTAATTTTCCTCTTTTCATCTGTGGTGTTGAACTTTTTTAGATGATTGAGCATTATTTTTTGTATCCCTGTATCAGTGACGCTTGCTATTACAAGGGAATTAAAGCTCTCATCAATCTTAACTCTTGAAGCCACATTCTCTTTGTCCCAATAATAAATTTCAACCCTCGAAATATCTTTTTCATTCCATTTATTTTGATTGTCTTTAAAAAATTTGGTAAGTTTCTTTTTATCATAATTCTGTCTAATCAAATCTTTTATTTTATTCCTCAAATCTTTATCTGTTATCATTTCCCAATTCTCTAAAGCAGTGGAAAGTGATACTGGCTTTTTGAATTTTAATCGAACTAAACCTGATACTGTTGCTGCATGCATCGGTTTTCTTATAGCCCAATGTTCACCTTTTGTTTGTTTTATCAATTGTTTTACAGGCTTTCCATCTTCATCTTTTTGCCATGCGTGGTAATGATTTACAGTTTTATTAATTACACGAAGATTTTGCTTAAAGCTAACTACCATATTTTCTAAAAACTCTCTTGTTTCCTGTGTAAATGTTTCCCAGGGTTTATAAAATTCCCTTGCTACTTTAATTATTTTTTTTACTTTTTGTCCATTCTCATATTTTTCAATCTGCACATCTTCCAGCCTTCTTAGTTTATTTCTCAAATCAAACCGGAGTGGTTTGTTTTTATCTTTTCCGTTAGCGTTATCATTATTGAGGTAGTTGATATGATTGCGTGTAGCGCAGGCAATGATAATAGCATCTAGAGCATGATGTCGGTGGTCAATTCTTTTTTTAGAAAAGCCTTTCTGCAGTTCTGTTGGAACCCGTGTTTGGAAAACCTGCTTGCCCTCTTTGTTCATCCACTCACCAAATTTTGTACTGTTGGTTAACTTGTTCAGCCGTTCAAAGCGAGGTGTTATGATATTGTTCCAAACGTCATTCAAGCCCCAATCTTGTTTTAATATGGAAGTAATGCCGCCACTGCTTGCAATTACATTTTTGGATATGGCTTCCTGCTCATTTTCTTCACGCACAATATTTGACATCAGTGATTTAACCATCTTGCTTATATACCTGCTATCGTTCATCTGCCTTTCTATAAATGCTTCAGGAATTTCATCCATCAGCAGTTTTTTCATTTTGCTCCTGCTTTTTGAATAATGTACTTTCACAAAGTCTTCATAGTCTTTCACCGAAAACAATTTCACTTTTTTGCCATAGCTTAATTCAATAATTTTTTCTGAATTATCTTTTATGTACTGATATGCAAGGCGATTGTCTTTGTCGTTGTTTACTTCAACTTCACAAATGACTTTATTGCTGAATGAGTCATCAAAATATCTTGATTGCGGAATGATATGTTCAATATCGTAAGCCCTTGTAAACAGTTTATTCAATGGTATGATTTCACCGGTATAGGGAGACCTGTATTGCTGTTGCAACCAGAGTTTATAACGCATTAATTCTGCTGAAGAAGGTTGAGAAAGTTTCGCAATTTTTGCAATATCATCAGGCAAGTTTCCATTAGCTGAATTTAAAGCACCCTCTTCATAAATCTTTAAAATTTCTTGCTGCATAGGTGAATATGGGCGTACGTTTTCAACTTCGTTGTCATTTAAAAGCTCTGCCAGCAACGCCTTAATGCGAAGGTTGGTGTTTTCATTCTCATTTATTTTTTCCGTTAGGCGTTTCCTTTCATCCGCAGGATTTTTCATTTCCCGTCCAAGTTCAATATGTATTTCGTCAAAAAAGTTTTCTTTGCCATCGCCATATTGTTGCCAGATATCTCGGACCACTTGTAGTGTTTCATTTATTACCTGCTCCACTATTGGGTTGCGTAAACTGTGTTGTTGCAAACGCTCAATATCATTCGCAGTTTTCCATTTGGTTATTTCGCCTTCTTCTGAATGGCGGTCATAAACAATATAGGATACCAGCCATTGAGGTAAGCCCTGAAAATGATATAAAGAAGTAAGATGAAATGCTTTATCTCTCACCCTGTTTTTTATAGCTTCATCATATTCTCCTGTTATAATTTTTTCAATTCTGTTTTTCGTATTTGCGTCTATGTTTTCTTCCTGCCAATATTTTCCCATGCGCATTAGTGGCAAAAACTTTTTAATGGCTTTAGCCGAATAAGAGGCATATTCCTTTTCTAATCGCGGGAACTTTTTGAACTGATCTACAAAGTCATCTCCTAATTCATTCTTATTGGCAAATGTTTTCAATGCTTTTTGAATATCATTTTTATCCTCAACAGAATAGAGAATATGCCACAAAGCTTCTTCTTTTTCTTGCGTTAGAAAATCCTCAGGAACATTTTCTGTTTTGGTTAAACGTGATAAGATTAGCGCTCTTATTTCATTGGCAGGATAAGTTTTTTCTTCTACATAATTCCAGCGATAATTTTCAGGACGCTTCAGTTTGAAATACTGTTTCAGCAAAGCCTTTTGGTCTATCTCTTTTCTGTTATTCAGCCATTCAAAAAGGCTAGTCCAATCATCATAAGATTTTAGTAACTCACCTGTAATGTTTACTTCAGTTTCCAATTTGCCGTTTACTTCTTTTTCTCTTTCAAAAATCCTCAGATTTTGAATGAACTGCCATAGCCTGTATTCCTGAAATAACGGATGAGATTTTGCAATGCCTTTTAACGATACTGTTTCTCGTTTTCCGTCTTTGATGAAAGTTCTTGTTTCAAATGAGCAACTGCTTATAAGAGACTTCTTGCTTTTTAAAGGACGCTGATAAAAAATAATGCCATTTGAAAACAAATGCGTGAAATCTTTTTGAGCTACACTGCTGCGGTGGGGTTCGTTGAACTCATATAATTCTTCAAGGCAATCCTGGTAAAGCTTTTCATCGTTTAATTCAGCATGAAATTCTTTTTGTTTTCTAAGAATATTTTCCAGCTCAGCTTTATAGAATTTGCGTTCTATTACCCTTACTAATTTTCCTTTTATTTTTTGATTAGGATTTTGAAGTAAGGTGTCATAAATGTAAGCACCTACGGTTTTGTGACTTTTGTCAATATCGTATTCAGTTTTCTTTTTTAATAAAGTCCAGTCATCTTCAGCAGGAGCTCGAAAAGAACGTTTCTCTTTCCCTTCTTTATCTGTCTTCACAGAGCCATCATCATTGAGGTCTGTAGTAACAATAAATTCTTTTGTTTTACCAATCCAATCCAAGGGAATTTTGCTTGTTCGCCTGTATATCCATCCATTCTCTAAATGAAGGTTATACCAAACTTCATCCTTGGTTTTTCTGTCACCACTGTCCTCCACATTTATAACACGTAAGGAAAAGAACTCAACACGCTTATTTGGAATTTCCTCTACCTCTTCACCACGCAATTGATAATACCCCCGCTTCTGATTGAAGCTTAAAAGCAGCCATGCCAATTCTTCTTTCTCTATTTTTTGTGTTAGCGCTTTTTTACGTAAGTAATAAATTGTCCAATCATAAGGAACTTTCTTTCCACCCTCAACTAATTGTGGCTGATGTTGAGAAAAGTCTTGCAGCATTTCCCCGAATGAATTTATAAAAAGGAATTCTACAGCTTTTGTTTCATTATTAAAAAAATACGCAAGCTTGGGCTCGGTTTCAGGAATAAACTGACCGAAATGCTTTTCAAAATCTATATGCTTTGAGTAATGTTCTGGTAGGAAGCCAAGTATATTTAAAACACGATGCAAACGTTCTCTTCTTAATAAATGTCTTTCTCTTAATCTCCTGATACCCCTAAATTCTGTTCTTTCTGCTGTTTGTGAAATTGACTGACCACTATCAAATTTTCCCATTTTGTCTTGGCTCATAGGGAGTATACGTCTGCCAGCACCTAAAATACTTCCTTGTCTTTCTTCATTATCTTGTTCTATCAATGCCCATCCAATTGAATTTGTTCCTAAGTCTAGCCCTAAAATTTTTTTAAGCATTTTGTTTGGTCTTATAATTTTTCGTTTTAACTTCATCTCATTGAAAGCAAATCACAATAAGGATTATTCCGTTGTGAAAACATTTAAAGCGGCGCAAGTCGCTTTTTTTATTTGATATTAATGTTGAAAAAGGGGGGCTTATAAAGCTAATAAAATAATTGTAAAATGAATGCTTGCAGTATTATAAATGCTAAGCAAAATATCAGGAGATAAAAAACCGTGCTATACTTTTTGAATATCTCCTAACTGCAAATACTTAATTGAGAAAAAGGAGGTAGGTGCACTATTATAAAAAGATTGTCAATACAAACAGACTGGCTTAAGAAGAAGCAAATGCAGGCTACAAAAAACCCTAAAGCTTTTAGTGCAGTTTATGTATAGTACGGGCTTATTAAATAATAAACAACAGGCCCGGTAATAGCCACATACAACCACAAAGGCCATGTATATTTTGCCAGTTTTTTATGAGCAGGCCACTCAGAAGTTAGGCCCCTGTAAGCAGTAAATAAAATAAACGGAAGTATTATAGCTGCAAGCACAATATGAGTGGCAAGCAATAACAGGTAAATAATTCTCAGGCTCCCTACCTGTAATTTTTCCGCTGCACTTACTATTCCATCGTGATTAATATCGCCAAATTTAGCTTCGCCTGCAAGCAGATGATGAGTTATATAGGAAACTAAAAATAAGACAGATAAAAACATTGCACCTAACATCAGCTTTCTATGTAACTCATACTTTTTATTCTTAACAGCGCTTAAGGCAGTAATAAGCAATATTGCAACGCAACTATTTAAAACTGCATTTATCTTAGCGAAAATGTGAACATCGAACCCGGCATTAATGTTTAATTTAAAATTGCCCAAAGCGACAACAGCCCCAAAAACGACCACCGAGAATATACCTATCAGCCAATAGGCCTTTTTATCGTTCTTAACTATGGTAGCTTCTAACATTCCTTATTTAGGGCTATTTATAATGGTGAAGGTTCAAAAATATTAAACTTCTTTTTTTTATTTTTCTCCAGCATTAGAAGACCAATATCTTTAGCCAAAGCAGATAATGAAGCTGTATCAAGACCGTTATAATAACCTCTTACCACGTAGTCCTTATCCAGCAAAACAAACTTTTGCGAGTGTATAAAGGATGTATCTACCCCCTCTCCATCTACAAGTCCTAACTTTAATTCGTTCAATGCAAAATCGTAGATTGTCTTTTTATTTCCGGTAAGCATCCACCAATTATCATGATCAACTCCAAACTTGTCAGCATACCGTCTCAAGGCTGGCACAGAGTCTCGTTGCGGGTCAATAGAGAACGAAAGAAATCTTACAATTGAAGAGTCTATTATCTTTCGCCCATCCTTGTTATTATGAGAAAACGATTGCTGTAGCCTGGCCATGTTAGCTGTCATTTTTGGACAAACGGAAGGACATCTCGTAAAAAAGAAATCAGCAACAATTACACGGTTCTGAATATCGTATAAACTAACGCTATCACCTAATTGATTAACAAGTTTTATATTTCCGGTTGTATGCCATATTGTATCGGTAGTTGTTTTACCATCTACCGTGTTCGTTACAACTGAATCCATAAAATATTTTCTAGGCATTGTCACAGCATCTTCTCCAGTTCTTTTTAAAATTAAATAACTAACAACAGGGATGAGTGTGGCAATACATAGTGCTAAAACTGCTTTTTTGTTCATGATCGTGATTATAAAAAAACCATCGCCGGAAAAGCAATGGTTTCTTCAGGTTATTTTATTCTCTACACTACTAAAAGTTTACTCCATCGCACCAGTTCTTTTCTTCTCCGGCATTCCTTTCTCTTCAGCCTTTTTATCGGTAGCCCGAATATGACTTCTTTCTCGTGTATAAGCATCATAAGTATTTCTGCTATTTCTGTACGAATTCCCTTCGTACAGAAAAGATATAATAGCCCAAATAAGTAATGCCAAAGGTACTAATATGGTCATGACAAGGTTTCTAATCTCGCCTTTGAGATGCATAAAGTAAGCAACAATGTAAAAAGCTTTGGCTAACATTAAGATTATAATGGCACCCTTAATCCCCAATCTTGCTCCGTGGCTTTCCACGCCAATCAAGATATATCCTAAAACCAGCTCTACAATTGTAAGTCCCAATAATATCCAAAATGTTCTCCAGATTTCTTTTGTACCGCCTGCGGTATCGTGAACCGGATCTGCTACATATCCTGCTGAATGTTCCATATTGCTTAATTAAAATTATTTTATTAAAGTAGATAAAAACAAGTGAATACAAATACCCAAACAAGGTCTACAAAGTGCCAGTATAAACCAGCTTTTTCTATCATCAGGTAATGACCCTTCTTTTCGAAAGTACCAAGCAGGGTCATGATCAGCATAACAATATTAATGATCACCCCCGAGAAAACGTGAAAGCCATGAAAACCCGTTATAGTAAAAAAGAAGTTGGTGAAGTTTGTAGAAGAACCGGTACCATCTGAATTTGGGAACGGATTTCTACCCCACCATGCTCCCTCATGATGCAAATGTGTCCACTCCCAGGCCTGGCAACTCAAGAATGCGAAACCGCCAAGTATTGTCCAGGCTAAATAAGTAGCCACCTGTTTTTTATTTCTCTCATGGCCTGCATGTACCGCCAATACCATTGTAACAGAACTCATAATTAAAATAAAAGTCATAATGCTCACAAACACCAGCGGGGCATTAGTAAACTCTCCGGCACCCGGATACGACTTAAAAACTTCGTTAGGATTAGGCCAGCCATTACTTGAAAAACGCACAGTACCGTAGGCAATAAGAAAAGCTCCGAATGTAAAACTATCACTCATCAAAAAATACCACATCATCAATTTGCCGTATTCTACATTGAATGGGCTTTTACCGCCGTTCCACCAATTAGTGTTTACTCCGACTGTCGTTGTTTCCATGTGCTCTGTTTAAGTTTGGTATGCAAATTTATTTCTGATGTTGAAACCAACATTAAAAAAGAAAAACTTTTTTTATTGTATCAGGAATTCAGCTTCACTCCCTTTTTAAGGAATACTAAGTATTAACTAATTCCAGATTAATCCCTAGTTACTAACAATATTAAAAAATATAAACAGGTAAATCCAGATAGCATCTACAAAATGCCAGTAAGTACTTGCCACTTCAATAGGAATACTGCTATAAGTTTTTTGTCTGCTGTTATAAGCACGTACAAATAACACTATCAACACAACTACCCCGCCTAAAACGTGCAAAATATGTACGCCGGTGATAACCCCTAAAAAAGAACCTGCAGGATTACTGTTGCTGCCTATGAGTTTTACTCCATGTCGTTGTAAATACTCAAAACCCGACCACTGTAGTACCGCAAATAACAAACCCAGAATAGCAGTAACGGTAATAAGCGACCGGTACCGGGCCATATTACGATCTTTAAATGCTTTTGAAGCAAGATAAATGGTAAGACTGCTTAACATTATCACAGCCGTGGAATACCAAAAAACAGGTGGAAGCGTAAACTCGAGCCAGTTATTTCCATCATTCCTCTTAACAATATAAGCACTTGTAAAACCTGCAAACATCATTAAAATGCTTGCCATACCAATCCACAAAGAAAATTTATGTGGATGAATTCTTTTTCGTTGTTGATCACTCACGGTTGCCATCATCTCTTAATTTTTAAAATTCTTTTATTATTTTTTTACCTTTTTAAGGTCTACCCATTTATCTTATCAAATAGTAAAGCCAACAGAACAATAGGAAGGTATATATAACTACTAAACATAACCCTTCTTGCAGCCCTTACATCCATGTCTACAAACAATCTTATACATTGAACAACCATAAACAGGTTACATATCAGGACTATCCATAGGCTAACAATACCACTGATGTTGAAATAATACGGCAACATTCCACATGGTATCATCAGCACCGCATACATTACAGATTGTAAGGCGGTAAATTTTGTTGGCCCTTTATCTGAGGGCAATAACTTAAAACCGGCCTTATTATAGTCGTTATGAGCCACCCAGGCAATTGCCCAAAAATGCGGGAACTGCCATAAAAATTGTATTCCAAACAATACCCATCCACCTGCACTAAATTCACCTGTTCCAGCAACCCAGCCAATAAGGCAAGGTAAAGCGCCAGGAAAAGCACCTACCAGCACCGCAACAGAATTTATCTTTTTAAGGGGCGTATATATGTACGCATACAAAAAAAGGCTAAAGGCCGACAACAATGCTGATGAAAGATTGAAGAAAAGCCACATCATCAATACCCCTGCAATTCCGGCCACCAAGGCAAACGCATATGCTTCCTGCTGGCTCATCCTTCCATCGGCAACAGGTCTCTTTCCGGTACGCTTCATCATTGCGTCTGTCTCTTTCTCCACAGCCTGGTTAATTGCATTGGCGCTGCCCGTTATCAACATACCAGCTACAAATAATAATATTACCATCTTTAAATTATAGGTAATATTGGGAGCGAGCAAGTAACAGATCACACACGAGAATACTACAGTGAAACTTAAAGTGAATTTAATTAACTGAAAGTAATCTTTCACCTTGGCAGCTACTTTGTAGCTCCACGATATATCTTGTGTAGTACTCATCATTGCCACTCTTTCTCTCCTTTTTAAAAGCAATGCCCTGAAAGAGTTCAGGGCATTATATTATTTTTTCTGCCTGATTAACACCAGGCAGAAAGATTATTAATGAACACTCTCCCCTGCACCTACCGGTGTTGTTTGCGCAATAAAGTCTTTTCCATCCTTACCGTAATCATAAGCCCAACGATGGACTTCAGGAATTTCCCCAGGCCAGTTTCCATGTCCCGGATTAATAGGTGTTGTCCACTCAAGCGTATTTGAACCCCATGGATTTTGAGAGGTAACTTTTCTTCCCTTATACATAGAGTAGAAAAAATTGAAAAGGAACAGCAACTGAACAGCAAAAACTATGATTGCAACTATACTGATAAACACATTCAGACCTTCAAACATCTTAAAACTCTCCCAGTTTGTGAAATCGTAGTACCGGCGAGGCATACCCGCCAATCCTTCGTAGTGCATAGGCCAAAAGATAAGGTACGCTCCTGCAAAAGTTACCCAGAAGTGTATATATGACAATGTATTGTTCATATAGCGACCGAACATTTTAGGGAACCAATGGTACAGGCCAGCATACATACCAAATATACCGGCTACGCCCATTACCAAATGGAAGTGAGCAATGATAAAATATGTATCGTGCAGATGTATGTCTAAAGCAGAATTACCTAACCATATACCTGTAAGCCCTCCAGAGATAAACATACTTACAAAGCCAATACTATACAGCATTCCCGGCGTAAACCTGATATTTCCCCTCCATAAAGTAGTTAACCAGTTGAAGACTTTAATCGCAGAAGGAACTGCAATTAGCAGGGTAAGCAGCACAAAGAAAGATCCAAGAAAAGGATTTAAACCGGAAACAAACATATGGTGCGCCCAAACCAGGAAAGAAAGTATTGCAATAGCGAAAAGAGAACCCACCATTGCCATATAGCCGAATATTGGTTTGCGTGCATTTGTACTCATTACCTCCGACACAATACCCATTCCCGGAAGAATGATAATATAAACCTCTGGATGACCGAGGAACCAAAATAAATGCTGATACAATATTGGGCTTCCACCTTCATTAGGAAGAGCACCTACACCGTTAACAAAAATTTCGCTCAAATAAAAACTTGTTCCAAAATTTCTATCAAAAATCAGCAGTATAAGTCCTGATAATAAAACCGGGAATGACAGAACGCCCAAAACAGCGGTAAAGAAGAATGCCCATATGGTTAAAGGAAGACGAGTCATACTCATTCCTTTTGTGCGCATATTTAAGATCGTTGCTATATAGTTTAATCCTCCAAGCAATTGAGAAACTACAAACAAGGCCATACTTATTAACCATAGATCCATACCGCCTTTAGAACCGGGCGAAGCAGAACCTAAAGCACTTAGAGGAGGATAAGCAGTCCAGCCACCACTAAAAGGTCCGGTTTCAACAAACAGAGAAGATAACATTATAAGGGCTGAGGTGAAAAAGAACCAATAGCTCAACATATTCATAAATGGCGATGCCATATCCCTGGCCCCAACCTGCAGGGGTATAAGAAAGTTAGAAAACGTACCACTTAAACCTGCTGTTAAAACGAAAAACACCATTACAGTACCATGTATAGTAACAAGTGCATAATATGCTTCAGGGACAATATGGCCACCTTTGGCCCAATGCCCAAGCAAAGTTTCCAGGATAGGAAAACTCTGATCCGGATACGCCAACTGAATACGGAATAAAACTGACATCAGTCCTCCCAGTACAGCCCACGTCATTCCCGTCACAAGAAATTGTTTTGCAATCATCTTATGATCCTGGCTAAAAATATATTTTGTTATAAAGGTCTCATGATGATGACCGCCATGACCATGGTCATGCGCATCATGGGATGTTACCTGAGAGGTACCTGCATGCAAAATCTGTTCGTTACTCATACCAATTATTTTTTTCTCAGCCCTTTTAAAGGCTACATTTATTTAAGTCTCTTCTTATTTCAATTTACTATCCCGTTTTGCGGCAGATGAAGGTCTAATAGATGCAGTTGTTACTTTAGCAGCACTGTCAGGAGAAGATGAGGGTGCTCCGCCTGGTGCAGGAGGGGCAGCAGATGGATCTTTTTCAGGAAAAGCTCCGTAATAATAGGGCTTTTGCTTTGCCATCCAGGCATAGTACTCGTCTTCCTCTACAACCTCAATTATTCCCTTCATAGAATAATGGCCGACGCCACACACCTGGTCGCACGCTATTTCATATTGAAAATTAGCATTCCCTGTTTTTTCCTTCATTTCTGCTGTGGTAAACTTAGGTGTAAACCAGAGTGTAGTAGGAATGCCGGGTACGGCATCCATTTTCATTCTGAATTGCGGTAATCCAACGTCATGTATTACATCCCGCGACCCGATGATCAATTTAACAGGCTTATTCTTGATAATATACATAGTATTATCAGCAACAATATCATCAAAAGTAGCAGGATCGGCCTTTTGATTAAGTTCCTTGTTGTCGGCCCAAATCAAACCTAAATTATTGTTAGAAGGGTCAATATTCCTAAAATACTTCTTTCCAAATTGGTTGTCGTTTCCGGGGTATCTAAAAATCCAACCAAATTGTTTTCCGGTAACTTCTACAACTAGTGCATCCTTCGGCGCATCACCGGTGAAAATAAACCAGTTTCGTAAACCAATCACCACAAGTATCGACAGAACAATTGCGGGCACTACAGTCCAAACAACTTCCATCGTATTATTGTGCGGAAAAAAGAAAACTTTTCTCTTTTCATTCTCCTGGTATTTATAACTAAACCAAAACAAAAGGACCTGGGTAATAAGGAACACTACACCTGTTACTATAAGAGTAATGTATAACATCTCATCTACCTTCTCGCCTTCCTTCGATGCGCTTTCTTGTAAAATTTTATCTCCCAATATAGCATGACAATAATAAACCCCGATTAAGCCCAGTATCAAAAAAACGATCATAAGAAACCCATTGATCTTATTTTCTTGCTTTCTTGACTTTTCCTCTCCTTTCAGCACTGCCACATACTCACTTGCTTTGGCTATTTGAAAAATAACCACGAACAATAAAATGAGAACGGCAATTATAAAAAATGTTGACATGATTGCTTCTGATATTTTCTAATCTATAAATAAGTCTTTCCGCTACGTGTGATGAATAATACTCTCCTTTAGGAATGGATGATTTTTAGCAATCAAAGGTACTCTTGCTAACGCCTTACCAACAAAGAAAATTATCATTCCTACATACAAAGCTGCGATACCGAAATCAAGCCATCCAAAAGTTACGTGGTCTCTTGATACACTTGCCATTACCATTTGATTAAAATCCATCCAGTGGCCAAAAATTAACAGCACAGCCATGAATGCCATTACCGTATAATTCCTCTTTGAGCTTTTAGTCATCAAAATTAACAATGGACAGACGAAATTGATCACAAGATTTAGATAATAAACTCCTTTCCACGCTCCGTTATTTGTACGTGGCTGAAAATAGGTCGTTTCTTCCGGCTGATTGGAGTACCAGATCAACATATACTGGCTAAACCAGAGATAGGTCCAGAAGATGGAAAACGCAAACATGAATTTGCCCACATCATGTAAATGTTCGTCGGTAGTGTATTCGAGATAGCCCCGGTTTTTAAGATAAATAATGAATAAAGCTATAAGCGCCAGTCCTGTAACAAAAGAACTTGCAAAAGTATACCAACTATACATTGTACTGTACCAATGAGTATCAATACTCATCAGCCAAAGCCAGGGAGTAGTAGAGCCTACAGTTAAACCAAACCAAACCGTAAATAAAGAAGCTATGACAGTATTTTTCCAAATCCACCTATTGCCCTCTTCGGGAGTCATTTTATTGTCATCGGACTCGTGCGACAATTTACGCATTCTCATGCCAAGATAACTCCACAAACCAATTGATAAAATCGTCCAGACAACAAAAAAAGTCGGGTTTAAAAACCCGGTCTTCTTCAGGATCATCTGGTCGTTACCAGGAATGCGCCAGTGATAAATAAGGTTATGATCGCCGTGATTTAATCCAAAAACAATGAAGAACATAATAAAAATAGCTATCAAGCCAAAAATCGGAACAACTGCAGAAATCGCTTCTGGTACACGCTTGAAAGCCACCTGCCATCCCCCATGCGCAAGTGTTGTAACGCAGATAAAGAACATACTGGCATTACAGATCAGTAAAAAGAAAATGCTATTGTACAATAAGGTTCCCCAAAAAATGGCCTGTTGGTGTTCATCGCTACTTAGTCCTTTTGTAATAAAGCCAATAATAAAGGCAAGGATGCCCACACCCATTAATCCCATTGACCAGGTTCTCATGCTCCCCGTTACTTCAAATTGCTCTCTGTTAGATGCCATTTTAATATTTTTTGATTGCAGTTTGTATCGTCTTATTATTATTATTTAGCCATTGAACCCGTTGCCGCAGAAGTTCCGGCAGTAGCGGTACTATCAGTAGAACTGCTTGCGTCACCATTTGCCTGCTTCGATTTCACATATTGAGCCACCATCCATCGTTGCTTTCTATTTAGTTGTGAAGCATAGCTACCCATCAGATTTTTACCAAAGGTCATAACATGATACAAAGTTCCCTCAGACAGTGCAGCTATTTTAGGATCACCAACAAGATTAGCGGGCTTTGCAGCAAAAGGACCTGTTCCGTCCTTATAAAGAGGACCGTTACCATTGAGGGCTGTACCATGACAAATTGCGCAATTAATAAGGTAAAGCCTTTCCGCCTCCACCAATTCAGTTTGATTTAGCTTTGGAAGCGGGTCATTTACCCCGGCACTTCTCGCATAACCAATACTGTCATTCTCGGAGTGATAGGGAAGTTCTTCTCCCCTGGCTACAGTGCCTGCCACCGGTCTGTTATTAAAAAAAACGCCTTTGGAAGATAAATTACCGTGATCAGCATAAGTTTCATAAGCCCGGCTGTTTTTCATATCAGGCATATAATCCAACGCCGGCTTACTGTTGTCGTTACAACTAATAACCAAAATACCTGAAAGGGCAAAGAGCGATATAATTGCTAATTTCTTCATCTTTTGTTATTCTTATTATTCATTATCCAATTACCGGATTTTCTTCTGAATATAACTTTGGCTCTTTGTCATAGCGTCCAAACCACCACCCCGACTCTGCAACCTGGTAACTAACTTCCATAGCCCCTGCACTTTGTAAAAATCCTTTTAAATCTTCCACATTTGTTCGGTCCGTACATTCTATCGCCATCACAAATAGATCATCAGTCGCACGGGGATGAAAATGATGCTTACGAACAAAGGGAGCAAGTTGGCATAAGTAGCAAAAAGTCATTACCATACCAACCGCAGAAAACAGCACCGTCAACTCGAAAATAATCGGAATGAAAGCAGGTAAAGCAAAATTTGGTTTACCGCCGATATTCATTGGCCAGTCCTGGGTAAAAACCCAGCCCATTCCACTTAAGGCAGTGGTAGTTCCGAGAATACCGTAAATAAATCCAGCGGTGTGAAGACTTGTCTCCCTCATCCCCAGTGCGTGGTCTAATCCATGAACCGGAAAAGGAGTATAAACATCCTGAATTTTATACCCTGCATTACGAACCTTTTTTACTGCAGGAAACAAAACCTCCTCGTTGTCAAAACATCCAACTACATATCTTTTTAGTGCCATACCCCAAACCCCTAAAGGGGCCATTTTAATGAACAATAATTATTTATTGTATTCCTTTCCTTACACCCCCTTAAGGGCTTGCGGTTAGTGTACATAATCGTGTGCAAACTCATCAACTTTCTGGTCTTCCACTTTATCCATTCTGTCTTTATAATTCTCTCCTGATGTTTTTAGAACGTATTTGATCTCAGTGACAGCAATGGTTGGGAAATATTTTGCAAACAGGAAGAAGCAGGTAAAAAACAATCCAAACGTTCCAACGAAAAAACCTATTTCCCAAATTGTTGGACTGTAATAAGTACTCCAGCTACTGGGTAAATAATCACGATAAATAGAAGTAACGATAATTACAAAACGTTCAAACCACATTCCAATGTTTACAATTATGCTCATAAAAAAAGTAAACGTAACATTTCTGCGAAGCTTCCGGAACCAGAACACCTGTGGCGACACAACGTTACAAAACATCATACCCCAATAACTCCAACCATACGGGCTAAATATATTTGCACGGCTATAGAAGAAAGCATATGCTTCATACTCATTTTGGCTGTACCATGCCATAAACAATTCTGTTAAGTAGGCGCAACCAACTATAGAACCTGTTAATACTATTACCTTATTCATGGCTTCTATGTGGCCCAGGGTAATATATTCCTGCAGGTTTAAAACTTTTCTTACAACTATTAGCAGGGTTTGCACCATAGCAAAACCAGAAAATACAGCACCAGCAACGAAATAAGGAGGAAAGATAGTTGTATGCCAACCAGGTATAACTGATGTGGCGAAGTCGAAAGATACTATCGTATGGACCGATAGCACCAGCGGGGTTGCCAGACCTGCTAATACTAAAGACAACGCTTCATGTCTCTGCCAGTGCTTAGTACTACCTGTCCAGCCAAAAGATAAAATGCCATATGTTAACTTACGAAATTTAGTTTTAGCCCTGTCTCTAACGGTTGCAAGGTCAGGTATCAGGCCAGAATACCAAAACAAAAGAGATACAGTAAAGTAAGTAGAGATGGCAAAAACGTCCCAAAGTAAAGGAGAGTCGAAGTTTACCCAAACAGGCCCCCGTGTATTAGGATAAGGGAAGATAAAGAATGCCAGCCAAACGCGACCCATGTGAAAGATTGGGAACTGGCCTGCGCACATTACCACAAAAATCGTCATTGCTTCAGCGGCGCGGTTAACGCCTGTTCTCCATCCCTGTCTAAAGAGCAAAAGAATAGCTGAAATCAATGTACCGGCATGACCAATACCTACCCACCAAACGAAGTTGGTAATGTCCCAACCCCAGCCGACCGTTTTGTTTAGGTTCCACTGTCCTATACCATAAGTAACATCTCTATAAACGCTGTAAACACCAAATAGAAGCAGAGCCACCGAAATTGAGAAACCTATATACCATAATGTAGAAGGCTTAGACTCAATAGGACGAATAATATCTTCCGTAATCTGGTGATAATCTTTGTTCCCGTTTACCAGTGGTTCCCTGATTTGTGATTCGTACTTTAAATGCATCTGTATTGGTTTAGAATCAGCCCGGCCGATTTTAAATAATTTTTTTTGATTCTTTTGTTCAGTTTGTTATCGTCTCAACATTGTTGTGTCACTCACTTGTACTTTTTGTTCCCTAATGAACGCCTTCCATTTTTTCCTCTTTCTTTCCTTGTTGACCACCGGTCGTTTCCTGCGCTTCTTTCTCACCCAAATGTACTATCGAATCATTATTTCTAACCTTAGCCAGGTAACTAACATTAGGAAGTGTATGTATCATTTCGATGACAAAGAATAAACGATCCTGGTGATCAGCACGGTGCTGATAAATTGCACTATTTTTGGAGTTTACATTACCAAATACGATCGCATCAGTAGGACATGCCTGCTGGCAAGCGGTCTTAACATCAAACTCGCCGTCCTCACCTGTCTTCAAGGGACGGCTTTCTTTTTTAGCTTTCAATTTGCCATCCTGTAAACGCTGAACACAGAAAGAACACTTTTCCATTACACCACGGCTACGAACTGTTACATCAGGATTTAACACCATCCTAGTTAAATCATCATTCATCATCATAGATGCATCGCTAATGATTCCCTTTTGGTTATCGGGGAAGCTATCAGCACCCATATAATCAGCCCAGTTAAAACGACGCACTTTGTAAGGACAGTTGTTGGCGCAATACCTTGTACCAATACAACGGTTATAAGCCATCTGGTTCAATCCCTCACTGCTATGCATAGTTGCAGCGACCGGGCAAACGTTTTCGCAGGGAGCGTTATCACAATGCTGGCAAAGCATAGGTTGAAATACTACACTTGGATTGTCAAGGTTTCCACTAAAATACCGGTCTATTCTTAACCAGGCCATATCATGGTATCTTGCCACCTCATCTTTACCAACCACTGCTACATTATTCTCTGCAGTACATGCTACCACACAAGCGTGGCAACCGGTACAGCTATTCAAATCAATGCTCATGCCCCACTTTACACCTGGCTTAGGAAACAAAGGATAAAGAGTTGCATCCCTTTGAAAAGTTTGTCCTTCCTTAGGAGCAAAGTCATTGTGAAGCTCTTCTCTTCTCTCGCTAAACATTTCAGGCTCTTTTCTAAAAGTTGCCAGAGTTGTTTCCAGAACAACTTCGGTACGGCCTTCATATGTCTGGTGTGTTTGACTTTGCGCTACCTTATACTTGTAGCCCGCATCAGAAACATCGACAGCAGGAATAAAATAATCTCGTGTTACCCCATTATAACCAACTAAGGGAAAAGCATTTTTACCAACGGCTCCACCGGCTCTTCCTATATTAACATGAGCCTTATTAATCAAATCTTTTCTTTTATCTGCATCATCATCAGTTATTGCAGCATCTGTGCCGCGACCATAACCTAAGGCGATACCAATTGTATCTGGGTTTGTACCGGGAACAATAATAATCGCAAGCTCCAGTGTTTTTCCGTTGCAAACAATTTTCATTACCTTTTTCTCCGGATGCACTTCATAATCATCTGTCTCACCCTTATCTTCCAAATCAATTTTAAAGACAATCTTTGCCATAGCAGGGGATACAATAGCATAGTTATCCCACGTTGCTTTGGTTATCGGGTCAGGCGTTTCATGCAACCACGGGTTATTAGCTTGTTGTCCTGCACCTATAGTGACTTTTTGATATAAAACCAATTCTGTATTTCCACCTTTCTTTGCAGCATTAACAGCACCTATTGCGCCGGCAATTGCCCCACTATTAAAACCTGCGACTCTTCCTGCAGGTGCACCACTATTTTGAAGACTTACAACACCTACACTGCGCGCGGTATCCGGAGAATTTGAAGTACGGTTAGTTAAAACCTGGTTTATACTCGTTCCCCCTTTAATAACTCCATCCTGTAATACTTTATCCCAGGCACCTTCGCTTCCCACACGACCTACCCAATAATTGCGATAAAAGGTAATAAAATCAGCAGGCGCACCGCTCCATTTTAATACGCTATCCTGCCAGTATCGGGTTTTAAACAAAGGATTTATAGTTGGTTGGATAACCGATACAAAACCTGTTTTTACCTCGGCGTCTCCCCAGCTCTCCAGGTAATGGTGATCAGGAATAACATATTTACACAGCTCAGACGTTTCGTCCATCTTCTGGTTAAAAGAAACTGAAAATTTTAGTTTCTTCAGGCCTTCTGCAAACCGATTTCCCTCATTATAATTATATACAGGATTAACTTCCTGTATCAGCAAAGCTCCGATGGCACCGGCATTCATATCATTTACCAGTCCCTGCATTTCAGCATCAATCGCCTGGCGAATATTATAAGTACTAGACCAGTTAATTGTGGTTCCATTGGCTCCCAGCAACTCATTTATTCCATTTACTACAACCTGAATATTTGGATCATTGCTTCCTGCTAATACAACTGCAG
>JBBPZJ010000139.1:0-3454 GCA_038199395.1 Chitinophagales bacterium
AGACAACATATTTTGGGCAGCGATAGAAGAGACTCTAAAACAAACGCCAACCTACCGGGCCTTATTATGCCGGAAATTCTCCAATTGGCTAAAGAATAAATACAAAAACCAACAAGCTTTGGAAGCTGCCTGGGGCAAGGGCGTGTTACCAGCAGACGAGAGCCTTGAAAAACAGAATATATACCCTCAGCCTAACCACGGCTTATTCAGTAGTGAGTCTGAGAAAGCGTGGAAGAACAAGACTTCTTTGCCAAAGAATATAGCGGACAAAGCTTTGTTCTTATATGAAGAGCAGGCGAAGTTTTATACCAGGTTTGAAAAAGCCATACGACAGACCGGTTATAAAGGTGTGATAATAGGAAGTTGCTGGCAGGCGGGTTCCGGCATTGCCCACCTCTACAACTTATATGGTGACTACCGTACAGGTGTATTTGACCGCCATAATTATTTTGGTGGTGGTGGAGGTCACACTTTAAAAAAAGGAAAAGTAAATAATGCAGCCATGGTAAGTGCACCCGGTAGTGGTTTACTAAGTACCGGTTTTCAACAAGTAAAAGACAGGCCATTCTTTATGTCAGAATGGATGAGTTTAATACCAAATGAATGGACAGCAGAAAGTACTCCCATCGTGGCTGCTTATGGTTTAGGGCTCCAGGGCTGGGATGCATCTTATGCATTTGCGATGGACTTTTCGTATTTCACTCCTACTGTGCAAAGCGGCCATGGAGTATATAACGTAACGTCGCCAACCCAACTGGCTTTGTATCCTGCGTTAACTTCTATGATCTATAATCATGATGTAACTAAAGCTGCGATAATAGCAGATCGTAAAGTTTCTTTTTCAGACCTAACTAATGGAAAGCTGCCGTTTTATGAAAAGATAGAACAGGAAGCTGATGTTAAAAGACTTCAATCTACGGTGCCACTGTCAGCCCTTGCTTCGGGAAGGGTGGTGCTCAGTTTTGATGAGAAAAGCGAAGGTTCAAATGCCGTTGTAAATAAAGTTTCTCTTTCAGCAAATAAGACGATAAAATCAATTACCGGCCAATTAGAATGGAATTATAATGATAAAGGGTTCTTTACCATAAATACAAAAGGAACACAAGGAATAGTTGGTTTTTTGCCGGATCGTTCTGTTGCCCTGGGTGATATTAGTCTCCAATCTTCCAGCAATTTTGCAGTCATTTTAGCAACAAGCCTTGATAAGGGTAAGCAGCTTGCAAATGCAAAACATATACTTGTTACAACAATAGCACGGGCACGAAATACAAACATGATATACAATGAAGGAAAAACAGAACTGCTTGAGGTGGGAGAGGCTCCCGTGTTATTAGAACCGGTAGAGGTACAACTTAATTTGAAGCGAAATAAAAGCGTACAGGTTTATGTCCTTGATCATTCTGGCAACAGAACCGGTTTAAAAGTTCCTATAAACAACGGGAAGGTTTTTCTGGATGGGAGTAAATACAAAGCCATTTACTACGAGATAGTTTGGGAATAATTATAGCTGCACCAGGGGCAAAAAAGTGAGTTGGATTTTTTATGAGCCAAGGCGAGGTTGCTACTATTTCGCAGCCGTTGCGTCGCACTCCTTTACCTTTTTTGTCACTATTCAACAAAATGAAAAGTCACTAATTTATCCCTTGCGAATTATAAATGTGTAATTGATTTGTTTCTGTCTTTTTAAAACTTTTAATAATGGGTGGTCAAGCTGAACAGAAAATCTTCCGGCATAAAAAATAAATAAGAAAAGCATGAACTCTTAGGTACTTTCTATTATCAGGCTTTCTCTCTTTTTCTTTATTTACAACAGCTCAAAAGTTTCAAGGGCTTGCGAAAACCCCACCAATGGGATGGAACTCATGGAACCGTTTTCAGTGCGAAGGGATCAATGAAAACGTTATAAGACAGGGTGCAGATGCTTTGGTCAGCTCAGGTTTAAAGGCTGCCGGATATGAATATATTAACATTAATGATTGCTGGCAAATTGGCCGGGATAAAGACGGGAATATTATTTCAGACCCTAAAAAGTTTCCTTCTGGAATAAAAGCATTGGCTGATTACATACATTCCAAAGGGTTGAAGTTTGGTATTTACTCGTGTGCTGGTACAGAAACCTGCGCTAAAAAACCCGGCAGCAGAGGATACGAATTCCAGGATGCCCGTCAATATGCTGCCTGGGGTGTTGACTATTTAAAATTGGATTGGTGCAACACCAGCACCCAAAATCCGCAGGCTTCCTACACTCTAATGAGAGACGCAATTTACAAAGCAGGCAGACCCATGGTTTTTAGCATGTGCGAATGGGGGCTAAGCAAACCCTGGTTATGGGCAGCAGATGTAAGTCACATTTGGAGAACTACCGGTGACATCATTAATTCGTGGGATGCGCCGGATGCTAAAGAAGGAAAGGTGTGGGGCGGCGGAGTAATAATTATACTGGATATGCAGCAAGGTTTGGAGAAGTATGCGGGCCCTGACCAGTGGAACGATATGGATATGCTGGAAGTTGGAAACGGGGTACTTACGGAAGAGGAAAGCAGGGCTCACTTTAGCTTGTGGTGTATGCTCGCATCGCCGTTGATGGCGGGCAACGACCTTAGTAATATACCGCAGTCAACCTTAAACATTTTAAATAACAAAGAAGCAATCGGTATCGACCAGGACCCCTTAGGAAAACAGGGATATAAAATAAGGGATGATGGTGAGTTTGAGGTTTTTATGAAACCTCTGTCAAATGGTGATACTGCCATCTGTTTGTTCAACCGAAGCAATAAATCAATGCAGGCACTTGTAAACTGGAAGGACTTAAAATTTTCGGACGACCTGGTGATAAGAAACCTTTGGATGCATAAAGAAACAGGGAACACTGCTTACGCTTACAAAGCAACAATCGCAAGTCACGATGTTGTGTTGTTGAGGCTATCGAAGAAGAAATAATAATCTAAATCAAAGGTTTTTAAAAACATAAATGAAGTGCAGAGTCACTAACATACTTAACTCATTTAGTCAATGTCGCATAGAAAGATAAGTGTCTTTAAAAGCTATTACTATTTGTTTGCTTTATTGCTGTTTACTGTTGTTGCCAATTCGCAGAAAATAGTTTTGAAGAAAATAAATAAATCTGTTGTAATAGAATGGAACAACAAACCTCGATTAAACGGTGGAGTTGGGCTAATTCAAAACAGTCCCTCATTGTACCAGGTCAGTACCAGTGTTAATGATGAAGTTGCTTTACTAAACGTCACTATTAACGGCAGCATTATTACGGGCGACCAGTTTGCCGGTGTGTTCTTTCATAATATTCTAGGGCTGAAGCACGGTGTAACCTTGTGGAGATATAAGCCTTGGAATGCATGGTCGAAACCAGTGAGGGTTTTAGATGCTACGAAAATGGAGGATTGGGATGTGCAGTTTTTTTACTGGCAGTACAACGATGGGGTATACGGTGCAG
>JBBPZJ010000140.1:0-9157 GCA_038199395.1 Chitinophagales bacterium
CGGAAAAAGATAAAGACAAACCAGCCGAACAAAGTAAATAATTCGATGTGACCATCGTTAAGAAGCTTTATTATATTAAGCCTCTTAACGATGGTTTTGTCTAATTTTCCTTCACAAGAATCAATTCAGGTTCTTTTCCTTATCTCTTCTGCCACTAATGTTTTTTTTCGATATTTTTCAACATTCGTCTAGTAACTTTTCTCTACGCTATAATGTTATTTTCAAAAATAACAGTTGATAGGGATTATTTTGAACGTTTAAGGGAGAACATAAGCTGCCAATGGAGTTACTTCTTGAGCTGCTACCACCTTTTTACATCCTCTATTGCAGAATAAACGCAAACGGTTTATTTTTAATCGCATGATACAAGCTACTTCCGTAGACGATGTAATTACACACCTGGATAATATAATAGATTGGAGTAAAACGAAGAAAAGCCGTATAGGTTACTTCGCTACTTTATACCGTAACATGACAAAGGCGGTAAAGCAGGGAATCGCAGACAAAACTTTTACTGACGGCAAAAGAATGGAGTTGCTTGATGTAATTTTCGCTAACCGTTACTTGCATGCATGGGACGCTTATGTGAATAAACAAAGGTGTAGTAATGCGTGGTGTGCAGCTTTTGATGCATGTGATAAAAATAACCTGATCGTATTGCAGCATCTTATTCTTGGTATCAACACTCACATAAACTTAGACCTGGGGATAGCTGCGGCAGAAGCTTGCCCGGGCGAAGAAATACTTAATCTAAAAACTGATTTCGACAAAATAAATGGAGTTATTGCATCTTTAATGCAACGTGTGCAGGATGACTTAAGCCAGGTGTGGCCGCCTTTATATTTTTTAGAAAAAATAGCAAATAAGAGCGAAGAACCTGTTTTAAATTTCAGTATAGATCTTGCCCGGAAAGCGGCATGGCAAAATGCGCTTTTACTGTCGAAAGCAGCAGGTCATGCAAAAAAAAACTATATAAAAGTGATGGATGATACTGTACTATTTCTTGCCAATCGTATCATTAACCCCGGCTTAAGTGTACGCTTAATTTTAACACCCGTCTTAAAGATGGAGAGCAGAAATGTGAGCGGTATAATAGATATTCTTTGTAATTAAGATCAAACTCCAAATTGTCTTAAATGATGATCAAGGTGTTTGTACATGCCGGTGCTCCACCCGGTGGGAGTTAATTTACCAAAAAATACATGAGGATGTGATGTGACTTTTTCATGACCTCCCGAGTGAAATTTGCTTATCAATTCAATCAATTTCGATTTTTCTTTTTGAAAATTCCGCTGGTCAATAACAAGGAAACTTTTATCGGTAGGAGTATTTTTCCTTAACGGTTGATCGTTGCTAAATACAAATTTGATAAAAGGCGCCACAATTCGTCCAATAAACATACGGGGAGGATGTTTTTCACCCACAGCTACCTCCATCGTTGCGGAGCAATGTGCCAGCATTTGTGCAACTTCCATTTTTCCCCAAAGTCTTTGTGAATTTGGTTGTAACTGCTCAATTCTTTTTTTTATTTCTTCGAAGGTCTCGGTCTGAAATAAATTTTTCATAATTAATAAAACAGTTAATTACATAATGATGTGATACTAAGTTAAATATAAAATCAGAAGAAGAAAACACTTTTGCCTGCAATAACCCTACTTTAAAACCGTCAACGCTTTTTGCACAAAATCGTCGGTTTGGTTCATTACTTCATAGTAGCCCTCGTAACGCCAGATCTGGCGTGCAAGGAGAGCGGGAATTCTCTTAATAATGTACGCTTTGTCTTTAGAACTGACTTTAGAAAGATTGACAGAGTCTTTAGCTGCAAAGGTTTTCAACGCATCCCATTCAACTTCCCCGGCTTTAAAATGCTCAGCCAGTTCGATACTTTTTTTGAATTGATCAAATTGCTGCTTGTGCGTAATGTAAAAATTATAAATGAAATTACTGAGGGTTCCCTTTATATACAGTTTTGTTACATCTTTCCCCATACTGGCAGTGTCAAAAGGAACATAGATGTCAGGTGTAATAGCTCCGCCACCATATACAATTCTGCCTTTGGGAGTTTTAAATGCCCTGCCAGTTCTTTTGGTAGTATCGCCTTTCAATACTTCGCCGTTATGAAATCTTTGCGTTACCTCTTCTTCGTACTTTTCGTAACCTTCTGTATAAGGCTTCTGGATATTTCTGCCTAAAGGAGAGTAATAACGGGCAACAGTTAATCTAAGTGCAGAACCGTCACTTAGTTCAAATTGTTCCTGAACAAGGCCTTTGCCAAACGTACGACGACCGACGATCGTAGCCCTGTCCCAATCCTGCAATGCACCGCTCAGCACTTCGCTGGCACTGGCAGAGCCTTCATCCACTAACAGAACCAATGCACCTTTTTCAAACAAACCGGGCCGTTTAGCTCTGTATTCGTTTTTCGGCACATGGCTTCCCTGGGTGTACACGATCAGCTTATCCTCATCTAAAAACTCGTCTGCAATATTTACTGCCTGGCTTAGCAGCCCACCTCCATTGCCGCGTAAATCGAGAATAAGTTTTTGCAGGTTCTGAGTCTTTAATTTTTCAAGAGCCTGCATGAATTCCCGGTATGTTGTCTCCGCAAACTTGTTGATGTGTATAAAACCGGTACCGGGAGCAATCATATAAGCCGCATCTACGGAGGGAATTGCAATTGTGCCCCGGTTTACAGTTACAGAAATAGGGCGATGGTCTCGAAATACCGTCAGTTTTACCGGGCTTCCGTTTGCGCCCCGCAATAACTTTCTGATATCATCGGCCTGCAGGTGCCTGCCAGCAATATTAATGGTGTCATTTACTTTTATAAATTTATCTCCCACTTGTAAGCCTGCTTTTGCAGATGGACCTGCGGGTAGCACATTCAACACATTTACAGTGTCACTAAATATCTGAAACTCGATGCCAATGCCGCTAAAATTCCCTCTTAAATCATCGTTTACATATTCGATATCGCTCTCAGGTATGAAGACAGAGTGCGGATCTAACTGATGAAGGAGATCATTAATAGCTTTATCAGCAATTGAGTCAACGGGAACGTTATCGACATATCTCAGCCTTATGAGGTCCAACACTTCTTGCAGCGGACTTTTATTATTTATTGTAAAAAAATTTTTAACTCCTGAGTTCTCGTGCAGTTTGTATCCCACCATCATTCCAATAACCATAATTATTGAAAATAATAACGGAAGCCAAACCTGCAATCTTTTGTTTACCATACTTTAAATCGCTTAAATAGGGTGCGAATTTCACGAATTATGTCTAATAAAAGAGAAAGTTCTTTTCTTAGCTGCGTAATTACACAATTGTTACACCAAACGAAGGTTGATCTGTATATATTGTACACATATTAACCGCTTAGCCATCGGTTTAAAACCTCAAAGGGACCATTTCATCTTCGTCATGGTTGTTGCGATTTTTATCAGTTGAACGCACCTGCTTACTTGTTACTTATTTTGGTACGCTTTTTACCCCAATCGTTTTTGGTTGTGGTGCTAATGTTTGATCAACCGATGGCTTAATTTTTGAACTTCCTTCATGAAAATATTAACCAATATTGAATGAGCAGACTACTAATAATTTCAAACAGGTTACCATTTTCATTAGATACGAGCGGAAGTGAAGCTAAGATAAGGCAAAGCTCAGGAGGCCTGGTTTCAGCACTCAAAGGATACTTTGACCAAAGTAAGAAAGAAACGGATTTTGACGAAAAAGTGTGGGTGGGAAGCTGCGAGTTCTCAGAAAATGACTGGAATGAAAATAAAGAAAATTTACAGGGCGGTGATTTTTTGGTTGAGCCTGTTTTTATAGATAAAGACTTGTATTCCGATTATTATAACGGATTTTCAAACTCTACCATATGGCCTTTGTTTCACTACTTTCCTACTTTGACTGAGTATAAGAAACAACACTTTGATGCATATTATAAAGTGAATGGGCTGTTTGCTGACCGTATAGTCGAAATTATGCGGCCCGATGATGTCATCTGGGTGCACGATTACCAGTTGATGATTGTACCGCAAATGATTAGAAACGCTAAGCCGGAAGCTACGATTGGTTTTTTTCTGCATATTCCGTTTCCTTCGTATGAAATTTTCCGGCTTATGCCGAAAGAATGGAAATCGATCATTCTGCAGAGTATGCTTGCCGCTGACCTCGTTGGTTTCCATACTTATGATTACGCCCAATATTTTATTAATTCGGCTAAAATGATTTTAGGCGTTGAAAATAATTTTAATACATTAATTTATAATAACAGATTAGTCAGGGCCGATCTTTTTCCTATCGGAATAGATTTTAATAAGTTTAAGTCTACTTCTGAAGACAAAGAAGTAGTTGCGTATAAAGACCAGTTGCTCGAGAATTTTAAAGACAAAAAAATAATCTTTTCGGTTGACAGGTTAGATTATACTAAAGGCCTCACTTACAGGTTAACAGGTTTTGAAAACTTTCTCGAGCGCTACAGTCAATGGCGTGAAAAAGTCGTTTTTATCTTAAATATTATTCCGTCAAGGGCCAATATTCCGGCATACAATGAGCGAAAAAAGACCATCGAGGAAATGGTTAGTACCATCAATGGTAAATATTCGACCATTCAGTGGCAGCCCATTATCTACAGATACAATCATCTTCCCTTTAATGAATTATGCGGGCTATATGTGGCTGCTAACGTTGCTTTGATTACTCCTTTGCGGGATGGGATGAATTTGGTTGCTAAAGAATTTGTGGCGAGTTGTAAAGAAGGAGGTGTATTGATTTTAAGTGAATTAACAGGGGCAGCCAGTGAGTTAAATGAAGCGTCTCTTGTGAACCCGACAGATACCGAAGATATGGCCGATAGTATTGCCTCGGCCTTAAATATGCCTATCGAGGAACAAAAGCAGAGAATGAAGGCCATGCAAAAGCGTGTAGCTGATTACGACGTGGTTCAATGGGTGAATGATTTTTTAGATCAGCTTTTCAAAATTAAAAAAGAACAACACAAACTTCAGGTGAAGCTGTTAGATGTGAGTGTGGAGACGAAACTAAAAGGAGACTATAACAAAGCGAACAAGCGATGTATTCTGTTAGATTACGACGGTACCCTGGCTCCAATAACAAAGATTCCTTCTGAGGCTTCACCCTCAAAAGAAGTGGTCGATTTTTTAGGACAAATCTGCAGTGACGAAAAAAATGAAGTTGTTATCATAAGCGGGCGCGACGCACACACTTTACAAAAGTGGCTTGGGCATTTAAACCTCAATTTTATTGCCGAACATGGAGCGGCTATAAAATATAAAAATGGCAGTTGGGAGTTGCAAACAAACACGTCAACAGATTGGAAGGATGAAATAAGGCCTATGTTACAAGCATTTGTGCGGCGTTGTGCTGGCTCTGTGTTAGAGGAGAAGCAAAACACGCTTTCATGGCATTATCGAAACACCCATTCGGAGTTGGGATTTACCCGCTCGAGAGAGCTTTTGAACAACTTGTTGCATTTGACAACGAATACGCCCATACAGATAGTTGATGGGAATAAAGTACTTGAGGTTAGATTGACAGGGATGGATAAAGGAATGACTGCATTAAAAGTGATGAATAAATTCAATCCTGATTTTGCCTTGTGTATAGGCGACGACACGACCGATGAAGATATGTTTAAAGCGCTGCAGGCACAAGCATACACTATAAAAGTTGGTAATGGCTCTACCGCAGCTAACTACAATTTGAGATCTCAGGCGGATGTTCTTCCATTGCTTCGGAGGGTATTAACAACCGAAAAAGTAGAAGTGTAACAATTCGGGCAAAGCGCAAGGTGCGGTTCAATTCCTGTAACTTGTAGCAAATATAAAAGCTTCAGGGGGAGATAAATTTTACAAGCAGGTTGTTATGATTAAAGCAAGTAAAATACATAAGGAAAGAATAATTGAGCTGTTAGCAGAATGCCTCGATGATAATAAGAGTGTCAACTGGATTGTAAAACAGGACTCGCAGCGAAAAGAAAGGATCAGGCATTTGATTGACTATTCTTTCGATGCCTGTATCGACTCAGATCAAATACGACTTACCGATGATCAGAATGGCGTTATTATTTGCAGTTTGTCCGACGATAAATTACCTTTTCTAGAAGAAGCATATTTAACAGCAAGATTTGTTTTTCAGGTTACAGGCATCGATGGAGTAGGCAAAGCGTTACGTCGCGAGGAATACATAAAATCCTTTCATCCGCAGGATTATGAATATATTTATTTATGGTTTATAGCGGTAGATAAATCGGCCCAGGGAACAGGCATTGGTTCAAAAATGATGAAAGAGATCATTGATGAAAGTGAGAAAGAAAATATTCCAATTTATCTTGAAACTTCTGACGAAAGAACTTTACAATTTTATTTGAAGCACGGTTTTCAGGTGCATCATACATCAGAAGAAGAATTGTTTGGCTTTGTTTCGTATTTTTTAAGAAGAATTCCGGAAAATTTTCAAGAACCTCAATCTACAATCGCTGACCATTCCGGTACAACTTAGGAGCTTCTGAAAGCTTTTATAAGAGCAGGCAGGAAAACATTTGGATCTAGTTTGTTACCTTTTTCCAATGCAAGTCGTACAATGACTAAATTTTTTGATGGAATTACCCAAATGTATTGCCCTTCGTATCCTTTAGCTGTAAAACAGTCGTCAGGTATCAAAGTGAGATTTTTATAGTGAGAGTGTTCTGTAGTATTTAACCACCAGTGAGCCCCATAAATATCTTGCTTTTTCTTCGATTTTGCTGTAGTTGCAGTTCTTGTAAACTTTACCCAATTTTCCGGTAAAACTCTTTCTTGTGTGTGGAGGCCGTCGTGTAGAAAAAGCAAGCCAAATCTTGCCCAATCCCTGGCTGTGCCGAAGCAATAAGATGAGCCAACAAAAGTACCGCCAGCATCTACTTCTAACACAGTGTCATTCATCCCGATTTTGTGTAACAACTCTTTGTATGGAAACTGGTAGTAATCCTCTTTACCAACAGTTTGGCGAATGATACGGGAAAGTATATTAGTTGATCCGCTGGAGTAATTAAATCTTTTTCCCGGCTTGTCTTTAAGTTTTTTACGCAAAGCAAACTCACCCATATTTCTTTCTTTGTACAACATATTGGTCGCATCACTTGGAGCAGCGTAGTATTCCCACCACTGCAATCCGCTGCTCATGTGCAACAGGTTGGCTATAGTAATTGAACTTCTTTCATCCTCTTTCCATTCTTCAACCGGCGCCGGTTGATCGATATCCAGTTTACTTTGGTTGACTAAAATTCCGATCAAAGCTGCGGTAACGCTTTTTGCTAAAGACCAGCCTGCCAGTTTTGATTTTTCAGTAAAGCCGGTTGCATAACGCTCTGCCACTATTTCTCCGTTGTGTACCACTACAACTGCCCTGGTTCCTCTTTTTCCTTCCTGATCCTTAAAAGCTTCTTCCAGCGCAGCCTGCAGTTGTTTTTGATCCAAATTATTTAAGGCTCTGCTTGCAGGATTTCCATCAAGCCCATCTAGACTATTATTATTTTCTAATGCAACTGGTGGTAGAATATTTACAGGGGGTAGTAAGTCAAGTTCTTCTGCATTATTAACTAATGTAGCTCCTAAGCCCTGTCTAAAAACAGCTTTCCTTTTGGCAACACCCAAGACTGTCCCTGTTACTGATTGCTCCTGCATATCGATCTTGTACCTGCCAAGATTAAGAGGAAAAGAACCCAGATCATTTTTGATGATATCGGCAGGAGTCCTTTCGCAAATAAAAACATTTGAACAGATACTTTTTGCCCCATAACCGCTTATTATCGGAAATACTTTCACTACCACGTAAACGGTCATTACTAAAAACAAGAGTAAAAAATAGAGCATCACTTTAGTATAAAACAGTGTAAATACTAAAAGTATCGGTTTTTGACGTAATGAAATGAGTAATTGATCTATTGAAAAAAACGTTAGTTGCAGGCTAAGCAAAGGAAAAAGCCAATTGTGCAGGGGATGTTTTATAATTCTTTTTCAAATTCTCTTTTCCCGGATTTGTCACGTAATACACTTCTGTTTCCGCGTCCCGGGATGCTACAATCATTTTTACACCGGCAGCATACTGATCAAATAATTGTTGAACCAACTGGGGACTATTGTTATTTTTTGACAGGTGCGACAATAACAAATGACTCATAAAAGAAGGCTTGTGCTGAGTAAAAAGATTGAGGGCTTGCTTGTTACTCAAGTGTCCGTTTCCACCGCTTATGCGCTTTTTGAGGTAGTAAGGATAATTGCCCGAATGCAGCATTTCATCGTCGAAATTAGATTCTAGAAATGCTGCGTTGCACTGTTTAAAATGCTTGATCAAATTTTTGCAAGGCGTACCGATATCGGTAAAAATACCCACTTTTATGTTACCACATGTAACTACAAAACTATGCGGATCGCATGCATCGTGCATTTTAGAAAATGCTGAAATTGCGAGATCACCAATAACGACAGGCTCGTTCGAATTAAAAGATTGTACAAGATGGCTCTCAAGTGTAAAGGCGCAGGCCATATGTGTACGATCTGTTATATAAACCGGAATGCTGTATTTCTTAACCAACGCACAAATGCCTTTGATGTGGTCACTATGTTCGTGAGAGACAAAAATTGCCTTTACTTTTTGTATGTTCAAACCCAGCCGCTTCATTCGTCTTTCAATTTCTCTGCACGATATTCCTGCATCTACCAGTACAGCCTCCCTTTCATTACCAATATAGTAACAATTGCCATTGCTGCCGGAGTTTAAAGACGTGATGTATAATGACATTTCAAAGCAAAGAAAGCAGGTTTTAATGAATTATTGGAAAAAGACAGAACGTTTATTACAATCGATAGAAAAGTTATTTATAAGAACATTGTGTTCAGTTTTAATAGGGGCAAAAACGGGTTCTGGTTTTTGGGAACTCACATTCATTTACAAAACCCGCTTTGGTTTTTCATTGCTCCATATCGCAATCAGTTCGTTGAAGAGTCTATGGCTCCCTAAGAAGCTGTCTAAGATGGATGATTTTGCTTTCTGTGCTTCTCAGCGATGCATTTTCTCTGTGCTCTCTGCGGTTAAAACAACTAACCGCAGAGAGAAATACAAGAGTTTTTCGCAGAGTGCCACAGAGAAAAAA
>JBBPZJ010000141.1:0-5428 GCA_038199395.1 Chitinophagales bacterium
GGTAATGTTTCAGACACCTTTTCCATTCAGCCCACACTTGCCAAAAGTACAGGGGAGTATACAGTAAGTATTGTTACTCATGCTCAACAAACATTTGGCAATAAAAGAGCAACAATGATCGGTCTTTCAGGAAAGTTGTATTCAGTTTTTAATCCAGTGGTGCCAAAAGGTTTAAACTTTTGCATCATCGATCAAACAGGAAAAACTTTGTTTCATTCAGAGTATGGGCGTAACCTTCAGGAGAATATTTTTGAGGAAGCCCGAAACGCTCTTCCATTAAAGTTGGCCGTCAATAGAAAGGACAGCACAATGCTCGCTCTCAAATTGTATGAAAGAGATGTAAACCTGTTGATAAGTCCTTTGAAGGGAATGCCTTACTACCTTATAACGTATGCTTATAAACGCAACCAGGTATTACACGTTTTTCACATTCTGGGCTTTACCTTTTTAACCCAAAGCCTCCTGCTCCTAATAATAGCCCTCATCTCTTTGTTCTTCTATTATTCCAATTCTAAATTTTCACAACTGTTCTTCGTTGAGAACGATATGGAGTTTGCTAAACCTTCTGAACTCAAAAAAGAATATTATAAACATTTGTCTGCTTTCCACACTATTATACTGGTGTTTTCAATTATTATGTCGCTGTTTTTTACAGGACAGAAGTGGCTCGTTTTTGTATTAAATCTTTCCATACAACTTCCGGTTTTTTCTATAATGGGCTATTATATTATACGATGCCTTGAAAATAATTGTGTGATGATTAGTGAATCTAAAAGAGAAGGCAATCATCCGCTTACAATACTGAAAAAACTTTGGACAAACCCTCTATTTAGAAAAAGCATATTAAAGGTTTTAATACCTTATTTTGTTATTATATTCTTTTTTCAAATTTATAAGAACACTTTATTAAATACGCCAAGAACTTCTGAAACTGCTTTCGTAGATGGTTTAATAATTCTTCTTGAAATCCTTGTTCCGGTTTTAGCAATCAGTCTTAAAATATTTGGGCTTCCCGCATTAAAAAAAACGAAACAGACGCAAAAGCAAACAAGTGAAAGTTCCTTCCTTCATTATTTTATCAATGCCCTGTTACTATCTGCTATTGTTACTACTATGGTTCCGGTTATTGGACTCCTGTTATATGCGGGTAACCAGGAGAAATTGCTGCAACTAAAAAGTGGACAAATGTATGAAGCGAAAAAAATTCAGGACCACCGGGTGTTTGTAAATTCAAAAACAGCCAAAACAAAACTGCTCAATATTCCCGCTTATTATTCACAAGACTCGTTGTTCATCGACAGCCTTAAATATTCAAAGTTAAAAGGTATTTATGTGGATAATGATTCGGTCAGCAAAGAGCAAAAATGGAAGTTACCAAAAGATACTTCTTTCGTTGATTATGGCTTGTACAAAACCCTAACCCAGTTTCTATTTTTACCGCCAGATCATCCTGATTTTTTTAATGATAAAAAGGATTATTATTACTGGCAGGTAGATTCAAAAAAGCCGGATAGCATTTTATGGAATTTTCATTACCACAATACCAACGATTATAAAGACAAATCTCATCTTGTCATTTCCTCTTTGTACACACATACTCCAAATACCTGGTCGTTATTTAAGAGTTCAGATAGCTTCCTGCTGCTATTTGCTGTGCTACTATTCATTTATCTTTTTTATCACATCCTGTTTTCGGTGTCAAGACGCATTTTTCTAATTGGCTATTTCGAAAGATCTCCCGGCAAAGAACAAGACGAGCAGTATTTAAACAATAAATATTTTTCAGAAAAACCTATAACTGATCTTTTCGCACTCGATTTCTGGGGTACCGCATTTGTAAACACGGCTCTTATTTTGAAAAAAGAAGAGGCGTATGAAAACAGCAACCAGCGGGATGAGACTATTTTAAAAATTCAAACGTTATTGGCTGATGAATATGAAACTATCTGGCAAGATCTCACTCCTTCAGAACAATTTACCGTATATGATTTGGCGATAGATGGTTTTACAAATTACAGAAACATCGATATTATTTACTCTTTGTATAAAAAAGGTTTACTGAAAAAACTGCATCATCACCTCGTTATTTTAAACAAAAGTTTCCGCAACTTCCTTGTTGCGAAATCAGGGACGTTAGAAATCAGAAAACTAAAAGAAGAAATAAGCGAAGGAGGTAATTGGGGCAACATAAGAAACGTCATACTCGTAATTACCTTTATTGTGGTGGTGTTTTTATTCGTTGTTCAGGAAGATATATCAAAAAGAGTATTGGCAGTTGCTACATCTTTAGGTGCCCTTATACCGCTCATGCTAAAAGTATTTAGTAAGAACAACGACGGTAGCGCTGCGGCAGGAGATAAAAAATAAATAAGTTGGTCGGTATAAAGCCTTTTGCAATAAAGGTTGCATTCTTAAAAAAGCTCGTTACGATGAAAGAGTGGTTCGATCATAAAACGAACCGTGCTCTATAGCTAAGGCAGCAATTTTGCATATCATTTTAAAACCCGCGACCTCATGAAAATTACTCATACCGACATCTTTCGCTATAGCATTCCCATGCAACCCTTTGCTATTGCTACGGGCACGATGTATGTAGCACAAAATGTTTTTATAAGGATCTATACAGATGAAGGAATTTTCGGAGCAGGAGAATGCTCGGCCTTTCCGTACATAACAGGTGAAACACAAGATACATGCCTGGCTATGGCAAGAGATTTTGCGATGTTATGGAAAGGAAAAGATCCTGAGAATATGTCTGAACGCTTGCACGAATTGCAATTGTTTGCGGCATACAACTCCACTATAAAAAGTGCTTTTGATATGGCGTTGTACGATATAGCAGCAAAAGTGGCAAACATGCCTTTATACCGCTACCTGCAAGGATCGAAAAGAATGGTTGAAACAGATATAACAATTGGGATCGGTCCTGTGCAGGAAATGGTGGACAAGGCGATACAGTTCGAAGAGCAAGGCGCTACCATTTTAAAAGTGAAAATTGGCAAAAATGCTTATGATGATGTTGAAAAAATAAGTAAAATAAGGCAGGCAGTTAATCCTGCTACAAAAATACGGGTAGATGCAAACCAGGGATGGTTGTATGAAGATGCAGTGTATGCATTACAAGCTTTAGATCAATTCGATATTGAGTTTTGTGAACAACCTATGCGCACCTGGTACGATGACTACCTGCCCGAGTTATGCCGCAATGCTGCGGTAAATGTAATGGCGGATGAGAGCTGCTATAATCACCATGACGCAAGAAAGCTGATACAGACAAAATCTTGTGATTCTATTAATATCAAACTGGCAAAATCGGGTGGTATTGCAGAGGCATTAGTCATTCACAACATGGCTGAAGAAGCAGGCATCCCATGCATGATAGGGGGAATGTTAGAAAGTCGTTTTGCCCTTACTGCAAATCTCCACTTTGCTTGGGCTAACCAAAATGTACAGTTTTACGATCTCGATACATGTATGCTTGGTCACCTTGAAGACCCGGTAATTGGCGGCGCAACTTATAACAAGTTTATTCTTGATTGCCCTGATGCTCCCGGTATCGGTGCTGACGTTGATGATACTTTTTTATCTAAATGTGAGCATTGGACTGTCTAACAGATTTTTTACTTTTACTGTATTAAAAGCAATGTTTTCGAATTATACGTAGCGTCAATATTCCTTCAACCTTCAGGAGCGAGCATTATGATGTTCGAAAAATCTGTCAGTACAAATAAGTTGTCTTTTTTAAATTACAGCATTTACTCCTAATAAAGAATATATTCGCCTTTGTTGGTGTTCTTCACCAACAAATCTTTTTTCGCCTTTGTTCTTCGCCTTTGTTGGTGTTCTTCACCAACAAATGTTCATGCACTATAGTGAGTTAAAAAAGACCATTTTGGATCTGCTTTTTTGCCTTTGTTGGTGTTCTTCACCAACAAATCTTCATGCACTATAGTGAGTTAAAAAAGACCATTTTGGATCTTCCTTAAGATAAAAAGATGCAGATGAGTATTTATATTCTTCAGGGAACTTGCAGATACCAGCTACGACCGGATTTGAATGTATGTAGTCAACTTTTTGCTTAAATACAAGCTTTGACCACAATGAAACGCTTAGCGGATTCCTTTCCCATACCTGATATTTTCTGTCTGATGCTTTGACCTGAAATATATCTAATACATTTTGGTGGTTGTTTCTTAAATCCTTTATTATCATCTGTGCTGTATATTTCATAAACGAAAGCTGGATCTCCTTTGGCTGAAAGTCTGGTTGCACTTGCCATATGATATGGATATGATTACTCATAATTGCAAAAGCATACACTTTCATTCTGTTCTCTCTAACTAAAAATTCTAAGCTTGATATAATAATGTCTTTGTATTTATCTTGTTTTAATAAATGCTTCCACTCCAGGATCGTGGCAGTAAAATAATCAGGATAGTATTCACTAAAAAGCATAGTGGAAGTTACTATTTTTCCTACTTATTTTTCTGCGGACAGCATTGATTTGTCTTCTTTTAGTCGCTTCATCATGAGAGAGATTTGCAGGTGAAGAACACCTGCAAAGGCGAAAATTTTCCTCCGGACGGCATTGATTTGTCTTCTTTTAGTCGCTTCATGATGAGAGAGATTTGCAGGTGAAGAACACCTGCAAAGGCGAAAATATTCCTCCAACCTTCAGGAACGAGCATTATGATGTTCGAAAAAAATCTGTCAGTACAAATGAGTTGTCTTTTTTTAAATTACAGCATTTACTCCTAATAAAGAATATATTACAGTCTTTAAATCACATAACTGATGAAAATTGGATTACTAAGTCTTTCCTTTTTACTTTCTATCAACTTAATGGCTCAAAAGGACTCTTTGCCGTCTGCAGTATATAGCTGGAACAAAGCAAAAGTTCAAAAGGCGGGAAACATAGACAGAAGACAGGTATTAAATGGAAGCACGTTAGATCTTTCCAGTCTTGAAATTCATACATCCACACTGCTTCCAGGTGAAACCAATCATCCACCTAAAGCGAGCCCTGATGCTGAAGAATTGATCATTATAAAAGAAGGAAGTGTAAAAGCAATAGTAGAAGATTCAACAAAAATATTAGGTGCCGGAGGTTTAATATTATTGACTGCAGGAGACAAACAATCAATGATAAATAACTCCGATAAGCCTGTTACTTATTATGTGTTGGTATATAAATCAAAAGATGGATTAAACACCTCAAGAGCAAAGGTAGGTGGCGGCTCATTTATGAAAGACTGGAAAGATTTTGTAACGCTTCAAACAGACAAAGGTCAGTCGAGGCCAATTTTTGACCGGCCTTCATCTATGTTTAAAAGGTTTGATGTACACGCTACTTCCCTCAAGCCAGGAGTGGCTAGTCATCCTCCGCATACGCACAGGGCAGAAGAAATTATTTTGATGATAGAAGGAA
>JBBPZJ010000142.1:0-2585 GCA_038199395.1 Chitinophagales bacterium
CGCTTAAGTGATGGTGTAATGGAAACAAACCCAATGCATAAACTGAAAAAATACCCGGTGACAGTTGGTGATAATGGCGAGATAAGATTAGGGCTGAATATGTAAAACACGCAGACCCTAAAGGGGAGTAAGGTAGAAATATGAGATTAAAACCACTTGCTATGTACCAAAAATTTCGTGCTTTTTCTGCAATGCTGCTTATATTAATGGGATTGATTTCCTGTAAACAAAATACTACTGCAGATACAGGTAACCTGCCTGTTACAATGGATGACTCTTCACGTGTTATTATTGACCGGGCTATTGCTTATGCCGGTGGATATGAAGCCTGGCAACAGAAGAAGACAATCTCATTTGATAAGAAAACCATTAGTTACGATAGCACAGGTAAAGTAGTAAGGGAAACCAACATGCATTTGGATTATATGATGAAGCCGGAGTTTAGAGCGAAGCTTACTTATAAATTGAATGACACAGCTATCATGCTAGTTCATGATGGACAAAAAGCACGTAAGTTTTATAGTGGTCAAATGTCGGATGAACAAAAAGATATTGATGCTGCATGGAACTCATCGTTTGGCTCGCAATTCGTGATGTGCATGCCTTTCAAGCTAAAAGATCCGGGCATAAAAGCTGAATATGCAGGGCTGGTTACGTTGTCTGACGGCACACGGGCGCAGGTGGTAAAAACATCGTACATGAAAGGTGCCGGCAGTAACCCCGACCACGTATGGTATTACTATTTTGATCCCGGCACGGGTAAGCTGCTTGCCAACTCGATGTATAGCAAAAACTACTGGGATTTTACCAGGTATGAAACTTTTGAAAAAACAGGCGGATTAATAATGCCTTCAATTCGTAAAGGTTATGCAGCAGATACATTAAATAAACCTACCAGGCTGGTATCAGTAAGTACACAGTATAATATTGCCTTTGATAAAGGATTACCTGAAGATTATTTTAAAATGCCTGATGAAAGATGATGTTCCTAAAATATTAATTGCAGGCGTTGGCAATGAACTAAGGCAGGACGATGCGTTTGGCGTAACGTTAGCACAGAAGCTACACGCAGAAGCATCACTTCCACCTTCGGTAAAAGTGATGGAAATTGGGTCGGCAGGTATTCATTTGGTGCAGCAGTTGTTTGATAAATATGATGTGCTGATTTTGTTAGACATTGTAAAATGGGGTGGTGCAGCGGGAACAATACATTTTAAAGAAGCAGAGGTAAAAGACATAGCGCAATTGCCAACTGACGAGAAGAATGATTTTTTAGCCGATATGCATTACATCAATCCCTTAAAAGCTTTAATGATGGCAAAAGCATTAAAGGTTTTACCAAAACAAGTTTTGTTTTTAGGATGCGAATCGGAAGAGCATGAAGAAATTGGAATTGGTGTAAGCGCAGCGGTGGAAGCAGCATTGCCGTTAGCGTTTAAAAAAGTTACCGACTGGGTAAACAATGTGGTTTACTCAAGCTCCGCAGGAGCTTCGTGTGTATGACTTTATATTATTAAAATTAGTAGTAGTGCGTTAAAAATATTAAATTACACAACTAAATTTTATACAATGAAAGATTCTGAAAACCAACATCAGTCAGGAGATACTGAAGATGTAAAACTGCCGTGGAAAACAGAACTTGAGGTAAAAGACCTTATCAAGCCTGTTACCATCAGGCGGATAAAAATTTTGCAAACACTTTGCATTTCCCTGTTAGTGTTTGGAATAGGATTTTTTATTTGGTGGCAGTTTGTAAAACCACCATCCGGAGAATGGATTGTAAGTGAAATGGTGAAAGAAGTTGGCGGAATGGAGAATTGGAAAGGTATAAAAGATGGAAGCTTTGTACGCACTCACAGGCTTTATGATGAAAACGGAAAAACGTTAAAGCAAACGGAGGAGACTTTTTTCTTTAAAAATAATAAGGATGGTCACCAGCTTTTAATTAAATCTAAAACCCCACAGGGTGAACAGGTAGTAGTTGGACGTGATGAAGGGGGTTACTGGGCATTTACAAATGATAAAGAAGTAAACCCGGTAAAGATTGCAAAAGATATGGAGTTTATGTGCGACGATGAACATTGCTCCCCGTTGTGTGCAAGTGAAATGGCTTTGTATCGCATGTCCTTCCCTTTTAAACTAACTGATTATGGTGTGATACCACGCAATGCCGGAACGGCCGTATTAAACGGCGAAAAGGCTATGTTGCTCGATGTAACCTTTGACCCCAAGGTAGGACATGACCGCTGGGTTTTTTATGTTGATCCTGAAAATAAGTTGATTCGAAAAATTGAACATTATGCTTCACTCAAAAGCAACATTCAGCCGGAAGAAATTTACCTTGACGATTTTAAAAAGGAAGGCAACATCGTGCTAAGTCATTCCAATAAATATTACCGCAGCAATGGCAAAATTTTAGAGGAATATTTGATTTCAAACGTGAAGTTCAATGCAGCAATGAGTAATGATCTTTTTGAAAGATCACAACAGTTGAGCATGTTAAATAAATGAGGTAAATAAAACAATATTTAAAGAGATGACCGAAAGATCGTCTCTTTTTTTATTACATGAATTACAAGATTCCG
>JBBPZJ010000143.1:0-11167 GCA_038199395.1 Chitinophagales bacterium
ATATCAACTTCATTTTTTTTCTACAAGTTGTTTACTTCTCCTTGGTTATTTATACTGAACAATTTCATAAGCTTTCTAAAAATGTTTCATTTTAGATTGCCTTATCCTACTATAACTTCTACAAATAAAATAGAGGTAGAAGGCTTATTTTTTGCATAAAACACTAAGTGTTAGTAAAAAGCGTTTACCATTTAGGGCATAAAACATTAGAGAATAATATTCAAATATGTCAATACAGCTTTTATTCCATTAAACGATCTAAAGTAGAATGAATACTTGTTTACTCAAAAGAAGTTACACCATAGTTTGTCTAATTGTTTTTTCTATATGTTCTTTTCCCGAAATCAATAGTGCGCAAGACTTGCCAATAGAACAACAGAAATTTATATATTTCCCACACCCGATGACTAAAAAGTGGAGTACATCTGTTGGAGTAACTGCTACCACGCTTCCATATGATATTACAGAGGAATTACATTATAGAATACCATCGGGCGATGTGCATGTAATAAGAAAACTAAGCGATCATCTAAACCTCGACGGACGATTATCGATACAGGTATTACAAAATTTATTAACGGTGGGGGCACGATGGGCAACTTCACTTAATGACAGAGTTTCTCTTGGTGCAGGCGATGAAATTGGATATTGGCTGGGTTATCTTAATTTTTCCGGCTTTAAATCAAGGGCCAGCGGATGGCAAAATTATCCTAATCTTTCTATCGGCTACCGTTTCAATAAGCAGGTATTGCTGACACTTAGAGCAGATGCAATCTTAAATTTTGACATAAACACATTTGCAGGTAAACAGCGGGTAGTAACAGAATATCGTTTATTTAGTGGTTCTTCGTATACAATCGCTGTAGAACAGCCTTTTTATGGTAAAAAAAATCTTACACTCGGTTTTCGTGCCCTCTACACCGACTTCTTTTGGCAGACCTGGCCATCCTTTGAAAGCTTTGATCGTAATCTCTTTTTTCCGCAACTAATAATAGGTCTTATCTTATGATAAAACACTTCTTGCTCACCATTTCTTTATTACTGCTTCTATCCTGCACAAAACATTACAATGCGCCTGTACCCAATTTAAAATGGGATTTATTTAATTCAGGCTCGGCTTCTCCCTTAGCTAATTATACACGAGATAAAATGGAGGGAGTCTATTCTATCTCTGATGGAGCCGACGCATTTGGATCGTCTGCTGCATTAAAGTGGAGTTATACAGCGAATGGGAAAGATACAACATATCATCTTTCGATGTATTGCGAAAGGCAGGTGGTGTATATTATTTGCGAAGGGAGAAAATCAGATAGTTCCATTCTGCTAAATGGCTATTGGCGAAACTTAACAAATACAGAGACCGGCGTCGCCCGATTTACTATTTCAACTACAAGTGGTGCAAAAACCTTACTTGATTCATCTAATCGTACGACGACATCTGCTTCTGTTACCATCGCCGGCACATTTGGAGACGGAGATAGTAATCCGGACAGGCCTGTCCGCCTTCAATACAACCGGCCGCTATATTCTGCAACTTCACTTGACATCGTTGCACATAGAGGCGGAGGGCGGACTTCTGACTTGTTGCCAGCATCAGAAAATTCGGTAGAAATTATAAAAATGGCATCAAGATTTGGGGCTACAGGTATCGAAATAGATGTAAGGTTTACCAGTGACGGAGTGCCTGTACTGTTTCATGATGAATCGTTGAATGAAAGGCTGATACAAAAAAATGGCATGATTGGCCCAATAGAAAATTATAGCTATGCGCAGCTAAACGGATTGGTACGGCTGATAAATGGCGAAAAAATACCGACTTTACGTGAAGCTCTTGATGCAGTTGTCTATAGCACTCCTTTGCGTTATGTGTGGTTAGATACCAAGTTTAAAGGTTCTATGCAAAAGGAACGTGATATACAGGTTGAATATCTGCAAAAAGCCAAAGCAATTGGCCGTAACCTTAATATCACTATTGGTATTCCGGATGAGCAGGTGCTGAACAATTTTGTACAACTACCCAATTATGCGGAAATACCATCTGTATGTGAGTTAACGCTGGCTGACGTATTAAAAACCCAGGCAAAAATCTGGGCGCCTAGGTGGACTTTAGGATTGCAAAACGACGAAGTTGCAAACACGCATGCAGCAGGCCGGAAAGCCTTTGTATGGACGCTTGATGTTCCTGAAAATATTCAAATCTACTTTAACCAGGGTAAGTTTGACGGCATATTATCTAATTATCCATCTTCAGTAGCTTTCTATTATTATGCTAAACAATAAACAGCTTTTCCTTTATGTTTTACTGTTTTTAACCTTTATAAAAGCGTCCGGTCAAAATGAAGAATCAACTTTGCCTGAACGGTCAAAGAAGTATTCTTTTATATTGTACCTGAGCGGAGGTTTTGGTTATTTTCCGTCAAACTCAGAGGCTCCCGCTTATTTAAAACCTCAGCTTTCCAGAACCAATCCTGTGACTACGGCTCGCATTATGTGGAAGCCTGATCATCGGCTAAAAGCCGGCTTTGAATCCGGCTATATGACGTTTTACTCTTATGAACTAACAGACGCAGACGGAAAAAAAGGTAAAGTGTCTTTTGATGCAATACCACTTTTGCTAGAGTTTTCTGTATCCGTAAAAAAACATTTCAATCTTTTTGCCGGCCCCGGTTTCTACATTTTAAAAACAAACTTAAACTATGTCGGTAAAACAGAATCAAGTAAAGTAAATCCTGGTTGGATGGCTGCTGCAGCTTATACTAAACCGATAACAAAAGAAATTTCACTGGGCGCAGAGGCGAAGTGGCTGTATGCGGCTGAAACTAAAAGAGGATCTTTCGGTTTGCAATTGCAATTAACATGGCATTTTTTTAGATGGTAACTGAGCATACTTGAAGGCAGAAGTTACATTTATAACAAATTTTTTTAAATAATGGTTTTATTTATGTTGTTGATTTGTCCTCTTTTCCAAAACAAATTCTAGTATGTTTTCTAATTATGTTGCGCTCACACTTTCATTTTTTATATCAATCTCTGGTACAGCTCAGGACAAGAACTTAGTTCAAAATGGAAGTAAAGAAATGGTTTTTGTAAGTGATACACAAGCTCCTATGTGGGTTGAAACCCTTTTGTTAAAAGCAAATAATAATCGCGTAGCTACTAAAAATATATTCGATAACATTATAACCCGTGATCCTGCTGCAGTGTACTTGCTTGGTGATGTTGTGTCTCTGGGATCGAGTAACAAGCAATGGAGGCCGATGGATGCCTACTTACAAAGACTAAGGAGTAAAGGAATAAAAGTAAATGCAGCACTGGGAAATCATGAAGTAATGGGGCAATCTGCAAAAGGGCAAAAGAAATTTCAGGAACGATTTCCTAAACATGTTAAAACAGGTTCACTTGACATTACAGATTCTGTTGCTGTTATACTGCTTAATTCCAATTTTAGTTCTCTTTCCTCAGCGGAAGACGCAGCCCAGATTGATTGGTATAAACGAACTTTAGCCCAACTCGACGCAGATTCTTCTGTGCAATTTATCATAACAGGTTGCCATCATTCTCCCTACACAAACAGTAAAATTGTTGGATCATCTATAGCCGTAAGACAAAAGTTTGTTCCACTATTTATAAGATCAGTAAAAAGCCGCTTGTTCTTATCGGGGCATAGTCACAATTTCGAGCACTTCCAACAACAAGGCAAAGATTTTTTTGTAATAGGCGGGGGAGGGGGCCTGCATCAACCATTAAAACGTGGAGAGGGCCTTCTGCCTGATCTTGCTGCTGATTATAAACCTCTTTTTCATTACCTATCTATTCGTCGGCAGGCAGACAAATTGGAACTGACTTCTATACGTCTTACCGATGATTTTAAAACCTTTGAAGAAGGGGCAAAATTTGAAATTAACAGAGCTGAAAGTGCGGCCGTAGTACAAACAACTCATTCTAAAAACTTCTCTCCCAATTTTTAAAGATTGCCATTTTAAATAATAAGAGGGACAAAGTTTTGAATGCATTATAACCAAAGTGATGTCATTAATTTGCCTGCGATAACTTCCCTGCCTATAGGTATTTTTTATTTTTTGTTTGTTTTAATCTGTATAGAATTATGAATGAGAAGAATAATTATTAGTAAAAATTTCCATGTTGATTAATAATTTCTATCGCTGTTTAGACAAGGAATAAATTGCACAATTGTTGATTTCACTAAGATCGAATTCGAATTAAAAAGCGTTAAAAAATAAAGCCAATCTTAACTTGAAAAAACTTTCTCATGAGCAACCATCAATTTCCTGTTTTATATAATGGCCATCCCGTTACCGTTACTGTGTTAGAAGACGATATCTATATGGTACAAGTAACTTATAAACCTTTAAATATCCAATTGAAGAAGAATGATAAAGGGGAAGAAATATGGGTAGATTTGGAAATCCAGCAGATAACTTACCTCAGTACTGAACTTGGAAAACTTATTACTGCACACCTTTGTATGTCTTAAAAAAAAACTCATTATATCGGTTTGTTAAACCAAAAGTAAAAAGAGGCATAAATATTTTAACAGGCCGTAATAACAAAAAGAGTTTCACTAAAGAGACTCTTTTTCTGACAAATTTCACAACAGAAGAATCAAAGATGCAAGAATTCTACTTGATACATGCCTGATCTGCAATATTGCAGCGTTTTTGTAATTCTAATTAAATTTTTTAAACAAATTGCAGAACTTACTTGGCTATCACTATAACGAGAACTACAACAGCAAAAAAAATGTGGAATTATATTTTGATTAGCAAAAAAGCGGTATTATATTAGTCTTTTAAAAAAGTAAAAGAAATTTTTCGTCCAACAACCGCCCGATTAAATGTTTGTCACGGTGATGAGTTAGTTGTTTAAAATGCTTTAAAAAAGCTTCCTTGAAGACAGTCATCTACAATTGCCTCTAAATTCTTTGAAACCGCCTCGAGTTAAACTCTTTGAAACACCATTGTATTGGTTTTTACTCGTTACCTTATTCAATTACATTGTTAACGGCTTTTATTTTACTGTTGAAAAAAATTGCATCAGGTGAATAACGCCCTTTATTCTATACCAGGTATTTAAGAAAAATCAAATATTATTTTAAGTATTTTAAATGAACCTGAAACAAAATAGCATCTTGGTCGTTAACGTAAAAATATCTAATGGCCGGCGTAAAAAATATTGCTTAACTACTTAAGTGCAGGTAATAGTTTAAGGAATTTTAAAAAAAAGTATTATCTGTTGTCGCTAGATTAAAAACGGACCGGGTTTTCACCCAGCCCGATTGCAAATAATGATCCCCCAATCATTTCCGCAAATTTAAACCTCAAATTGTTACAGGAATTGGTTTAACTATAATTTAATGATTGCATATGCAACTAGTTTTTAATTTTATCGCCTGAGTATTTCGGCTAAGAAATTATAAATATAAAAATTTTAGAACCCCCGATTCGAAAGGAAGTGCATTGTTGGCCTTCCTTTTTTTATTTTCTATATCTTCTATAATACCTGCTTTTTGTTACAGTACTAAACAATTAGTTTCGGCCTTTTTAACCCGGTTTGTTTTAATAAGCTTGTGATAATGCTTTTAGGATAAGGCAGAGGATTAATAACATGAGGAACAAAATACAGGCCTTCGATTTCGAAAATTTTCCAGCAGTAGCATTGGTTTATTAAAAAAATCTCATCTTTTTGCCTCGGTAAGACATAACTTGATTTAATACGCAATCGATTGTTTAGTAATTAGAAAATATTCTTTATTAAATTACAGCAGCATTAATTACTTTAAGTAACGCTTGTTGTCAACCCTGAAACTTTCCTGACGTGAAGAAACATTTTTTGCTTGCCATCTTCCTGGTTTCAATTTTTCAGCTTTGCCTGCTGGTAACCTTTTCGCAAAATATTGGTGATCTTAAATTGAAAGATTACAGGCCGGTATCAATTTACAAAGTGCCACAATCAAAAATTGAAAAGGCGAAGTATCCGATTATTGATTTCCATTCTCATGACTATCCAAAATCCGATACTGAAGTCGATGCCTGGGTAAAAACAATGGATGAACTGAATATTTCCAAAACACTTATTTTATCTTATTCTACAGGAGCAAGGTTAGACTCTTTAATAACCAAATATTCCAGGTATAAAGACAGGTTCGAGGTATGGTGCGGTTTCGATTATACCGGGTATGAAAAGGCAGGATGGCAGAAGCATGCAGTAGAAGAGCTTGAAAGGTGTTATAGAAAAGGAGCAAGGGGTGTAGGTGAATTAGGCGATAAGGGATTGGGTGAATTATATTCGAAGCCCACCCCTGGTAAGGGCTTGCATATCGATGATCCTGCTATGAAGCCTTTGTTAGAGAAATGTGCTGAATTGAAAATGCCCGTAAGTATACACGTCGCGGAAGACCAATGGATGTATGAAAAGCCGGATTCAACAAATGACGGACTGATGAATTCAGCAAAGTGGCATGTAGATCAGACTAAACAAGGGCTGTTAGGCCACGATGAATTGATTAAAACATTAGAAAATGCTGTCAAAAATAATCCTCACACTACTTTTATTGCCTGCCATTTAGCCAACACAAACGCAGACATGAGTGTGCTGGGACGACTATTTGATTTATATCCAAACCTATATGCAGATCTTGCAGCAAGATTTGGAGAGTTTTCGCCTATTCACAGGTATGCCAAAGCCTTCTTTGAGAAGTATAAAAACAGGTTGGTTTATGGAACGGATATGGGCCCTTCTAGCGATATGTATCAAACTACTTTCCGCATACTAGAGTCGGCTGACGATCATTTTTATAATCATCATATGTTTAGTTACCACTGGGCTTTGTATGGTTTAAATTTGAATGATGAGACTTTGAGAAAGATATACAGCGAGAATGGAAAGAAGATTTTGAGTCGCTGAAATAGTAATATTTCAAAAGAAATAATTGCTGGAAATTTTAATAAAACTGCTGCTAAAACCCTACTCACATGATAGGCGCTGCTCCATTTAAAGAAGAATCTGCAACTGAACAACATGTTGCTACCGGTGCTGTGGTAAACCCGGCAATGCCAATTCGCAGAGTGGCTTCTGTGGATGTGTACCGGGGCTTTGTAATGTTACTGATGATGGCAGAAGTGCTTTCGTTAGAAAGTGTATCTGAAGCTTTGCCCGGAAATTCTTTCTGGCAATTTCTTGCTTTCAATCAAAGTCATGTTGAGTGGACCTGGCTGTCTTTGCATGATATGATCCAGCCTTCCTTTACATTTTTGGTTGGGGTCGTTTTACCTTTTTCCATTGCCAGCAGGAAAAACAGTGGTGCCAGCCACGGGAATATTATAATGCATACTCTTAAGCGTTCCCTGATCCTTATCTTCCTCGGAATATTTCTTCGCTCGATGCACGCTAAACAAACCTATTTTACTTTTGAAGATACCCTTACCCAGATCGGTCTTGGTTATACCTTTTTAGTTATTCTTTCCTTTTATTCAAAAAAAGTATGGCTGGCTGCGTTGGCAATTTTACTAATAGGCTATTGGGCTGCATTCGCTTTATACCCATTGCCTGACGCTTCGTTTGATTATGCTTCAGCCGCAGTAACGCCTGGTTGGGAACACAACCTGCAGGGGTTCGCAGCACACTGGAACAAAAACACTAACCTGGCGTGGGCTTTCGACCGCTGGTTTTTAAATCTTTTTCCACGTGAAAAGCCCTTTCTTGCAAATCGAGGTGGATATGCGACACTTAGTTTTATACCAACATTAGGAACGATGATTATCGGGCTGTTTGCAGGAAATGTACTAAAGGCTGATACTACCCCTTCAGATAAAATAAAATTCTTTGTTACAACTGGTATAGCTTTAATTCTTGCAGCCGTATTGTTGCATGTTACAGGAATAAATCCAATTGTAAAACGTATCTGGACTCCAGCCTGGACAATTTTTAGCGGAGGAATATGTTTTTTATTTTTAGCCCTTTTTTATTCAATAATTGATGTTGCAAATAAGAAGAAGTGGTCGTTCTTTCTTATGGTAATAGGCGCAAATTCTATCGCTGCCTATGTGCTGGCCGATGGAGGTATGAGGGCAGTTATCTCGCAATCACTCCACATTCATCTGGGCAAAAATTATGACCATATTTTTGGTGATGCTTACTCCACTTTGGTAAATGGTATCTTAGTCCTGTTTTTATTGTGGCTCATCTTATATTGGATGTATAAGAAAAAGATTTTTATTAAGATCTAAAACAATCGAATGCAGTATTCACAAATCACACAATACAAATTTCTTCTATTCGATTAGTATAAACCAATCGCATTTTACAGAAGGTTTGAGGCTTCCAAAAAATGTTATTAGTAAGATTTATTCCAGCAATACTGTTAAGTGGTTCCTTGATAAAAATGATCATAAATGAAAATGAAGTTTGTATAGAAAGTTGAAGTTTAAAAATTAATCAATAGCTTAAAGTATTAATCCATCGTAAACAATTATAGAAAATGAAAGATAATCGCAGGAATTTTTTAAAACTAACCAGCCTTACCGGCCTAGGCCTTGCAGGAGGTGTGATGAAAGGATTTGCAAAAGAAACAGAAAGTAGTTTTTCTTCTATCGACTCTGCAGATAATTTTCTGGCTGACAGGTTCAACATGTCAGGTTATGCAGCACCTAAAATGGAAACTGTAAGAGTAGGATTTATCGGGCTGGGAATGCGGGGCCCTACTCATTTAACCAATATGGCTAAGTTAGAAGGAGTTTCAATAATGGGCTTGTGTGACGTTAGGGAGGAGAAAGTGCTTGAGGCACAAAAGCAGATAGAAAAATCAGGGCAAAAGCCTGCGTTATATTCTGGTAGCAAGGATGCGTGGAAGAAGCTTTGCGACAGGAAGGATATCGACTTGATCTACATTGCAACTCCCTGGAGTTTACATGTACCGATGGCAGTATATGCAATGGAGCAAGGCAAACATGTAGCAGTTGAAGTTCCTGCAGCAAGAACGATGGATGAATGCTGGCAATTAGTAAGAACATCTGAAAAGACCCGCAAACATTGCATGATGCTTGAAAACTGTTGCTACGATTTCTTTGAACTCATGACACTTAATATGGAGCGTCAGGGTTTCTTCGGAGATATCGTTCACACAGAAGGCGCTTATATCCACTATCTGCTTGATCTGAATTTTGACAAAAAAGGATACTACGACATGTGGCGGTTAAGGGAAAACATTGGACGTAACGGAAATCTTTATCCTACCCATGGTCTTGGCCCGATCTGCCAGGTAATGAATATTAACCGCGGTGATAAAATGGATTACCTGGTTTCGATGTCGGGCATTGATTTTATGATGGAGAACGAGGCTGAAGAACGTGCGGCCAAGGATGATTTTTACAAGCAATTTGTAAACAAACCTTATCGCGGCAATATGAATACCTCTGTTATACGTACCAATAAAGGCAGAACAATTATGGTGCAACACGATGTAACTTCTCCTAATGTTTATTCAAGAATACATAAGATAAGTGGTACGAAAGGTTCAGCCTTGAAATATCCTACTCCTCGTTTAGCATCCAGTCACGACAAGTGGTTACCGGAACAGGAATTTAAATTGCTTGAAGAAAAATACCGGCCTGCTATTGTAAAAAAAGTAGGTGAACTAGCTAAGCAAGTTGGAGGTCATGGAGGTATGGATTTTCTCATGGACTGGCGCCTGATAGATTGTTTACGCAATGGTTTAGCGCTCGACCAGGATGTATACGATGCTGCGCTTTGGAGTTCTATCGCACCTCTAAGTGAAAAGTCTGTGGCAAACAGATCGTCCTCTGTTGATGTGCCTGATTTTACAGGCGGTTTGTGGAAGCAAAATAAGCCGGTAGATATTTCACTTGAAACCGGGGGGAATACAATGGTTAAAGTGTAGGTGATTAGTGTTTTCACATTCACCAATAACAGGTTTTCTCGCCTTCTACCTACCAGTAAAAATGCCCTTCGATATTTTTACGTTTAATTGCGAAATGAAGCGTTGGTTCGGTTTTGTTCGAACTAAAACTGTTAAACGGGTTATTAAAGCTGCGAAAGGAACTGATATACCAGATACTTTTTGTTGTTTCCAATCCACCACAAGAAATCGATAACAACGATATGATAGTACCTGCGGACCAAAATACGGGATACTAACATTTCAAAATCAAATTGTTATAGGAGGAATTTTGGTGGAAAAAAAGCATATCCTTATCTGCTACGTTGAATGGGTGCCAACCTCCTTGCATTTTTGTTAACGAAAAATAATTTGTCAGGATTTAAATAGGGTAATAAACATAATTTACAGATTACTTTTAGCTAAGCTGATAACGAATCGATTTTCCCGGACGCCAAATTTGTTTTAGTATTATTGTTGCTATGTAAGAATTGGAAGCTTATGGAACAAAAACTATTCTCACGAAAGATAAAAGCTATTTTTTCCCTTACTGCCCTTATAATCTTCAATCTGAGCGTTCAGGCACAACACGAACATCAACACGAGCAACAGACTCAGGGACTGAAACTAATTGAAAAAGTGGAAGCTCAACCGTTACTTTCACAAGCGCTGAGAGTAGGGGAGGCTCTTCATTACATTGGTAATGCTTTGCCGTTGCATGCAACGAAGCGTTTACAGGAACTGAAAAATCTACCTTATAATCTACAAACTGTAAAAAATGTACAGCAAATCCTTGATCCCTATTGCCTGGCAGAGGTAGAGATAAATGCCGAAGAAAGGGTAACGGTAACCGCTGGTCAGGCTAAACCAGAGTTGATTCAGGAAGGCTGGAAAAGCTATTTGGTTAAAATACATAACCAGGCCCACATCGTAACTAAGCTGGTGGTTGAGAGTCCAAACGCTAGTCCCTTGTTTTATACGTCCACTTTTTCACACCGGATGTTGCCAAAAAATAAATTAACTCCTGGCCAATTAGATAACAGTTTCCTTCAAATAGCACTTTACCGTGATCGTCCTTTGCAGGAAAATCTTTCAGGGCTGGAACTGGAATATGCAGTTATACAATTGTATACCCGAAGCAAAGGAAAACGGGAAGCGGAAATTGGGTTCAATGTTGGCCAGGGCACACAAGACATAGCGTTTAGAAACAAGGTGCATTTTCTTTTTTCAATTAAGCCTGCTGTAAAAATGATC
>JBBPZJ010000144.1:0-8139 GCA_038199395.1 Chitinophagales bacterium
ATATAGATTTACATAAGGGATTGATCAGCGCTATGGTGGTTGTTACACCAGGAATACAGCAATCAATTTTAGTCATTCATCTTGTGCTTTCCTTTTATACCTACCTCAAATAAATGAAAGCACATACCAATAAACACAGTAGCCCATGCCGCAAAGGCTACTAAAATGAACTTCTCCGCAATTGCATTTAGATAGGAAATGGTATAGCTTCAGAAAGCCTCATGGTACAAACAGTGTACACTCCTAATGGAAATACGAGGCTCCAATAAGCAGCCTGGTATTTAAACGAGTTTTTTTGATATAAATGACGCCTTATTTCTAAAATAAAAACAATTGGTATCCACCAGGTCGCAATTGCCCAGGACAGCATACTGATTGCTTTTAAAACAGATTGGAATTGACTAAATAGAACTGAACTGGTTATAGCCGTAGCGAGGGTTGCCCCGGATAGTGCCGTGATTGCTGCTGCTCCCATATCAATCCAATCAGGAGGCGTAAATTCTTCAGGTTTTAACGGTGAAAATATAAGCCTGTGAAATGTAAGAGTAATGATAATTACATAAAACATAAAGCCTGACAGGAATGCTGCAAAGGCGATAAAAGTAGTAGCTTCGGCAGGCAAGGGTAGATGTTGTGCCAGAATAGTGGCAAGAATGGACAACGATTGTGTTGATACTACTAATAACAGCCAGCTTCCGTTTAAACCTTCCTCAAGGGACGGTTTTTCTTTTTTTGTAATAACCAATATGAAAAAAGCATACATACATACCAGCCAAAACAGCACAGCGAAAATCCATAGAACAACTGCAATTGAGAAACTTTGTTTCATCGTTGCATATTGTATACCGAGTATGCAGGAAGCTGCTGTTACAGTTAAAAAACCGGCACCTTTTGCTTGAGCAGACAGGTCTTTAATTACCAAAGGAAAAAATGACACCACCCGAAAAAAAAACAGAACAACCAGTACTGCATATTGAAGGTTATTCAGGTAAAAAAGAAAATTGCTAATGGTGGGATAATCTAGCAGATTGCAAGCTATTGAAATAACGCCGGTTGACATTACAATTGCAAAAGATGAAGGGGCAAGTGTTTGTATTTCTTTTTTTACAACCTCGTAAACACCCATAACCAGATTTTATACTAACCAAAAAGCTACTAATTCTTTTAAACCAATGACTCTTTTGTCCGGCTATGCATTTGCAAGTGGATTTGGATAAGTACCTACATTATCTTCTTCTCGTCCGTCCATGCACATGAAATCTTTTTCAACCAATATTCCAATTTTTTTGCCTTTACCCGTATCTACTTCTGCATCAAACCCTACCAGGTCTGTTGCTGTCCATTCGTTAGCCTGTGCTTTCGGTACCAGTACCATTGTTTCATTTGACTTAAACTGTACATCTATTACAGATGTGTTGCTTTCACAAAGCGTAAACTTTATCTGCTCGCTTTCATAGTTTCCAAATTCCAACACTTCAGAAACAATACCTTTTTGTTGAAATTGATTTACTTCAGGTTCTTTTAATCGAAACCTGATTTTGTTACCTGATATTCTCACTTTCATATATTTCCAATTAAGCTCAATTTATAAAACAAACGGTGAAAAAAGTTGCACATCAATTTACCATATTCTTTATTCTTTTTGTGCGACAAAAGATCGAAAAATGAGTCCCGCAGTTTCTGCAAATTTGACAAACTGATCCACATTGCATCAGCAGTTCATTAATTAGCCGAGCATTTGAACTCGTTAATATTGTGATACCACCACTAACAAATGCACAACTTGTAATCGGTTTTTAATTAGTCAAATAATCATTCCATTTTGAAAAAAACAGGTATGATTATTTTAGTGAGTATTTCTTATTGTTATAACTTCTTCTTAGAAAAACGCAACTCTCTTTTTACAATTTATTACTCAACTGAAATGTATGGCAAAGACCCGGGATAGCATTAAAGACATTTGGGGTGATCGTACTCCCTACAAAGGCGAATGGCCCGTACGGGTAGATGAACAAACAGATGAGACACCTGACAAATGGGTGCAATCTGCTTGTATGTTATGTTCAAATGGATGTGGAATGGATATAGGTGTAAAGGACGGTAAGATTGTAGGTGTTAGGGGGCGGGGTGTTGATGTTGTTAACCATGGACGTCTTGGACCCAAAGGTTTAAACGCATGGGAGGCTAATAATAGTGCAGATCGTTTAACAAAGCCATTGATTAAAAAAAATGGAAAATTCGAAGAAGCAAGCTGGAACGAAGCGATGGACCTGATTGTACAAAAGTCGAAAGAAGTAGTAGAAAAACAAACAAGTTTGGGAATAGGTTTTTATACCAGCGGTCAATTGTTTTTAGAAGAATATTATTTGTTGGCAATGATAGGTAAGGCAGGTTTAGGCACACCTCACATGGATGGAAATACAAGATTGTGTACAGCTAGCGCTGCGGCTGCACTAAAAGTCTCATTTGGTAGCGATGGTCAGCCAGGGTCTTATACAGATCTCGATATTGCTGATACGGTGCTGCATGTTGGTCATAACATCGCCTCTCAACAGACCGTTTTATGGATGCGGATATTAGATCGCTTAGCCGGACCTAACCCTCCTAAAATTGTGGTGATTGATCCCAGGGAAACGTATACTGCTCAGAAGGCAACTGTTCATTTAGCTCCCGTGGTAGGTACTAATATTCCTGTGATGAATGGCTTGCTCAACTTAATTATTCAATCCGGAAAAATTGATCACGAGTTTATTGAAAAAAGCACGGTAGGATTTGAAGAGCTAAAAAACATTGTTTCAAAATGGACGCCGGAAAGGGTGGAACAAGTTTCAAAAGTGCCGGCAGAAAAACTAAGGGCTGCGGCAGATATTCTGTCAAATGCAAAAATGCTTGTTTCTACAGTTTTGCAGGGAGTATATCAATCTATGCAGGCTACTGCAGCAGCAGTACAGGTAAATAATGTTCACCTGATTCGTGGGTTGATAGGCAAGGATGGTTGCGGTATTTATCAAATGAACGGGCAACCTACTGCACAAAATAACAGGGAATGTGGAGCGGATGGTGATTTTCCGGGATTCAGGAATTGGGGAAACAAAAAACATGTACAGGAATTGGCCGATTTATGGAATATAGAACCTGATAAAATACCTTACTGGTCTCCGCCTACACATGCTATGCAAATCTGGCGCTATGCCGAGCAGGGAACGATTTCGATGCTCTGGATCAGCGGAACAAATCCTGCTGTTTCTCTGCCAGAATTGGCAAGGATCAGAAAAATATTGCAAAAGAAAGATCTGTTTGTAGTTGTGCAGGATGCATTTATGACAGAGACATCAAAGTATGCTGATGTTGTGTTGCCGGCAGCAATATGGGGAGAAAAAACAGGCAGTTTTACAAATGTTGATCGTACAGTTCACATATCTCATAAGGCCGTTGAACCGCCCGGAGAAGCAAAATCTGATCTCGATATTTTTATTGATTATAGCCGGCGAATGGATTTTCGTGATAAAGACGGTGCTCCCTTAATTAAGTGGAATACGCCGGAAGAAGTCTTTGAAGGCTGGAAAGCTTGCAGCAAAGGCAGACCTTGCGATTATTCCGGCTTAAGCTATGCCAAGCTAAGCGAAGGAAGTGGAATACAATGGCCTTGCAATGAACAATTTCCCAACGGAACTACACACTTGTACACTGAAGGAAAATTTAACACCTCAGGCGATTATTGTGAGACTTATAATTACGATTTAGATACCGGGGCAGCAAATGATGCAGAAAAATATAAATCGATCGATCCGCAGGGTAAGGCATTTATAAAGGGAGTAGATTACGAGCAACCGCATGAAATGCCGGATGAAGAATATCCCTTATGGTTAACGACCGGCCGCATTGTGTATCATTTTCATACCCGTACTAAAACTGGTAGATCTAAAGAATTACAGGCTGCTGCTCCCGATAGCTTTGTCCAAATATCAGAGCACGATGCAGCAAAATACGGAATATCCGACGGCGATATGTTAGAAGTGGAAAGCCGCAGGGGTAAAGTGATTGAGCCGGCAAGAATTGGAGGTATAGATCCGGGAACGGTCTTTATTCCTTTTCACTATGGCTATTGGGATAACGACGATCGCCCGCGGGCAGCAAATGAATTGACGATCTCTGAGTGGGACCCTGTAAGCAAACAACCACATTTTAAGTATTCTGCAGTTAAGATCAGCAAAGCAAGTGATGGTATTTTAAACAAAATTGGAGATGCTTTCGAAGCAATAAAAGATACACTAAAACCAAAGGAGGCTTAAGATGCATATAGGAAGATATATTGACCTGGTCTATCGCACTGAAATTGATTTGGCTGAAGCTTTCAGGAAAGTGTCTAAAGAGTTTAAAGATGAACCGGATGTTTATCAGACGTGTCAGTTATTGGCCAGGTGGAGCGATCAACTGGTTGAGGAACTGGCGCCGTTTGTTAAAAAGTATAAATCTGAGAAAGATGATGAGCCCGACAGGCTAACACAAACACTGTTGAAGAAAACAAGAAAAGGCTCACTTGCTTTGTTACGTGATCTGCATGACCTGTATCTGATAGCATCAGAAGTTGAAATTTGTTGCACAATATTAAAGCAAGGGTCTGATAGTTTACGCGATAAAGAACTCACTCCTGCATGTGAAGAAGTTGAAAGGCAAACGAAACGGCAGCTTAATTGGTTAACTACAAGGCTAAAACAAGCGGCTCCACAAACATTGATAGTAGCAAAAGAATAAAGATCACGATATTACCCCCGGCAATTGTTTGTTCTTTCATTCTTAATGTTATGTTTGTTAGAATGAGACCATTTCCGCCTAATCCTATACATTAGAGGAATAAATACAAACAGATTTTTAATGAGAATTATAAAAGAAGCTCTTTTCAAAAAAACAGCTAAGCTTTCTATATTATTTATTCTTGCTATTACAAACCTTTCCGGGCAGGATAATCCACACCAGAAAAATGTGGAATGGCTTCAACAGCAGAAGCAAATTGCAGCTTCAACAGTTTTATTAAATAATGAACAAGGCTTTGTTCCGATAAAAGTTCTGGATCAAAAAATAGCAAGTGTACATCTTGGGGTTTTTTATTCTAAAACTTTTGATAGCATTTTAAATAAATACACCACTGTAACAAGTTTTTCAACAACTGCTACCGATTCGGCTTTTAATAACCTAAGCCTCGATTTAAAGTTTTATAACACTATAATTGTTGCGCTACCCGGGTATGCTGTAAATAACAAAAGAACACTTGCTTTTCTAGACGACATCCAGAAAAGTCAGCATTTGATTGTGGTAATTTTTGGAAATCCTGGCGCACTTACTTATGCAGACCGTATCAATCACTCTATCATAATGGCTCCAAATGATAGCCCCGGTGCTGCCAATTTTACTGCTCAGCTTATTTTCGGAGGGGTGCCTGCAACAGGAAAATTGGCAGCCTCCTACTCAAAAAAATATAGAAAGAAAGCTGGTTTCACAACAACTGCAACACGAATAAAATATACTGTTCCTGAAGATGCAGGTATCGATGTTTCAGACGTTGAATTTAAAGTAGACTCTTTAGTTGCGGATGCCATACAAGGGAAAGCAGCACCCGGAGCAGTGGTAATGGTTTTAAGAGAAGGGAAAGTTATATTTAATAAAGCTTATGGTACCCATACTTATGAAGGTGCAGAACCTACTAAGATTTCAGACATTTTTGATATGGCATCTGTTACTAAAGTTTCAGCCAGCACGATGGCTGTAATGCGACTATACGAACAAAAGAAAATAGCACTTGATTCAACTTTTGGATATTATATTCCTGCAGCCAGAAATACTAATAAAAGTAATATTAAGATCAGGGATCTGCTGCTGCATCAATCAGGCATAGCATCAGGAGTTGGCCTTCCAATTGTTTCCACAGATATTAGCACAGATTCGTCTGCTGATTTTCCTGTTAAAGCCGGAAATAAAGTTTTTATTAGAAAAGGTTATTTTAAAGAAATTGTATTGCCAGGGATGTTAAACGTAAAAGTGGATACTCCTAAATATGTTTATTCAGATCTAAGCATGACCTACATGAAAGAGGTGATCGAAAATCAATCCTCAAGTAAATTGGATGAGTATGTAACAAAGCAGTTCTACCAACCTTTAGGTATGCAATCAGCAGGTTTCAATCCCCTGAATCGTTTTGATTCCTCCAGAATTGTTCCTACTGAAAGGGATGCTGATTTTAGAAAAGGTCTAATTCACGGTTATGTACACGATCCGATGGCTGCAAAATATGGTGGGGTTTCCGGAAACGCCGGGTTGTTTGCAAGCGCCAACGATCTTGCTATTCTTTACCAAATGATCCTAAACAGAGGTACTTATGGTGGAACCAGGTACTTTAAACCTGAAACAGTTGACTTATTTACATCCAATCAATCCACCATTAGCCGACGTGGTCTTGGGTTCGATCGTGTTGATACAACCAGTGAATTAGGTTATCCATCAAAATTAGCATCACATCAAACTTATGGTCATACCGGGTTTACCGGAACCTGTTTTTGGGTTGATCCTCAGTATAACCTTGTGTATATCTTTTTATCTAACCGGGTCTATCCCGCAGCGACGAGTACTTTATATAAAATGCGTGTTCAGGCAAATATTCTGGATGCATTTTATGAAGCAATTTTAAAAAGTAAGGGCCAAAAAAAGAAGAAATGATGTAGCATTTACACTGAAAAATGGTTACACCTCACTTTCCTTTTTTCTCGTAAACCTTCTTACTTCTGGTGCCACCTTTGTTCCCAACAATTCTATTGCGTGCATTATTTTATCATGCGGCATTGCCCCTAAGCTCATTTGACACAAGAATCTTGTATTGCCAAATATTTCGTATTCATATAAAATTTTGTCAATTACTTCTTTCGGGCTACCAACCAGTAATGCTCCTTCTTTAAGAGTTGATGCATCAAATTGCTGACGGCTTAAAGGAGGCCATCCCCGTTCCCTTCCTATGCGACTCATCACCTCCGCATAAGGAGGATAAAACATGTCTTTTGCCTCCTGGGAAGTATCGGCAATAAATACATGGGAGTTGATACCAAGCTGCACCTTGCTAACGTCATGTCCTTCCTTTTGATAAAGATCGCGATAGTATTGGGCATAAGGTCCGAATTGAGCAGGGTTACCACCAATTATAGCGATAGCCATCGGCAGGCCCAATGTGGCAGCACGAACTACAGAAGCAGGTGTACCACCAATCGCTACCCATATAGGCAATTGCTCCTGATATGGCCGGGGATATACGCTAAGATTATCGAGACTTTGTGTATGCTTACCTTTCCAGGTGACCTTCTCGCTTTCATTTAACTTTATCAACATCTCAAGCTTTTCCGAAAACAAGGTGTCATAATCCTTCAGGTCATAACCAAAAAGAGGAAAGGATTCAACGAACGAACCCCGTCCGGCCATAATTTCGGCTCTGCCCGCTGATAATAGATCTACCGTTGCAAATTGCTGAAACACCCTGACAGGATCTTCTGAACTGAGTACTGTAACTGCACTGGAAAGTTTGATTTTGCTTTGTTTTGACCGCTGCTGCTCCTAATACAACAACCGGGGCCGATACGGCATAATCAGGGCGATGATGTTCCCCTACGGCAAACACATCCAGTCCTACCTGGTCTGCAAGTTCAATTTCTTCCATCAAATTCAACATCCTTTCATGCGGTCCGATGGTTTGTTTTGTTACAGGATGAGTTCCAATGTCTGCGAATGTATAAAGCCCTATTTCCATAGTGAGTTCCTATTCCTTTAGAGTTAGATGAACCGATTATAAATTATGATTATAAAAATTGAACCATTAAGATAATGATTTCGCAGTCAAACAAATAATAAGGCATTTTGCACAATACTTACGGTGGGTTCTACAAATTCTGTGATTATTTTCGTGGGTATTTATTTCGAAGAAAAACATTTAACTGGCCGTGTTGTAGTCAAAGTTTTTATAAATGTTTATCTTACCTGTTTTTCCAAAATATTAGTATGCGGTTCGTTGTATGTACCTTTTTCGTTTTATTGCTAACGATAAAGGCTTTTACTCAAGCAGATTTAAAATCCTATAAAGTTGAACCGGGAGTTTCAGAAAAG
>JBBPZJ010000145.1:0-7559 GCA_038199395.1 Chitinophagales bacterium
AATTCCTCCTCTAACACATCTGCATGAAATGCACCTTTTACACCCTGCAGTAAAAAGTGAATTAATATTATCTGTATAATCAAAATGTAGATACTACCTATTGTTGAAAACCGGGAAGAAATTTCAGCCCAGGTATTGATAGCGGTAAAGGTTAACATAAATATTAAGCTGATAAGCAGTGCAGTAAATGGTTTTTGCAGAGACCATCTTCCTAGCGCGGCATATATCACACCTAAAACTACCATGACGAAACCCGTCATTTCCTTTTGCCTGATAGGCGAAAACATATAAAATATCCCGAGCATGCTGAATGCTGCTATCACGTATAGGGCGTTGCGGGCATGTTCTACTCTAACGGTACAAACCTTCTGAAGTCTTCTGCGCTTTTGCAAACGACCGTTGAACAAAGCAATTGAATCGGGATTGGGATGAACAGGGTAGCCACAATTAGTACAAAAGTGATATTCAGTAGGGTTGATAAAATGGCAGTTGTTGCAAGCTAAAGGATATTGATTTTCCTGTATCCGTACTGGTAACAACCAGCTTTTTTCTAAAGCTGTCCCCGCGCTGGCTCTTATTAAGAAATGATCCAATTGCATGTATTGCAACTTAAGAAATAATCTACATAAAAAAAGCCTCTGAAAAGAAGGCTTTTAAAAATTTGTTTACAATTTCTGTAGCGGAATGTTCCTTTTAACCATTTCGTTGCGATTTGACATTTCCCAGGCAGTATAATAGACAAGCTTTACTCTTTTGGCCATGAGATCAAAATTTATTTTATCAACTGTGTCTGTAGACCGATGGTAGTCAGCATGTGTACCATTAAAATAAAATATAACCGGAACACCATTCTTAGCAAAATTATAATGGTCAGAGCGATAATAATAACGATTAGGATCCTTTAGGTCGTTAAATCTTCTGTCGAGTTGCATGTGCATATAAGCCTTGTTGACAGAGTCCGAGATAGGTGCCAGGTCCGAACTCAACTTATCATCTCCAATAATATAGACGTAATTTAACGAGTCTCCTTTATAAGTTGGGTCAATTCGCCCTACCATATCTACATTTAGATCTACAGACACTTTGTTCAAAGGAAAAACAGGGTTTTCACTGTAAAATTCTGATCCCAATAGCCCTTTCTCCTCGCCGGAAACCGTCATAAAAACAATACTCCTTCTAGGTCCATGTCCTTCATTTTTGGCCTTTGCGAAAGCCTCCGCCAGCTCTAATACGCTAGTGGTGCCGGAACCATCATCGTCGGCCCCAAAAAAAATTTCTTTTCCCCTGGTTCCCAAATGGTCATAGTGACTGGTAATCATTACAAATTGATCGGCTTTGTCGGTTCCCGGCAGAACTGCGATCACATTGCTGCTTTGCAGAAGCAACGTCCTCTTATTCATGGTAAAAATAACGTCTGAATTATAAGCACCTGAGGGAATGTTTTTGATACTCTGCAACAGTTGCGCAGGATTTAAACCCAGCATTTCATGTGCTACATTGCTGGAAACAGTAATAGCAGGTATACTTGTATTGAACATCTTTTTTAAATACATCGCTCCTTTTGTCTCTGATGCTCTTTTCGGAAAATCAGATGACATAATAAAAACACCTTTTGCACCCAGTTTTGTAGCCTGTTCTACTTTTGCCCTTACGGCGTATGGACTTCTTCTGTCAGCTATAGCATTAGGAGAAGCAGGGGTGCCCTCAAAAATAAGGACCCATTTTCCTTTCACATCAAGATTTTGGTAATCATTACGGGCAGAATCGACTATGCCATAAGAAGCAAAAACTATTTCTTTAATGTCATAAGTGCCGTTAGACGCAGAAGCTATATTCAACGAAAAAGATGTGTCCAGCTTTTGATATTTACCCTTCACCTTCAGGCTTGCTTCCAACAAAGTATCCTGGTATATCGGATACTGCATTTGAAAACCCGTTGATGTGCCTGGAAGCAATCCGAGTTTACGAAAATGATTTTCTATATATGCTGCAGCTTTTCTTTGTCCTGCTGATGCAGTTTCCCTTCCCTCCATTTCTGCACTGGCAATCACCGAAAGTTTTTCTTTTAAGTCTGCTGCAGTAATGGTTTGTGCATACTTATCTGCATAATCAATTGGTTGTTTAGCTCCTTTTTGGGCTATACCATGCAGTCCCGACAACAAACAAACAAGTCCAAAAACCGGTAGCAATAATTTTTTCATAGGTTCTTTTACTAACAAAATATTTTGTTTACTCTTTTTTGATGTCTTCCGCCTTCAAAAGGAGTATTTAAAAATGTATCAACAATGTCTAAAGCGGCGGACAGGCTTATAAAACGTGCAGGCAGGCAAAGAATATTTGCATCGTTGTGCCTTCTTGTAAGTTCTGCAACGTCTTTTTGCCAGCACAAGCCAGCCCTTACTCCCTTATGTTTATTTGCCGTCATTGCTACTCCGTTTGCACTTCCGCATATCAATATACCACATGCTGTTTCATTATTTTCTACGCTGGTGGCAGTTGGATGTGCAAAGTCAGGATAGTCAACGGAATCTATCGAATAGGTACCGAAGTCGGAGACCTGATAACCTAATTCATTTAAATATTTTACAACTGCCGTTTTATAATCAAAACCGGCGTGGTCTGCACCAACGGCAATTGGTTTCGATCGGTCAAATTGCATACTTATTAAAATTTTTAAGGAATTTCAATCGCTAAATTACTCAACATAACTTAACTCCATTCTTCGTTGTCATGCTTTGTCATTTCTTTGTATGCTCGCTTAGACACAACAATACTTAATTGATAAAGCAAAAAGAGTGGAACAAACACGAGCATCTGGCTGGTCCAATCGGGGCTGGGAGTTATAACTGCGGCGACTACCAGAATTACTACGATAGCATACTTGCGTGAAGAAGCAAGTATTTTCGGAGTCACCAGGCCAATTTTGGTAAGAACATACGATATAACCGGTAATTCAAATGCCAGCCCGCAGCCAATAATAATATCAATCAGATTTTCAAGATAGTCATTTAATGTAGGTCTTGTTTCTAAAATCTGAGATGTGCCCAATGTATAATTAGCGAGGAAATTAAATGTAAATGGTCCGAGTAAAAAATAACCGAAAGCTGCGCCTGTAAAGAAAAACAGCGAAACGTAAAAAATACTACCCCGGGTGCTTTTTAATTCTGATGGCTTTAAAGCTGGTTTAATAAACCTCCAGATCTCCCAGAAAAGATAAGGAAAAGCGGCAATAAATCCGCCGACGAAAGCAATGGTAATACTGGTCATAAACTGGCTGCTAAACTCTGTTGCCTGCAGCTTGATGTGTATTGCGGGCATGCACAAGGTGTCGCCCAAGTGAAGAAAATGACCAAACCGACACATCGCCGTGTAAGTGAAAAAATTGTCGTGCAATGGGCCCGTAACTATATTTTCAAAGACCCAATCAATTTTTATGAAAATAAAAATTCCTAAAACTACTATTGCTACAAGAGATCGAACAATATGCCACCTGAGTGCTTCAAGGTGGTCAACAAAAGCCATTTCTTCTCCTTTGCGTGTTCTTCTGTCTAATAAGCTTAAAGCCATTGAATAATTAACTGGGATTTTTTACGAAATGCCGCAAAGGTAACTGTTAAGACTAATATTGAAGTTAATATTCGCTTAATCACTTACACAGTTCCACTATATACTATTTTTTTTCTTTTTTAGATTTTAGGACAGCAATTAAATTATATGCATTTCGAGCTCTTATTGCTCGGGGGAGTCAACCCGGCTTGTTAGTTATAAGAGCTAAAATCTCTTCGCAAGTAAAATTAACAGCTTCATCAAGCCATTTTGCAATTTTGTTTAAATTGCAAATGTTTTAATAAAACACAGTTAAGTGATGATTAGTCGAACCAAAAAAGGGTCATCATTTATCGAAGAACTTTCATTTTCACCATTTCTATTCTGGTATCACTGACAGCTAATATTTCAAATTCAAACCTGTCTATTATAATCCGCTCTTTTTGATGAGGAATTGCGGCATGATTAGAAATGATAAAACCAGACAAAGTTTCTGATTCTGACACGGACACATCAAGGTCATATTTCTCATTCAGGTAATCTATTTCAAGTCGACCGCTAAAAATGTATTCGTCCTCAGCAAGTTGCTTTTCTACAAATTCCTCTACGTCGTATTCATCTTTTATCTCACCAAAAATTTCTTCAAGTACATCCTCCATAGTCACTATTCCAGCAGTGCCGCCAAACTCATCTACCACCCACGCAATACTTTTACGCTCTTTAGTAAATTTGTTTATCAAATCAGTGGCGCTCATGCTTTCGGGAACAGCGGGAATGGGAAGCAAAATAGACTGAAGATCTTCGGGATTTTTAAACAGGTCTAACTGATGAATGTAACCTAAAATACTATCGATATTACCATCGTAAATAACCAATTTACTAAGCTTTGTATCTATCATATGTTGCCGCACCTCTGCCACAGTTGTTTTTATATCAAAACCCTCCACTTCGGTTCTTGGTACCAGGCATTGCCTGATTTTCACCATTGGCAACGATAAAGCGTTTTCGAAAAGCTCCGTATTCAATTCCTGGTTTTCATCATCCTGGTCTTTGTTCTGCTGATAATAATGTTCCAAATCACCTTTTCCAAATGCTTCATTTCTATCATGAACACGCACGTTAAAAATATATTTTAAGACCCACTCAGCTATTGTTACAAGAATCGATGCAATGGGGTAAAATATCCGGTAGAAAAATTTAGTTACAGGGGCAAAAAAACTGAGTAAAGTATCGTTTCTGGCTCTGAATATTGCTTTAGGAATAAACTCACCAAAAAAGAGTATAAAAATGGTGGAAATGATAGTATCAACAACGAGAACTACATAACTGTTAGTTACATGGAAATAGAGCCACAACGGGGAAAGCAGGCTGCTGAATAACAAGCCGTAAATAACAAGAAAGACATTGATACCAATAAGGCATGTACCGATGAACCGTGCCGGCTCTTCCATAAATTTTGACAGAATAATGCCGCTAAGTTTTCCTTGCTTCTTTTTTAATTCGATGCTTAATTTATTTGCTGTTATAAACGCTATTTCCATTCCGGCAAAAAAACCAATAAAAATAATAGTGATAACAATTAAAAACACAGTAAAATAGATATTATCCATATATTAAATTTACATGAAACATAGAACTAAACTACTTGAAAATATGAAAATATGATGCAATGGCTAAGCAAACTTTGTCATTTTTTAAAATAAAATTTAGGCTTTTTGAAATGACAGGCTGAAATAAAATATGAATGAGTGAGCAGACTATCTGCAAAAAAGATCAGATAATTGCACTTTAGCTATCTGCCGCGGTTTTCAGACCTTACTATTGACTTAAAAATGAACTGTCAGGAATGTTGATGTAACTATTGTAAGGATGCAGGATGGTAGACGATTTAAAATTTTGATCGGCTATCAAGCCTTTCCCATACGTCTTTCCGGTGGGCCGACTTACTATTACATTCTTGTTGCTGTAGAAAATAGACTTTGCCTGATCCCAATATAACTCTTTAGCAAAAAGTGTATCGCCGACCATATTGAAAGCAACAACGCTGTCTCTCAAAAAAACTTTGTTTTCATTCTCCATGTATCTGCCATACTTAGCTGAGAGCTGGCTTTCAACCTTTGTGCTGTCATTATAAAAATATACATGCAAAGACTTAGGAAATTCTACTTTAGGAGTATCTTTTTGATACCGCAACATAAGGGGAGCCGTTAATTTTGCCTTTATTTTCCCATTCTCACTCAGGTAGCTTTCTATTTGCTTTCCTTCTTCGACACTTATTGCTTTTTTATTGAGATCCTGTACTTCGCGTATATCATTCTCACATGACCAAACAAAAAAGCAGCCGGTAATAATGGCTGCTATATTTCTAAACAATTTATTTTGTCTATTACTCATACTTTCTTTTAATGAACCAAATATCACTAAGATTTAAACCCAATGAAAAGCGGAAAAAGCTTTCTGTGATATTGTTGTTTTTATTACCCCTGCTTCCGACCTCAAAAGTTGTGTTGATAATAGTATATTGATTATCAAAAGATCTCCATTTTCTTACCGGAAGACCTGCGCCTAATGTTACTGCATACACAGGCAAACTGCCACCATCTGCAGTGAGTGCCTCTTTTCCATAATAGAAACCAGCCCTGTATGTAGCCCTGTTCCAATAACTTTTAATGCTCAATGGATTAGGAGTCAATTGTCCACCAAACTTAATCAGCCAGCTATTATTAAATTGGTCTGCGGTATTGAAAAAACGGTAGTCAGACCATTTCGCACTTTCGTACTCAACAGCAATTGAACTCTTATCTATTCTGTTTCCAAGCCTATCTACAATGCTAGAGTTGAGACTGATGCCAGCCGTGTAAGATGCCGGAAGTTTAATAGTTCCTGCTACTTCAGGTGACTTAAAAACGGTATCAATAGGCACCTCTGCACCATTAGCATCGTAGGTAAAAGTTTCACGTATTATAGTTTGTTTTGCATTTAAGTTTTGTTTCATCGTACCAGCGAAACCTAAACGCAAAGTAGTGGTCTTACTTAGGTTGACATCGTATTGCAAACCACCATTAAAGAAAATGCGTCCGTAACTGGTATTGGTTTGAGAATTAGATTTATAGGTACTAACACTGTCAATAGGAATAACCTTTGTACTATTAGTTTTGTTTCCAAACTTATAGCCGGTGTTAACGCCTATTCTTAAACCTCCCCAACGCTTACCTATTCCTGCAAAAGCCTCATACAAACCCCCATCACCTTGGTATAAATTAAGTAGACTATCGTTACCTGTTCTTTTACTCTCACGGATGGAATAAGCGATCCTTGTTATGGGTCTTAATCCAAAAGCGAAACCAAGATTGTGTTTTTTACTTAAAGGCATCCCAAGAGCCACATATGCAGGTTCAAGATTAATAGAATTATACTTTTGAACAGGGCGGGTACTTTTTAAAGTGCGACTATCTAATGTTATGCCTATATCGTAAGTAACTATTTTTAAATCGCTGTAGCTGGCTGGATTGCTAAAATTTACACTTTGTCCATTTCCATAAGTACTTCCGATACCAGCCATTCCGCGTGTAACAATATTTTGACCGGGATAAGGATCTCCGAGACCATATCGTGAAAAAGGAGAATTTTGTTGTGCAGTTGTATAAAGTGATCCTAGTAAAAGAAAAACAATAAAGCTAAGTTTTGGATTCATGATTGTACTCACTGATGGCATAAAGCCCTTTGTATATTAAAGAAGGGTCTGCAAATATCTTATTTTTAAGCAGGGGATCAAAAATGCCTATATCTCCCCCGGTTAAATGCACGTTAAAGTTCCTGAACTTCTCTTTATATAAATCTATAATACCATCGATTTCTTTTGCCATTCCTGCTATTATCCCGCTTTGAATATTTGTTTTTGTGTCGTACCCTAAAAGCGGAAAATTCCAGTCAGCTTCGACCAAAGGAAGCTTTGCGGTATAATCTTGCAGCGATTTAAAACGCATTTCCATTCCTGGTGAAATACTGCCTCC
>JBBPZJ010000146.1:0-2472 GCA_038199395.1 Chitinophagales bacterium
AAACAGATTGTACTAAGAAATCATGCCGACATCATTTTTGCAGTATAAAGGCTTACAACTAATAGAATTATACGCAGATTTTGTTGAAAATTGTAGAAAGTTGCGGAATTTACCTGCTGAAGCTAAAGGCAGGAGAAGTAACAGGAAGCGTCGGACTGAATCATAGTAGTGATGAAGTTTCTGTAACGGAAATGGAGCGAAGGGTTCAGCTCATTCGTTTGCACTAAGAAAGACAACATGGAGAAATCTGCGGACGATCAGGTTTAGTTCAATGAAGTGTAAAATTCTTCTTACGCTGAATGAGAAGAGCCGTGTGAGGTGAGAGTCTCAGGCACGGTTCTGTGAGAGGCTTGGGCTGAAATGCCCTTGCCTACTCGACTCTCCTTTTCGTACTGCAGGGGTCTCCTTCAAAGGCCTTGTGCGTTTGCCAAGGGACCCCGGCATAGCGCAGGGTCTCATGCCAACACTATGAAGAACCCGCTTGGACATAAACAATCGTCATTGCGAGTAATGACTTTTTTGGAAAAAAGAAAAAATCCGGGATGACATCGTTTAGCTTTGCCGGTTCAATTTAAGCATGCTAACTACACAACCTGAATTAGTACTTGGTGCCTTTACTGAGCCCGTATGCGAGATTAGGACTGATGCTCTTTGAAAAAAATATTAGTGGCGATACTTTTATGTATTTGACCCTGTTTACTAAGCTTTCATATTATTGTTCAAGCATCAGAGTTATCGGCTTTATTAAACAATTGAGCGTAAATGTATGAGTAAAAATGTTCAGAAAAATCAAACACTGCAGTTAGGGATTATTTATCCTAATGTGGCCGGCCTTGATGTAGGCAGTATGAATATGATGGTGTCTTACAGCGGAACCGATGGTGTTCAGAAAGTAGAGGAGTTTGACGCTTACACAGACGATTTGCATACAATGGCAAAGAAGCTGGCAGATGCAGGCGTTACAAACGTTGGCATGGAAGCTACAGGGGTTTACTGGATGGCTGTATATGAAGTACTCGAACAGCAGGGCCTTAAAGTAACACTTGTAAATGCCCGTCATTATAAAAATACAGACGGTCAGAAAACCGATGTTAAAGATGCTCAGTGGTTACAGCAGCTGCATGCGCATGGTTTGCTTCGGGGGTCACACATTGCAGATGAGCAATACCGTGAATTAAGAACTTATATTCATGAAAGAGGTGTATTACAAAAAAACAAAAGTGATACACTTAACAGAATACAAAAAGTTCTTACTCAGATGAATATTAAGGTTCAGCATATCATCAGCGATATTGAAGGTGTTATCGGAATGCAGATAATAGAACGAATAGCAGATGGCAAAGTTTTACCAAAAACTATATTGGAAGGTTTGGACATTCAAAAGCTGAAGTCATCAAAAGAGGACTTGGAAAAATCACTGAAAGGAATATTCAAACCTCATTATATAACCGTCTTACAAAGTCACCTTGCATCGTACCGGTTTTATAAAGAGCAGATGGTCAAATATGAAACAGAGATAGAGAAGCTTCTAACGAAAATGCTGCCTGAGCAGGAAAAAAAAACTGCAATAAAAGGTAAGACGACTAAGGTAAGAAAGAATCAATATCACTTTAACCTTAAAGAATACCTGCATAAAATTGTAGGAGTCGACCTTACTGAAATAGACGGTTTGGAAGAAAATACGGTATTGACTATTATAGCAGTAGTAGGATTAAACATGCATAAATGGCCTACAGCAGAACATTTTGTAAGCTGGCTAAATCTTGCCGCCCGGCCACGTATTACGGGTGGAAAAGTAATTGGTCATCAAAAACGGTTTACAAACAATACAGCTACGCAGGCTTTTAGAATGGCAGCCCAAACGATGTGGCAAAATAAAGGACCATTAGGACAGATATACCGAAAGTTGGCACATACCAAAGGAAGTAAAAAAGCAATCAAAGCAGTAGCGCGGCGATTAGCAGTAATTTTATATACTATGATTAAAAAACAAACAAGCTACAATCCAAAAGTTGCAGCCATTGATGAAGAGAAGGTTAAAGCCAGAAAAATAGCACGTCTGCAGAAAGAAGCGCAGAAGCTGGGTTACCGTGTTGAATGCGTAACAATTTAAAATTCAATAACTTGTCTAGTATGTCATTATAAGGAGGCACGACGAAGCAATCTGCTTTTAGAATAGCTAAACTCGTTTATTAGTAGAGCAAATTGCTTCGTTTCGTACTGCAGGGGTCTCCTTCAAAGGCCTTGTGCGTTTGCCAAGGGACCCCGGCATAAAGCGCAGGGTCTCATGCCAACACACAAAGCTTAGCTATGAAGACCCCGCTTGGACATAAAACCATTATTGTACATTGGATCATAGCCATTCATCACCCATACACGCTTACTTCTTTCATCCATGTTCCCGCACACTGCACAAAGATTATTTGATGTAATTAGGAGATATGCACTCCTGCCAATACTCTACAATTCTTT
>JBBPZJ010000147.1:0-3047 GCA_038199395.1 Chitinophagales bacterium
GCCTCTGAATGCATTTTTAAATTGGATTCTTATCTACGGACGTTTTGGTTTGCCGCGAATGGAATTGGCAGGCGCCGGTTTAGGTACATTGATAACAAGAATCTTAGTTGCTATCACCTTAATCATCATTGTACTGCAACACAAAATTTTTAAACCTTACATACAAATAAGAAAAAAAGCATGGAAAATAGATTCGAAAACATGGAAAGAACTGTTGCATATCGGAGTTCCCAGCAGTCTGCAATACGGAATGGAAGTAGCGGCATTTTCTGTCTCCGGTATTATGATTGGCTGGTTGGGCGCAACATCACAGGCTGCGCATCAGATTGCCCTTAACCTGGCTACAGCAACATTTATGGCTGCCTCCGGTCTATCGCTGGGTGGCTCGATACGAGTTGCAAATGCCTTTGGAAGAAATGAAAAAGGTTTATTGAGAAGTATCGGTACGAGTACCATTTCAGGCGGCCTTATATATGGCAGTTTATGCGGGCTAATTTTTATTTTGTTAAGAAAACAATTACCTGTAATATTTACAAACAATATGGAGGTGGCTGCGATCTCTTCATCTCTGCTTGTATTCGCTGCCTTGTTTCAAATATCAGATGCCACACAGGCAATAGGTGTAGGACTGTTAAGGGGCATGAAAGATGTAAAAGTGCCAACTGCATTCGTCGCCATTGCCTACTGGCTCATAGGAATTCCTGTTGGCTATTTTTTGTCGTTTAAAATGCAAATGGGCGCTTCGGGAATATGGCTGGGATTTGTGACCGGTCTCTCAGCATCTTCTATCTTATTAAATGGCAGATTTCTAAAGAAGAGTAAGGTTTTTTAAACGTGACGATGCCAGGTTTTACTTGTCGTTTTTTCTCAAAAACTGTCAAATTTATCCAATGACTGAAAAACTTTCAGCAGAAATTGCTATGGCATTTTGGTTGATTTAGATGTAGTGTAAAACTTAATTAACTAACTAAAAGGAAAATATCATGACACTCGCAAAAAGAAACGGAAACTTTATCAACTCGTTGCCTGGTTTATTTGACGACTTCTTTGCAAAAGACCTATTTGACTGGAACACTCCCAATTTCCCTATGGCAGGAACAACAGTGCCCGCTGTGAATGTAAGGGAAACACCAGAAACTTTTGAAGTCGGGATGGCTGCTCCTGGTATGAAAAAAGAAGATTTTAAAGTAGAATTAGACAACAACGTCTTAACAATTAGTTCTGAGCTAAAACTTGAGGAAGAGAATAAGCAAGACGAAAAATGGACAAGAAAGGAATTTAGCTATCAAACTTTTCAAAGGAGTTTTCAATTGTCAAGAGAAGCCGTAGATGCAGAAAATATTCAGGCAAAATACGAAAACGGCGTTCTTCACTTAACTATACCAAAGCGTGAAGAAGTAAAACAAAAACCTTCAAGGTTGATTAATATTTCATAAAAAGTCATTAAGCAAATGACAGGGCCGTCTTCAGGACGGCTTTTTATTATCTATTGTTCTAAAAACTTTCACCGTTGGCTGGCAAAATAGTCACTTCATCAAAAATCAAACTACTGGCAAGTCTTCCGGTATATTTACCTTTATACTTTTTATAAATAAAATAATTTCAGCTAAAATAATTATATGTTCGGCGAGGAACTTAAAAGTACGTCATCAACAAAACCTTTAGTTGGTATAATAATGGGTAGTGATAGCGATTTATCTGTCATGAAACCCGCTGCTGATATTCTGAAGGATTTTGACGTAGCTTTTGAGTTGACGGTAGTCTCGGCACATCGAACGCCATTGAGAATGGTTGAATATGCAAAGACTGCAAAGGAAAGAGGTTTAAAAGTGATCATTGCCGGTGCCGGCGGTGCAGCCCATCTTCCCGGAATGGTGGCCGCTATTACCCCCTTGCCTGTTATTGGTGTTCCAGTAAAATCTTCCAATAGTATAGGTGGTTGGGATTCTATTCTTTCAATTCTTCAAATGCCAAATGGCGTACCCGTGGCAACTGTAGCCTTAAACGCTTCAAAAAATGCAGGATTGCTTGCCGCCAAAATGATTGCCTTGAGTAATGAACCGCTTTTTGAAAAAATAATTTCGTTTATGGATTTACAGGAGAAATCTGTACAGGAGAAAATTAAAGCGCTGTCAAGCGAAGGATGGCCCAACAGCTTTGATAAATAATTTTTTGCGCTATCCTAATTGTAAGACGCAAAATTGCTGTTCTAACGCTAACGAGACTTCTTCAATTTTTGACAACAAATCTTGCCCATGCCTTGCATAAAAAGAAGAGAAGTTTTCCTGCCTTTCCTGCAAACTATTTTTGGGGAATAACTGCTGTCTTAGTTTGCTTATTTGTCTTTGCTGCGCTTCAAATTTTCTTTTTTCAGCCCGTAACATTTTCTTTTCGAGAGCTTCCACTTTTTCAAGTGCTTTTGTTCGAAGAGCTTCTGTATGTTTTAAAAGCGTCACATCAACTTTACCGGCTACTTTTTTAAGATCTTCATAAAACTGCAGTAATTGTTCTTTCTCCTTGTTAAGTGTCAGTTGCACAAGGCTGTCTCTTTCAACAAGAATATTTAATAATTTTTCGTTTGACTGAAATAAATCTCTTACATCAAATCCCAGTTTTTTAGCTAATTGTTTGTGTGCCTCTTCTATCAAAAGGAAAGAGTTTCTGACAATAAGCATCGGATAAGGGATATCGCAAGCTTCAAATACACTTTTCAATTCAAGCCAATATGCAGTTTCGCCTCCGCCGCCAATAAAAGCAATATTAGGCAAAATGCTTTCCTGAAAAAGGCCTCGTAAAATAACGTTTGCGCTAAATCTTTCCGGATGGTCATTTAATTCAGTTAAAATTTCTTCTTCAGTCCATGATCGCCCTACTCCTTCTACCCTAAACATTTCATTATTTTTCTCAATTCGCTCTCTCTTTGTTTCTGTCAAATAAAAAAGATTTATTTCTCTTCCGCTTGCCTGCGCTTTATAATGTTTGTTTAATTCATCACACGTCTTTGTAACGAGAGAATGGGAAAACTGTTCGAGTAGTTCCTTTTTTAC
>JBBPZJ010000148.1:0-7456 GCA_038199395.1 Chitinophagales bacterium
GCTTATCTATGTTTGGCGTTTTTACACCCTTAGCACCATAACATCCTACATCCCCATATCCTAAATCATCTACATAAATAATAATAATATTTGGTTTGGACGAATTGGCGTTCTGCGAAAAAAGGGGTATAGAAATGGTGAGGATTGCGGTAATCAGAAAGAATATTTTCATCTAATAATTATTTGTTCCACTCTTAAAATTTGTTCATTTTCACCATTGCTATTGATTTTTTTTCTGTCTTTTAAACGAGGACGGAGGTAATTTTTCCTTCTTTCTTCTCTTCTCCTCCTGGCTAGCCTTTCCTTCATTGTTTGTATTAGCGTCCACGTTTGGCTTTTCTTCAAAGTCTGACTCCTTAACCCAGGGCGTCTTTATCTTTTCCCCGTTCGTATATCTTTGATAAAAGTTTCTAACTCTCGGCTCACCATAAGGATATTTATCGAAGGTGTATCCTTTTCCAAACATTCGCGGGTCTTGCTGGCTTTTAAGTTCCTTCTCCATTTCGGTTTTAAGCTGGTTCTTAACTTTGCTAAAGCGGCTATTACTGGCAAGATTACTCATGCAATAAGGATCTTTACTGATGTCGTACAATTCTTCACTTCCTTTTTTACCAAAGTCTAGCTGCCATAAGTTCATGTACTCACCTCTTTTATGTGCTTCCAGTATCTCAGTCTTGGTTGGACTACCGTCTGTATCTAAATACCCTGTTTCAGGATTACCACTGGGCCACCTCTCGGGTTCATAATTCTTTGCAAAGAAAAAATTTCCTTTTACAATGCCGCGTACCGGATATCCTTCATCGTTCGGACGTCCAACATCTTCCCGTTCTCGTCCAAGCAATACATGATCTCTCATTGGTTCGATCATTCCTTTTTTATCATGGGTAAGTAAATTGACAAGTGATCTTCCTTGCACCGGTTGCATATTTGCCAAGTTTGGTTTTAGACCTGCCAATTCAAGAAATGTGGGAGCAAAATCAATAAAACTCACATAATCATTAACCTTTCTTCCGGGGCTCTTAATTCCATTCCGCCACATGATTGCTAATGGCAAATGATTGTCTTTTTCGTACACATGTCCCTTCACTCTTGGAAAGGGCATGCCGTTATCGGCAGTTACTACAATAATAGTATTATCTAATTCTCCGCTCTTTTCAAGAATATCTAAAATCTTACCTAACTGGCTGTCAAAATATTCAACTTCAAAAGCATAATCCAACATATCATTGCGCACTTTCTCATTGTCTATCCAGTAAGGAGGTACTTTAGTTATCTCGCTTAATTTCTTTTTACCCTTTGAAACTCCTGAACCATATTCATAAGCGCGGTGCGGTTCATGTCCGCCGAACCAAAAACAGAAAGGCTGGTCTTTAGACTTGCTTTTTAAAAAATTTTCGAAATTAGAAGCATAGTCAATGGGTGAAATTTCGCGGGTGGGTGGGGTTAATTTAATATCACTGTAATCTGGTCCAGTAAGCATTCTCTTTTTTCCATCAACTTCTCCTGAATTTCCCGGAGCCCATCCTTTACCAGTGTATCCTGTCGTATAGCCATTTTTACCAAGCGCTTCTACATACGTAGTGAATTTAGCAGGAAAAAAAGGGTTATGATTGCCTGCTGCTTCTAATTGCCAGGAGTTTCTTCCTGTAAGTATGCAAGCTCTTGAAGGCGCACATTTAGCATTCGGCGTATATGCATTATTAAATAAAACACCTTCCCTGGCAACACGATCAAAAGACGGCGTATTAATCCAGGTATTTTTAAAACCATAAGCGCTCATGTATTCACGGGAGGCATCGTCCCCAATACAGAACAAAATATTTGGTCTCTTTGTAACCTTACCAGTCTGGCTAAATACAATAGCAGGAACAATAATTAAGGAGATTAATAGCAGGTTTTTCATAAAGAGAAGTTTAAGCATCGTTACTGTTCTTTAACTATAGTTTTGCCAGCAGTATTTTTTACTAACAACTAAAACTATTGATGTTTACTAAATTTATTTTTTCAATTCTGTACGCTTAATTTCAATTGTTTTCTTAGCTGGTCAAATGTCTCCTTTCCGCGATATTGTAATAAAATTGAATGAACCCCTTTTAACGCAACTGATAGCCTGTCGTTTTTCGTGGCTACTTCGGTATCTCCACCCATTTGTTTGAATGAACCCATTTGTTTAAACCCTTCGATATTAAAAGTGGCATCTTTATTTTCCCAGTTAAAAAGGCCTAAACAAATTATTCCGTTGTCAGCTTTCGCCAAATAAAAACGGGGAGCATCGGTGTACGTATGGTAATGATCCCAAAAATCTACAGGAATTATTTTATCAAAGAAAGGCATACTGAAACTTTTTTTGATCAATTCCTTTTTATCAGCTTTTAACAAAGGAATATTATCACTTTCAAATCGGGCATTTCCATAAATAGTAACGTAATTAGCCCACATAGCAGCTTCATCATAATTTAGCGTAGGTTTTTTACCATCTCTTTCATTTGTCTCTTCTTTACCACGCACAACAAAATAATCGGGATCGAGATTGAAAATTTTAGGATGCAGGTAATAGCTGGCTGAAGTATGCTGTGCCCTTGTTTTTACTGCTTCATAGTTCGGCTGAATATCACCTCCCATTCTGTTTGCATCTGAAAGGCCTATGACAGTACCAAAATTTGCGCTGCATGTTACAAAATAAACATTGTTGCCAAAACCTTCTTTCATCGCTTTTATGCCCATGCGAAACCGTTCAACATTTGTAACAGGTAAGTGACTTACTCCCTTAAATAAACCTTGTCTTAAAAAGTCAATTTTAAAGTAATCAACCTTCCAGTCGTCTTTTGCATTCTTCATTACCCTTATGATATAGTTTCTTGCGCCGGGATTAGAAAAATCCCAATAAATCAAAGGATCATCAGTAATCTTGTCACGGCCAATTTCAAGAAAGTCGCCTTTACTGGTATGAATAAAATAGTCGGGGTGCTCTTTTGCAATAGTTGCCCCTTTTGAGACCCGCATTCCATCAAAGTGAAGTCCTGCTTTGAAACCTTGCTTGTGTATTTTTTCAACAAGCCCTTTAATTCCACCTTTAATATTATCTCTTACAGTCATGTAATCTCCACGCTGTTTCCACCAACCGCCATCAAGCTGAATGATATTGGTTTTTACTTTCAAATTTTTTATAGCACTGATATTACTTTCCACATCTTCAGCTACAAACTTCTGTACGTAAAAGTCCCATGTTGACCAACCTGTCCATGTTGTTTTTTTTGGAGCAGCTACCTTATTCTCACTGGCTATTAAATTAGCATACTTTTCCAGGAGGTCCTGCCACGATTTATCCTGCAGATAAACCACTTTATCAAAAGGCACTTTGCCTGCTGCTGTTATTTCTTTATTATCACCGTCGCCTTCAATGTTTATTACACCATCTTTTGCAGTAACATTAACCAAAAACGTTCGCCAGGTAATAACACCAACTAACAAATAATCTGCTTCCCCTCTTTTAAACATCAGATACATGTTGCTGTTTTTGTAGTCAGCCCTGGTGCCTGTTTTGTACTGCATCATTTGGCCCTCACGTTCACCCATCAGATCAGCGCCTTTTACATAAGGGGTGCCATCAGCAATAAGAACTTCAGGTGTGATGGTAATGTCTATTGTTTTAAGATTTTGATTTTTGGCGGTTTTATTAGCCAGGTTAACAGAAAACATTTTATCTTTTAAAATGGCATTAGTTATAACGTCAGCTTGTATGTTTTCGTTTTGAACGGTTTGAACATCTACCTTAACCTTTTGAGCACATAGTGAACATAGGTTGGTTATTACAATCCCTATAAACAAAACCCACTTCAATAATTTTGTTTCTGTCGATTTTAAAAATTTATTCATATACTTTTTATCTTTTTTGCAATACCGCTAAAGCATGGTATTAGAACGATTTGCTCCACTAAGAACTGCTAAGAAAGCCTTTTTGTCTTATTATTTAAGCTTTGGATTAATATTGACTTCTGTTTGTGGAACGGGCCATGAATAATCTGAAGCAGCCCTGAAGCTTTTGCTGGTTACATACCAGCGCTTATAAGGATCAACAGTTGTCCCCTTTTGTCTTACAGGTTTTACTGTAACCGGGAAAGGGGTGCCGTAAAAATCTCCTTTCAATACCTGGTCTGCAATTTTCCAGCGTAATAAATCCCAGTAACGGATGCCTTCAAAAGCAGTTTCTACCCTCCGGTCCTTACGTAAAATAGTCCGCAAAAGAGTTGGGTTTATCTGTGTTATTTTAGGCATGTTAACTGAAGCGCGGCCTCTTACTTTATTAATGGTAGCATCTAATAAAGATTGATCGATGCTTTCACCGGCTTCAAGCTTTGCTTCGAGATAACTCAATAAAACTTCTGCATAACGGATCACAGGAAGGTTACCTCCGTAATTTGATAAGTCTCCTGAATATCCTTCATCCAGGTATTTCCTTAAACCATACCCTGTTTGAGTCGTCTGCTTTCCTGCGCCAAGCTGGTCAGGAGCAGAAGCTGAATCCGGATGAGTGATGTATTTTATTTTGAATACCTGCTCATTGAACAGCACGTTGTATTTCAGTCTTGGGTCCCTGTTATTTGATATGTCTTTCCAATTATAACGGGGATCGGTATAGGAGAAAGGTGTGCCGTCGCTAAAATCATAAGCTTCTACAATGCTTCCCAAAGGGCAGAAGATATGCCATCCACCAACCATTGCCGGCCAAAAATGCTGGTTCATTGCATTGGCAGCAAGGTTTTCAAAGTATTGTACGCTAAAAACGTGTTCGGTACTGGTTTCTTTCGCTACAGTAAAAAGACCTGCATAATCGGGATCAATCTGGTTGTCGCCAAAATCAATAATTGTTTTATAAGTTGTTGCTGCTTCTGCAAACTTTCCATCTGCTAATTGTATCCTGCCTAAAAATGCCAGTGCCGCCTGCTTGCTTGCTCTTCCAAATTCGGCGGACGGTATGTCCTTGTATCTTGGTAAATCTTTGGCAGCTTCGGTAAATTCTTTTATTACGAAATTCACAACATCAGCTTTAGGCGCCTTATCAAGTGTGTTTGCTGCTTCTTTTGTTAGTAACGTTGTAACCAACGGAACAGAGCCCCAAAACTGCGACATGTAAAAATATTGGCAGGCTCTTATAAACCGTACTTCTGCTATCATCCGCTTCTTTTTCACCTCCTCCACAGGCACCTGAGCAATATTTGCAAGAAAGTCGTTGCACCTTGCTACCCGTGCATAGCTTTGCGACCAGTACTGAGATAATAAACCGTTGTCAGCAGTTAATGTTCCGTTTGATAACTTATTAAATACTGAATTGTCTCCTCTCCTGTCGTATGCGTTATCAGTAGCAAATTCCATGAATACCAGCCCTGCATACGACCACCAGTCTGTAGGATTAGCATTGGGAGCGCCGACAGAAATATTTCCCCTGTAAACTCCTGTTAAAGCCAGCATCGCATTGCTTTCACTAGTCCACAAAGAAGTACTGCTAAACTGGTCTAACGGGGATTTTTCCAGATCCTTTTTGCACGAATTAAATAATACCAGGGTAAGTAATACAAGCATCCTGATATAAGTAAACTGAGCTTTCATATTGTTCAGGTTTGATTATTTGATTAGTTAGAAATTAATATTTAAGCCGAAAGTGAAATTTTTCAAAATGGGATAGTACGTGCCGTTTGCAATAATAGAATTTGAATCATCATCAGGTGCATTATCTGTTCCCACTTCGGGGTCCCAGCCTTTTCTGTAATTACTTAATAAAAATAAATTTTCACCTGTTGCATAAAACCGTACGCTTGATATGCCCATTTTTGCGACCACAGACTTTGGCAGTGTATAACCTATCTGTACATTTTTCCCCCGTAGATAGGAACCATCTAGTACCCAGAAAGAAGAAAGAAGCGTATTAGGCGTACCTGAATTAGAAATTTGTTCTAACCTTGGATAACGGGCATCACTTCTTGGATTTTCTTTTGTCCATCTTTCTTCCATCTGCCATTTTTGAATAGAACCAAAATTGAAAAAAGCAAAGCCTGCATAGGAGTTCATATAATTTTTCACTCCTGCTACTCCTTGTAACAGCATACTAACATCAAAGCCTTTAAAGCTCGCACTTAAATTTAAACCGAAAGTGTATTTAGGAATGTTACTTCCTAAAAAAATCCTGTCATAAGTAGCATCCACTTTTCCATCGGGAACTCCATTTGGTCCGCTTATATCTTTATACCTTATATCCCCTGGTTTTGGTATTGGGTTTATAGCTGTTTGGGTAACAGACTTTGCAATATCTGCATCATCTTTAAATATTCCATCAGCTACATAACCATAGTAAATTTGCATAGGATAACCAATAAACAGTGAACTGCCGTTTCCTGTTAAACCATTTGGCTGGTTAATATTACCAACACCAAGGTCTAACACTTTATTATTGATGATGGAAAAGTTGCCATTTACATTATAACTAAAATTTCCAATCGTATTATTATGACCGATTGTAAATTCCCATCCTTTATTACTCAATTTGCCTGTGTTTTGTTTAGACAGGTTGAAACCCAAAGTAGTGGATACACTTCCTCCGGGGCTATACAAAATGTCGTAAGTATATCTGTTAAAATAAGTAGCAGAAAAATTAAGTTTGTTTTTAAATCCGCCAAACTCCAAACCCACATCTGTAGTTCGGGTACTTTCCCAATGTAAATCAGGGTCAGTAATGGTTGTACGGGCTACACCGGAACCTATTCCGGACCCAAACGGATAATTATAAGCAGTACCAATATTGTAAAGTGTCTGGTAGGGATAATTAGAAATATTCTGGTTGCCCAAAATACCTATAGAAGCTTTCAGCTTTAACTCGTTTATCCAGCTAAAATGATCCCGTATAAAACTTTCCTGTCCTAGCCTGTACCCTAGGGCACCTGAGGGAAAGTAAGCATATTTACGGTTTGAAGGAAAACGCGAAGAACCGTCCCTTCTCAAAACCCCTTCAATCAAATATTTACTTGCAAAACTATAATTTACCCTGCCAAAGAAAGATTCAAGCGACCATTCGTTTGCTGTTCCATTGGCCTGCTGATTGTTGGGAGCGCCGACATTCAATTGCTGCAGTTCATTACCGGGTAAATTGTTGCGGAATGCCGACAACTGCTCGAAATAATTGCTCTCAAATGAATAACCTGCTAAAGCGCCTACCTGGTGCCTGCCAGTTTTTTTTGAATACTCAGCCAGCCCTTGCACGGTATAGTAATTAGTTCCGCTATTTATTTTCGTTAATTCGTTAGGTGATAAGGTTATATTGGTGTTAATAACCTGGCTGGCTCTAAATTCAGTTCTCTTATTATTTATTTCATTATACCCTGCTATTGCCGACAGTTTCAGTCCTTCCAATATCTTGTAATCAAGCCGAAGGTTCGCATTTAAATTCGTCCCCTTATTCTGATTA
>JBBPZJ010000149.1:0-8385 GCA_038199395.1 Chitinophagales bacterium
TAAAAGCAGGTAACCGAATAGGTTTAGTAGGTTTTGAGATTTATTGAATATTATGAAGACAATATAAAGAAAAACCTTTCAAATTTTAGGATTTGAAGGGTTTTGTACGATTTAAGATGAAAGAAGGAGAGGGAGAGGGAGTTGGAGTTGGAGTTATGGCATGAAGTGCTATAGCGGAAACTATAAGTTAGGCGATGCAAATAAAAGCGGCTTCGTTACAATGAAGGAAGGAGCGGAAAAGTTGAATGGGCAATGAGGTTGAAAGCACCTGTTCTGAAGCATGAGAAATATTATAGGTACTCCGAAAGCTAAACTTCTTATCAACTCCCCATTTTAGTTGTCAGTTTTATTCAGAAAGTCAATAATAAGTTTTTGGGGAGTGACGGCATCCTAATTCAATTTCTTGTATTGTTTGTACATGTTAGGCAACAGTATTAAAATGGATACAATCTGTAGGGGCCATAGTATTAATTTAAAATTGCTTAAGGTTTTCCAATTATCAATTAAATCATACAGTAGGAAAAGAACAAATACCGGAAAATAAAATAAAAAGAAGATAATCAAAACCTTTTTTGTTTTATTTGAAACTGCCATGATTTATAATTTATGTAATAAAAGGAGTAGAAGAAACCTCTAAAGTGAATTTCCAAGGCTTATATTCTATTAAAAAACTTTAGAAATTTAATACTCTTTTTTGACTACTGCAATGGTTACATAAGCTTCAGTAAACTTTGTCAAGGCATATTTATATTTTACCTTGATGCAGACCACTGAATGCAGGTGCCGATTGAATGAGCAAAAGGGAAGTTGGAGTTCGGCATGAAGTGCCATTTCGGAAACTGTGGGTAAGACTATGACAATGGAAGCAGCTTGACTGCAACGAAGGAAGGAGCGGAAAAGTTGAATACTGCAATTGCTCTTTTTCAGTGTGTTGTTCTGAAGCATGAGGAATATCACACGGAACTCTTAACGCATTACTTTGATGACTCCTCCTTTTTTCATTGTTTGTATTTTCCTGAACGGTTATGGTCTTACTGTGTTGCCAAAGGTTACTTTACCGTTTTCAATCTTATTGATGCGGTGGTTGCTAATAGCCGCCTTGTGGGTATAATGACCCAGGTATTCGAGCACCTGTGCAGGACCATCCATAGGTTCTCTGAAGTCTACTATCCAGTCCATGTTGTATAAGGTGGTACGCAACGTAAGCCAGTCTGTACGTTGCTCTTCGGTATTATTTACTGCAAACACATCTTTATCGTCAAAATATTAGGGTATGTCCTGAAAGTGATTATTTTTCTATTTAACCTGTTTTCCGATGAACAACCATCATTCGGCTGTCTTCACATTTTTGTCGGGTGTTTGAGCAATAAGATTAAGAGGCAGGTCAAAAAGAAAATGAGATAATTTCATGTGCTATTGATTCATGTTTGCCATGGTCACGTACTCTTTTATTAGTGGCAACATCTGCCAGGTTATAGTTAGACTTGCCACCACAGCTAAGTTAATATAAAAGATATTTACTATTTTAATTTACTATGCCGATTCAATTTTTTCTTGCAAAAAAAAACGTCTTTTTCTGGCAAGGGATTGATTTTGCACTTTTATGAAAAGTTGAAATAAATTTCAAATAAATTTTGTTCAGATTCTGTTTTCTTAACGCCGCAAAATTTATTATCCGTCATTTTTTAATAACTTACATCTACTATTCAAGATATTGATGAGAAGATTTTTACTTTTACATTTTTTACTTTTTCTGCTTTTTTCTTCTGCTTCCAACGCACAAAAAAAACCAGTTGTCAAAAAATATCAAAGTCTGTTTTGGGAAATAACAGGTAACGGTTTGAAAAAGCCCTCTTATTTGTTCGGTACGATGCATGTCAGCAGTAAGATGGCTTTTCACCTAAGTGATTCTTTTTATTATGCCATGCGTAATATCGATGCTGTAGCGCTTGAACTGAATCCTGAAGTTTGGCAAGACGAGATGTTCAGGTTTCAGAAAGCTCAGTTAAGCCTTGCCAGGTTTTCGTCAGGAAGAATGAATGACTATTTGAAGCAGAGTTCTTTTGAGCTGGACCCATATGAAGATGATATAAGAAGAGCTTTGGTTGAAGAGCCTACGGTAGTAAACAATCTTTTGTACAGATCATATCAGTCTTCTGCCGACTTCGAGGAGAACACCTATCTTGATTTATATATTTATCAGACGGGTCGAAAATTAGGGAAGCATCCTGCCGGTGTTGAAAATTACCTGGAGTCGGAACGTCTGATGATGGAGGCTTACCAGGATATGGCGAAGGATAAAAATAAAAGGCGCTTTGATGGAGACGGAGAGTCTCCCTTCGAAATTCAAAAAAAGATACAGCAGGCATACCGCAACGGTGACCTTGACCTAATGGATTCTTTGCAGGGCATAACAACTAGTTCATCCGCTTTTTCAGAAAAATTTTTATACGTACGAAATAAGATACAGGCAAATTCAATTGATACAATCATTAAAAGATACAGCCTGTTTGTAGGCGTGGGTGCCGCACATTTGCCGGGTCCTCGAGGTGTGATAGAATTACTTCGGGAAAAAGGCTACAAGCTGAGGCCAATTTTCATGCAGGATAGAGATGCATTGCAAAAAGAAGAAATCGATAAACTAAGGGTGCCGGTTGTTTTTGGCAAGGAAACAACACAAGATGGTCAAATTGAATTGCAACTGCCTGGCAAGCTTTATAAAAGGGAAGAAGCCAGGGGCAATGAAAGCTGGCAATATGCCGACATGAATAACGGCTCTTATTATATGCTTACGCGGGTGCGTACGCATGCATCTATGTTAGGGCATAACGAAAAAGTGGTCTTAAGCAAGGTCGATAGCATGTTGTACGAGAATATTCCTGGAAGAATTTTAAAAAAGACTGAAATCAATAAAAATGGCTATGCAGGTTTTGATATTACAAATCGTACAAGACGAGGCGATTTACAACGATACCAGGTCTTGGTGACTCCTTATGAGGTACTGGTGTTTAAGATGAGTGGTAATGATAATTATGTAGAAGGAAAAGAGGCAGATATTTTTTTTAATTCAATAAAAATAAAACCTTTGGCAATAAATACTTTGTTGAGTTTTGAACCAGCGCAAGGTGGTTTTAAAGTGAATTTTCCACAACCGGTAAATGAAGCTTATAATAGAAATACTCCCGATGGTACGGGCCGGTGGGAATATGAGTCTACTGATGAGAGCAATGGCAGCGCCTATATGGTTTGGAAAAAAAGCTTGTATAATTTTAATTTTATTGAGGAAGATACTTTTGATCTTAGCCTGATAAACGAAAGTTTTAAGAGCTCCGAAATCATCGATAAACAAATATGGAAAAAGACAGCGTCTGAAAAAAATATTCCTTTTGCTGAAGGTAAATTTTCTCTGAAAGGCGGATCTTACATTACTACCAAAGCTTTCTTAAAAGGTCCGCATTACTACCTGTTAGCAGTTAGAAGTAAAGATGAAAAGGCCGATTTCTCCAAATTTTTCAATTCCTTTCAATTCACCGATTTTAAGTATCCTAAGCCTGAGAAATACATCGATTCTACTTTAAAGATTGAAGTATTAACATCTGTAAAGCCAAACGTAGATTACATTTTAAGATCGTGGCTTGAAAAATCGGGAAGTGATCCATTCTCTGGTGCAGAGCAATCGTATACCGGAGCGCCAAAAAACAAAACCGGGATATTTAAAAGTGATTCGACTGGAGAAAGTATTTTAGTTACAGTACAGGATTTCCCCAAATATTATTATAGTAGCGATTCTGCAAAGTTCTGGCGCGATAAACTCGACTTGAGAGATGTAGAGAAAGACATGGTTTTTCGCAAAAAAGAGTTTTTTAAAATAAATGACTCTACATGCGGTTATAATGTTGTTTTGACTGATACAAACTCTTCCCGTTGTATCAGGTACATCTGTTATCTAAAAGGAAGCAGTTTATATAAGTTCTCCACTTTGTCTGATACTACTACGCCTGAAAGTGTGTTTGTAAAAACTTTTCTCGCAACTGCAAGACCTATTGATAAAAATGCCGGTACTTCCATTTTCAACACAAAACTGGATGTCTTCTTTACTGATTACACAAGTAAAGACTCTATTACTACTAAATACGCCAGCGAGGCAATTTCCGGTATGTATTTCGGCAAAGATGGCGTGCAAAAAATTATGGATGCAATTGATCGGTTGAGGGTCACTGACAAAGACTATTTCGAAATAAAATCCAGGTTTATAACAGAACTGGGCTATATAAAAGATGCTTCTATCAGTGAGAAGCTGGTTCATTATTTAAGAGAGTTGTATGATAAAAGTGCTGATACCAGTTATTTTCAGAATCGTGTTTTAAGTGCTTTGGCAAGATTGCAAACAAAAGAGTCTTATGATTTATTAAAAAAATTATTAGAGCAAGACCCACCAATTTTTGACGATGCTTATGAATATGGTCGATTTTTTAGCCAGTTCTCTGATACTTTATCTTTAGCTAAAACGCTGTTTCCCGAAATATTGCAATTGGCATCACTCGAAGACTATAAGCCTTATGTAAACGAACTTTTAAAAACAATGGTAGATAGTGGCCGCCTTACGGCTGATGATTACAACAGCTATTTCAGTAAGTTATATTTTGATGCAAGAATTGAGTTAAAAAAGCAGCAAAATAAGGATGAAAAATTATTAGAGGCGTCCATAGAAGGGCGTGATATAGACAACGATGAATCTGATTATAGATCTTTTTATGCGCAAAGCACTACCAGGCGTTCTACTACAACACTTGCAGATTTTGCTACTTTGCTTATGCCTTTTTATGATAAATATCCTACTGTGCCCAAGTATTTTCAAAAGCTGTTGCAATCAAAAGATGTGGGTGTCCAATTAGCCGCAGCAAAGTTGTTGCTTGAAAATGATAAAAAAGTTCCTGATAGTATTTTTGCTTCTATAGCCGCCAGCGACAAGTATAGGGCGAGGCTTTATAGTATGCTGAACAAAATGAACAAGGTGCAAATGTTTCCTGCGAAATACAAGAAGCAGGAAATGATTGCAAAATCATTATTGCTGAACGATAAAAGATATAAAGAATTTGCGGCCATAGAAATGGTAGACAAAACAATGATGGAGATAAAAGGTGTAAAAGGAAATGTGTACTTGTTTAAGTATAAAGTGAAACCGACCGACGATTGGAAAATAGGTATTAGTGGTTTACAGCCCTTAAATACGAAAGCGGTGAACACAAGCCCTGTTATAGTAAAGTTGACGGAAAAAAAACTTAAACTTTATGAAAGCGAAACGGAGCAATTTGATGAACAAATAAAAAGAGTGCTTTTTGCGCAACATAAAAGTGGCCGAAGGTTTTTTGAGCGCAGCAATTCATTAGGATTTTTAAATAACAATTTTTCTGACTAGTTCAAATATTTCTTACAAACTATTTCATCATTAACTATTTCTCACAATGCCTTTCGGAATACTTGCTATCAACTTTTGCGTGTATGGCGAGGTTGGGTTAGAGTAAAGTTCTTCTGCATTGCCCGTTTCTACTATTTCTCCTTTGTTCATTACCATAATACGGTCACTTATATAGCGGACAACTGACAAGTCGTGCGATATAAAAATAGAAGTGAAACCAAATTCTTTTTTAAGATCATTCAACAGATTTAAAACCTGCGCCTGTACGCTCACATCTAGCGCCGACACACTTTCGTCACAAATTATAAATGATGGATGTAACGCTAATGCTCTTGCGATAACTATCCGTTGTCTTTGACCTCCGCTGAACTCGTGCGGGTAGCGGTTGTAATGATCCGGGTGAAGGTTCACTTTTTCAAGAAGCTCCGTTACCTTCTCTCTTTTCTCTCGGTTGGTAGCAACTAATCCATGTACTTGCAGTGGCTCACCTATAGCCTGGCCAACCGTCATTCTGGGGTTTAAAGACGAATAAGGATCCTGGAAAATGATCTGCATATCTTTGCGCAATCTCCGCAATTCACTTCCCGATGCTTTTCCCAGATTCCGTCCTTTAAAGAAAACATTTCCCTTTGTTGGTTTTATTAGCTGCAATATACTTCGCCCCAGCGTGCTTTTTCCACAGCCTGATTCTCCTACCAAACCAACAGTTTCTCCCTCAAAAAGATCAAAACTTACGTCATTGACCGCTTTAATGAATTCTGTTGACTTTCGGATAAATGTATTTTTTGCAGGAAACCAAACACTAAGGTTTTGTACAGAAAGGACGGGCGACGCTTGACGTACATTCGCTCGCTCTGAAATTTCCTCCTTGTTGTGTAACTTTTCGTGAATGTCGGTCAGTTTTCCCTCCATAAAATCTCTCACAACCGGAAGCCTTTCACCTTTTTGGTGCAAAGCTGGTCGGCATGCAAGCAATGCCTTTGTGTACGGATGTTTGGGATTGCTGTAAATATCTACAGCCAATCCAGATTCAACAACACTACCTTTATACATCACAATTACCTTGTCAGCGACTTCGGCAACAACACCCAAATCATGCGAAATAAAAATTACTCCCATGTTTTTTTGCTGCTGCAGATTTTTTATCAACTGCAAAATCGTTTTCTGTACGGTAACATCAAGGGCAGTCGTAGGCTCGTCACAAATGAGTAACGACGGATTGCAACTCATCGCCATTGCAATCATTATACGTTGCTTCTGTCCGCCGCTCAATTGATGAGGATAGCGGTGATAAATGCTTTCGGGATTAGGTAGTTGAACGCTTTCAAATAAGCCTATGGTTCTTTGCCTGGCTTTATCTGCCGATATTTTTTGATGCAGAACGATGGCCTCCATCACCTGCCCGCCACAGGTATGCACAGGGTTTAATGACGTCATTGGCTCCTGGAAGATCATGGCTATTTCATTTCCCCTGATACTTCTGATCGCATCGTCAGAAGCTGTAAGCAAATTGATCCTTTTGCCTTTTTTATCTCTAAACCAGATTTCTCCTTTTGTATAACGTGCAGGTGGGGTAGGAAGTAATTGTAAGATAGCTAAAGCGGTAACAGATTTCCCTGAGCCTGACTCTCCAACAATGGCAACAACTTCACCTTTTTCTACATGGATAGATACATCTTGTACCGCCGTTGTTGTTGTTTCAGCGTTGGTGAAATCTATTTGAAGATTTTGTATGGAGAGAAGGCTTTCCATTAATTATATTTAAAAATTGCTGTACTGATCAGAAACCATTTTAACCTTAACAGCAATAATCCTACGAACGTAAAAAGTGTGCATTGAAAACATGCTGAAATGATACAAACTTGCCAGCCCTATCACTTATGCTGTAGGCTCTGTGAATAAAAAGGTAAGCAAAAAAGTTGTCTTACTTCAATGAACTTTCAGGTGTTTGACTGCACACTATAAGGTTAGCATCAATAGGCCCAAGCAAAAGTAGCTAACTACTTTAAGGATGCAAGATTTAGTCATTTACGAAAAGATCATGGCCAAGACATCAAGATATATTGTAATGAATATTACAGGCAATTGACCAGTGACAGATAACGGACAATATAGCTAAACAAGTTTTGCAAAGATAAAAGTATAGAAAGAAAATAGGATGTGGTGATAATAAAAGTGCTATTAGCCAGAGGTAATAAATTTAAAAACTCAGCAATTATTTTTTTAAATATTTGAATCTTCAATTATTATTTATTACATTTAAAGTACATAATCTTAAGCTAGGGTACATAATCATAAGCAACTATAATTTGATCTGATTTCCGTTATTAGTTTCCTCTCTCTGAGCGCAATGCAACCTCAACACCAAGCAGCAACCATAGCACAAACCAATAAGGCTTGTTTATGATAAATGCTTTTTTTAGTCTTCTTGATCAAAACCTGTTTTAGGACTTTTTTGATATCTCGAAGCATTCATTCTTTTTTGTCAAAATAAAAATCAGAAGAGTAGTGGTTTAAGGGCTTAGGTGGGTGTACTTAATAAGCATGGCATACTGACTTTATTGGTGTTCGATTAATTGTTTTGATTTTTGAGATTTTTAATTTTCTTAAAATTAGTATCAATGATGTTTTACAAATTGAGATCGATGATCTTTTGACATTTTTAACATGTAACGATTTTGCTATGCCCGAAAATAACAGCAGAATAAAGAACACATTAGTGGTGTTCTTTATCTTTCCCCTATTGTGCCTCTCAGTCCTCTCATTTGCCCAAACTTCTAAGAGTGGCAATCAGAGTGGCATTTGGCTTAAAGCAAACAGCCCATATATTGTGGCCGGGTCTGTTACTATTCCGGCGGGTGAAACCCTCACTATAGAGCCTGGTGTGGAGATCCGCTCTCAGTATTATACTGATTCTATTGTTATCCGCGGTACTTTGGTAGCCAAGGGCACCGCCGCTGATTCCA
>JBBPZJ010000150.1:0-8518 GCA_038199395.1 Chitinophagales bacterium
CAATTAAGTCAATTAAATGTCTTGAGACGAACAAACCAAAAGTACAAATAGACTGGGAAGAGCCGTATGACGGGAGACTGTCAAGTACGGTTCTGTGAGAGGCTTGAGGGTGAAATTCCCTCTTGCCTACTCGGCCAACCGGAGCTGTATAGAATTTTGCAGACGGTGTCTGCAAAATTAAAAACCATAAAAATTGCCTCTACTGAGAATGAAGTGCCTGATCAATCAATCAATAAATTTCGCCAGGCACTGTCTCACGAATTCAATCTCCTCCAAAGAGCCAATACTAAAAGGAGGATTTCTTAGCTGTGCCTCCCAAGCTTATCAGCCGGTTGTCTTTTTTGCCTTTGTTGGTCTTCCTTGCAGCCGTGCCGTTGAAGGGTGTTATCATCTTCAACTATAGCCAGAGCAATAAAGTTTTATCGAAACGTTGCAGGAACATTATTACAATACAATGGCACACTATGGAAGGTAACAGAAAAAAATACGGGTAAGCCGAAAACAACCTCGTATTATTCCTACTTTAAAAAATAGTTTAGTTAGTTACTGTTGCTAACGTTACTTTTTCTTATTCACTAAAATTACATTTGCTACAGGTCTTTCACCTCCGTGGTCCCATTTTTTTTCATCGGCACTCATATTGTCCAGGTCTGTGCCCGGCTTATAAGCTGCTGATTTCATCATGACCTTGTTATCAGACGGATGGTTAACGACGCCATTGTCGGGAAAACCTTTGACCCATAAGGTAGTAGAACCGCCACCGTCAAGGTTAATGCCGTCTTCAGTTTTTAGCCACTTTAAAAAACTTGCCAATTCAAACAGGCTCATTCCTGCAGCACGTTCGTTACGACCGTCGACTGTAATCAGTAATAATTTTTTTCCTGATACAGCCACAGCACTCCTTGGATGTCGGGCCGTGTTAAAAAGGGCGGAGTCCAACTCGTTGCGCTGATGGTCTTTTAGTAAGAGCGGACCTGTAACCATTATATCTTCTCCGGAGAGTTTGGCTTCCCAGGCTTCATCACCGTCCCACTGGCGGATAGCTAGCTTACCGTTGCGAACAGCAATGGCGGACTTTTGGTGGAGCGCCCTTTTGTTGGTCTTTGTCAAATGGGTTTCGTTTAATAGTTTGCCGTCTAACCTAATATAATCTTCGGAGCCACCGTTTTTCATATCAAAGAACGTCCCGTTTAATGCCGCCAGTGCATCATGTTCGACTCCAAACTGGCTCGTAGTTTTTAATGTCTTCGGTTCGGCTTCTACGTCAATTTTATTCCTGCGATTCATTCTTATTTCCAGGATGTTGATGTTCTGATTTGAACCGAACAGGGAATGATTGAACCAGTAGTGTTTAAGTTTTATTCCACCTGAAACTTTCTTTGTTTCCCATTTTGTTTTGACGACAGTCAAAGAATCTGTTTGCCCAAAAACCGCAGCTTGCAGAATAGACAGAAGGAGTAATGATAAACAGGTAGTCTTTAGAAAGTTGGTTTGGTTACGCATATTTTGAAAGTGTAGTTAAAGGAAATATATTTTAACCAAATGTCAATGAGTATTGTTGACTAAAAAAGTTTCAGGCAAAGAAAACTAATGAGCAAAGACGCGAAGAACCGTTTTCTTTTCTGCCCCTGTTGGTTTTTCCGCCTTTGCTGGTGTTCTTCACCTGCAAAACATTAGGTGAGAAAAGAAGCTGTTGGTGAAGAACTCCCGACAGCGGCAAACTATGTAAAACCAGATAAAGGGTTAAAAACTCAGGTGATCTTTTCATTCTTTCCACGATCGATCCTCATCTTAAGTTACTCTATTGCAAAGCTTACACTCCTCTTTGCGCTCTTTGTGCTTGCTTCTTCGGCTTTTCTCTGTGGTTCCAATTTTAGAATAAACAAAAAGATCAAAATAATGTTGATGACAAATAATTTGTAGAAAAGTAATAAGAATTGCGAGGCTTAAATGCAAAAAGCCCGCAAATATTTACGAGCTTTTTTTCAAAAAAAGAAATGTACTAACCAATGGTCTCTTAATTTATCGTACATCCTGTTTAAACACCGTCAACTTTCAATACTTAACTAACTGATTGCTGGTCCGACATTTAATAACCAGGATTTTGCATTGTTTGTTTTTGTGTTCCCGACAATGCTACTCCGCCCGACTGGATACCGTCGATGAAAGTTTGTGGTATCGGTCTAAGGGTATGAATATCTTTAATATTCGGAGCCGCATCGGGATTAAAAGCCTTGGCACGAGCAACTAATGTTTTAGTACGGGACAAATCTTCCCAGCGCAGAAATTCTCCACTCAATTCACGTGAACGCTCGTTCAACAAAAAGCACAACATTCTGTCATAAGGGGTAGTATATCCTAATCTGGTAATAATGTACTCATCACTTGCAGGTAAAGAAGCAATACTGGTAACTGCTAAATTGGTTGCTGTTGTAGCTACAGGAATATTATTTGATTCGTAGTACGAATTTTCAGGCATAAAAGAATTAAGTGCAACAGCCTGCCCGTTGCTGGAGGAAGCGGCGCCACCGTCGGTATATGCAGACCGATTTTCGCCGGGTTGAAATTGTGCTCTTGCTCTTACAGCGTTTATATACGGTAAAGCATCGGCATAAGAACCTGTGCCCATAGCAGCCAGGCGTATCTTTGCTTCCGCCGCGAATAAATAAGTTTCTGCCGACCGGGCAAGCGTAATGTCTCTTAGGCCACGTACATCATTCATACCACCAGTACGCGATGCATCAATGAATTTGCTTAAAGAAGGAAAACGTACATCAGCAAATAAAGCACCGTCATTAGTGGTGCCGGCAGGATACGCCACATAAACATTTGCAATAGGCCGTCCTGTTCTGCTATAAGGCACCGTGTTAAGTATCTTGTAAGAAGGAAATCTCGTATCTCCAGGTTGGTTAATGACATACATAATTCCCACGTCGCCAATAGCATAACTACCCGAAGGTTTATTCGCAAGACTTTTAGTTTTAAAACTCTTCCAAAACCTTGAGTCATTTATTTGATCGTACACCCTATACATATAATAGGTAGTACCTAAACGGCTATACGGACGATCGCCGGTAAGATCACGTTGCATAAACGGCAAATCATCGTAGCGGGAAATATAATACAAATGCTGAGTATTAGATCCATTGGTAGACGCATCTGCAGTAAACTGTGCCGATAATATAATTTCAGGCAATCTTTCATTTGCACCGTCCGGCGTGACATAACTCCATAAACTGGCAAAGTTGCCTGCCAAAGGATGGTTAGCAATTACTGCATCGCATAATGGTACTATTGCCGCCAGGTCTGCAGCCTTGGTTGATGAATTCCATGTATCGTTAATTTCACTTGCTCGGCTTAAATAAGCTTTTGCCAGGTAGTGCGCCGCAGCATCTTTGGTAATATGTGCAGGACCAGTGCCATTAGCCAACAAATTGTAAGCACTGTCAAAGTCTGTAATAATCCTGCTATAAATATCTTTTGGTTCAGCACGGGTGAACTCTAATTCTATACCAGTGCTAACTGTTGTTTTTAAAGGCACGGCACCGTACTGTCTTACTAACCGCAGATAATTATATGCTCTGAAAAAATATCCTTCGCCAAGTGCTGTTTTCTTAATATCAGCGGAAGTAGAAGCACTTGCTCTTGCACTTTGAATAATTAAATTAGCATAACCAATGCCTAAATATAAATTATCCCATTGTGCATTCGCTGTAATGGTATTACCATTTATTGGAGTAATGATAGATGCAAGCCCATTAGAATAAGCATTGTTTTGAGCATTGGAATTATCTCCGCCTACGTGAAATTCATCTGTTCCGTAATTGGTGTTTGCATACATCCACTCTCCATTAAAGGGAGAAGAAAATACGGCGTAATAAGTACCGGTTACCAACGATGTAATACCCTCATCAGTATTATAATAGCTCATCCCTCTTGAGGTTGTAAGAACTTCATCTAAAATGGTCTTTTTGCATGATGTTATAGCAATTACAGTCACAGACAGTAATGTGAAAATTAAAAAACTATATTTTTTCATTTTTCCTTTTTTAAGATTTTGAATTAAAAAGCTGCATTAATACCGAATGTAACCCCACGGTTAGATATAGAGTTTACAACATCCATATCGATATATTTTATTTTTGAAAACAACATACCCGGATTTGCTACTTGTGCATATACCCGTAAACTGGATAACCCTGTCCTTTTTAAAGAAGCGGGGTTTAAATTATATGACATTGATATGTTGCGTATTTTAATAAAGGAAGCTTGCTGGTAACCTAAAATAACTGAATAAGGATCGCCGGATCCTGCGGTATAAATTGGTTTCTGAAATTCTGAATTTTGGTTGTTTTCGGTATAGTAATTAACCAGTCTTTGGGTAGACCTGCCTCCGAGGCTTTCTCCGCCGGTGCTATACCAATATTTTAAACGTCCATATAGAAATATAGACAAATCAAAGCCTTTATAAGAAAAAGTATTAGTCATGCCAACGATATAAGTTGGCCTGGTATTGCCAATAATTCTACGGTCGTTGTTTGGATCAATTTTATTATCACCATTTTGGTCAACCGGCCTTACATTACCGGCACTAAACACGTTGCCATTTCCGTTGAACTGTTTAAAACTCGCAGAATCGGAAGAATGCCAAATTCCGGCGGCCTGGTAACCATAAATGATACCTACTGGTTGATCAATAAACCATAGATTATTAATATCATTTTGTTTACCATTAGATAAAGAAACAATATGCTCTTTTTGATACGACAGGTTTGTGGTGCTAGTCCATATAAACCTGCCGGTTTTTACATTTACTGTATTAAGGCTAAAATCAAAACCTTTGTTAGCCGTTGCCCCAATGTTAGCGTAAATAGTGCTATACCCGGTTACGGTAGGAATGGATCGTTGTAACAACAAATTTGGGGTTTGAGAAGTATATACATCAAAAGACCCGGTAATTCTTCGGTTAACAATACTAAAATCTACACCAACATTATATTGAGTAGTTCTTTCCCAGGCAAGCGATTGATTGGCGAGCGTTGCGGAAGGAAGCGAACCTGCCGTAGTAAGATTGATGAACGGATAGAATAAAGGTGTGACAGCACCCTGTGTTGAATAAGGAGCAATGGCAGAGTTTCCCGTAACACCATAACCTAACCTCAATTTCAGGTCGTTAACCCAGCGGGCGTTTTTCAAAAAGCTTTCATGATTCATTCGCCATGCAATAGCAGCACTCGGGAATATTGAATTCTTATGACCTTCACCAAGAACGGATGAGCCATCCTGGCGAACTGAAACAGTTAATAAGTATTTATCCGCATAACCATAATTTAGCCGGGCCATGTAGGACAATAATTGATACTGTGTTAAATTAGAACCATAGCTGGTTAGGTTTGTAGGAGATATATTTGTTTGAGTAAGTGCATTCCAGAGCTGGCTCGAAAAAGGGATCCCCAGTGCCGCTATACCGCTTGTATCGGCATTGAACTTTGTAAAACTTTGTAATAACGTTACACCAAAACTATGATCTTTTATTTCTTTATCGTAGTACAACAGATTATCTAAAGTATAGGAAAAAGTTTGGCCTTTGGTGAGTGAAGCACGGTTGATGCCAGCACCTATAACAGATTGCCCGTCCACAAACACACCATCTCTGTAGAGAGAAAAATCAGGGCCGAAGTTCAATCTATATTTTAAGCCTTTTAAAGCGGGAGTAATCGCACCCAAATCGACCTGTGAGTAAAAACTTCCAAAAGCCCTTAAATTAGTGCGTTCATCTTTAGTATAACTAACTTCGTTTACAATAGTTTTAAATGCTGCATCGCCCCCCGGATACACTATTCTATTGCCTGCGGAGTCAAAGGGCACTGCATAAGGAAAAAGTGATCGTGCAGATCCATATATACTTGAACTTGCCGATACTGCACTCGAACCTGCACCAGACTGGCCAAATTGCTGCACACTATAACTAACACTAATATTACTGCCCATAGAAAACCATTTGGTAGCAGTAATATCTACGCTCGACTTACCTGTATACCTGGTGTATGCCTGACCAATAGAAGTTCCTTTGGTATCCAAATACCCGAAAGAGCCGTACGCTTTTATTTTATCAGTTCCTCCACTTACACTTAAAGAGTGATCCTGGGTAACACCCCTTTGTGTTACCATACCTTTCCAATCAGTTGTAGCAACTTTCGATCCGTCCCAGGTTCCGCTAGCCCAGCCTTTCGAAATATTCGCCCAGGCAGAAGGATCTGCTGAGGCTAAAAATATAAATTTATCGTTGGCAATAGTTGGTTGATCGCCCCTGGGGAATGAGGCAGGGTTTGAATAATAATAAGCCCAGCGACGGTAATCAATGTATTCAGATGAGTTCATGCCCACATTACCGTCGTGAAGTGTTTGAAAGGTAACAGCACTGTTTACGCTTAAAACCGTTTTACCCCTTTTGCCCGTTTTGGTGGTTACAATTACAACACCGTTAGCGCCTCTTGAACCATAGATAGCTGTGGCAGATGCATCTTTCAAAACGTCAATTGCCTCTATGTCATAAGGGTTAATGTTGTCTATGCTACCTGTGGTTAAAGGAATACCATCTACCACAAAAAGAGGGGAGTTGGAAGCAGTCAAAGAACGCACACCACGAATGGTAATATTACCAAGTGTGCCAGGTCGCTCATTAGAAGTAATATCTACACCGGCAACTTTTCCCTGCATTGCTTCTAAGGCAGTGGTTACAGGCCTGGATATAATGTCCTTTTGGTTAATTCCGGAAACTGCACCGGTTACATCTTTCCGTTTAACCGTTCCATAGCCTATCACCACAACATCTTGCAGGTTTTCGTTTGCAGATTTTAATAACACAGACAACTGCGTTTTATTGTCTACTGCAATTTCTAATGGCTCGTGCCCTACAAAGCTAATTGCCAGTTTTGCTTTAGGAGATGAAACATTCAACTGAAACGTTCCGTCCTCACGGGTGACAGTAGAGTTTTTTGTGCCCTTCTCCAGCACACTTGCACCTTCAAGAGCTTTGCTACTATCGTCAGTAACTTTACCCGATACTGAAAAACTTTGTGCTCTAATGGAAAAAGAAGAAATCAGGAAGAGGAGAAGAATACAATTCTTCTGTAGCAATTTGTTGTTCATATGAGAAGCGAAAATTTACATAATTAAGAAAAACAGTATCCTAATCAATATTACGATAAGAGACAGCGTTTAAGAAATAAAAACTATGCAATCGATTGCGGGCTGGTGTTATGTTCAGTTTTGTATTGTCATATAACTACCATAGCTCTATCTCCACCACACACCATTCATGCTTTTTGTAGCGGCTGAAAGCTTGAGTGCGATCCTGTTTTTGTTGCCTGCTTATTTCGACAATGGTATTGAAAAATTTAAGACAGAGGCAAATGATCGTTTATGCCGAAGAGTAAGATAGGTTGTTGGTGAAGAACAGCAACAAGGGAAAAAAGAAATAGCTTTATCTTTATCGTCTTACGCAGTCCTGTCCAACCACTATTGTGTTACTCATTCTTGTTGACCAATTACCTGTCCCAGCTACGTCCTACTGTTATTGAAGATTCTATAAAATGGACTTGCGGTAGCTTTATGCAAAGGTTTTTTGTGCATTTGTAGCTACTATTGAAACGAAATTGAAACATATAACCAGGCAAAGAAACTTTATCATCGCTGCTATCTTTTTGAATGAAAGTAAGATTGATTTGCAGCTTTGGTTAAATTTTATAAAACATTTGAATTATGAAAATTATTGTTTTAAAGCTTTCTTTGATTGCTTTTTTTAGCAACTAAACAGCAGGTACTTGCAAGTGGTGGTGGTGGCTAAGTAAATATTTTTCAAAGTTCTTCAGATAATACTTATAAACTGGTTTCAAATATCACTTCAACAGAAGGCGCAAGAACATCTTTTCTTATCTCTGCATTATTAACATATTCTCGGAAGTTGTTCTCCCGTAAGCATATTCAACATTCGTCTGCCTCCTATACTGCTCGTTAAAATTACCTGCTTCAAATGATTGGTATTTACTGTACCTATAATTGCCGCATTTTTACCAACATCGGAAGTTTTCAAAAGTTCAAGTGCCTGCTCTGCAATTTGGCCGTTAACAACCGCAATAAAAATTCCTTCATTGGCAACATACAATGGATCCAGTCCCAACATTTCACAAGCGCCTTCCACTTGTTCGCTTATTGGTATAGCGTTTTGCAAAAGGTCAATACCTAATCCACTATCTTTTGCAAGTTCATTTAGTATGGTAGCAAGACCGCCACGGGTGGGGTCACGCAAAAAATGTATGTCTTCGCCAAACGCATCTAAAAGCATTGATACAGCAGGCGAAAGATTACAGGTATCACTTTCCAATTCGGTCTCAAATACCAGTCCTTCCCGTACAGACATTATTGCTATACCATGTGTAGCTACGTTGCCGCTAACAATTATTTTATCTCCGGCCTGCAGTTTGCCCGATGCAATTTTTGCTTTAGCATGTACTTC
>JBBPZJ010000151.1:0-24103 GCA_038199395.1 Chitinophagales bacterium
ACCTGGCTTTTTCCTGTTAGCGTAAAGAAGAGTAAAACAAACATCAGTGCCTTCATAGAAGTTAGTATCAGTTTTTTTTTTAAATACACCCTGTCAAAACTCATTCCTTTCGAAGGAAGATTTTTAAGTATGATAACACCGTGACCTTTTATTTCCAGTGGTCTTTTTACACTTTGTATCGATTGTCTTCTTCTAAAGCGTCATCGTATGATTGATCTGCAATTACAACGTCAAAGTTCGTTTTAGATTAATGATACAAACTTGTTAATATAACGGCTAATGCTTTTACTCTTTTGTATGTGGGTAAAAGAATATGTATATCCATGAGAAAATGCTAAAAATTTTTCAATAATTCGTTGGATTTGCAAGTGCGAAAAGTGGCAGTTTTAAGACGTTTTACCTTAAAAGCGAAGCTGCAAATTGTCTGCCGACAACCGTAGTGGGAGCAACAATGATGCTACGAAAAGCAGGTGTTTGTAACATGAATAATGTTTTCTAAACCTCCGATTCGGAATTGCTTAATAACATTGGGATCAAATTTAATCGGGAACCTTACTTTTTGACCAATAATTTACGATATCAATTAAAGATTTTTTTAGTTCCTCAAAACTATTTTCTTTTACAAAAAAGCCATTTACTCCCAAGTCATAGGCTTTTTGGATCTGAGCTTTAGAGACTGCATTTGACCAAAAAACAAAAGGAACACTTTTATAATTTGTAGCAGCGTCTTGTAATATTTTAGCCTTTAACTCGAAGCCATCCATTTTTGGCAAGTTAACGTCACATAGGATAAGAAAGGGTATCGGTTTTTCTGACTTTAAATACTGCAATGCATCTGCGGCATTGTCTAAAAAAATTAACGGGTTTGGCAATTTTAACTCTTCCCAGGCATCCTGTAAAAATTCTCTGTCATCAGCGTCGTCCTCTACTATTAGAATAGGAGCATTGTTCATTTTGTTTATTTTACGGGTACAAATCTTTGTCTTAATTCAATTGAGCTTTAAAAAGGTCTTTCGCTGAGACTTCAATTTCAACTTCATGATTGATATCTCGAATCTTGATGATGATATTAGTAGTGGAATGTCCTTCTATGTAAGGAACAATTTTCACCTGGCAGTCCAGCTTTTTTAGCAGGGGTTTTACAAGCTAATCCAACTGTTAATTTTGCTCCAAATTGGTTTATAAATGGATTTGCAGAGATTCCATTTCCCTGAAAGTTTAGAACTATATCAAATTTTTCATCACGCATCTGGCGTAAAAAAGTTTCAATTACCGCTTTGATCTTCTACCTGACCGGCTTTCGTTTCTTATTCGTTTTTTTACCGGCACTACAATAACTCTGTCAATGGGCGAACGGCCTTTGGTCAAAAAATTGTTTATGCCATGGCTTTCTTAAAAGAACAACCTCGGTGTTTGGGTAAGCATTTCGTAGCGCATGTAATGCAGGAAGCGTAACGATAAAATCTCCTAAAGCATTTGCTCTTAAAATCGCTATTTTTTGTGTGTTGTTTAATTTGTCTTCGAAATGCGGCACTTTCTTCAAATTCTTCAGTTTATCCTTCACAACTCATCGTTATAAGATAAAGATTATGCCTTGTTACAGCGCCTATACTTGCAACGCTAACTGTTGTTATTAATATTAAATCACATAGAATTCATTTTAAGTAAAAAGGATTGTAGAGAAATTTTCTCAGTTCTTTTTTTTACAACAAACAAAATATTGTATTAATGGTAATTGGTTTCGAGTTTCTTTATTTGGAGAAATTTCTAAAAAAAGTATTACTTCGCAATTTTAAAGACATGGCTACATTTTTTAAACCAGTCTCACGTTCTTAATACTATTTTTTTAATGGACCAAAATCTTCAAACAACCCTTACTTCTATCGATACCAATGGAGCACTTCCTTTTAAAGGTGTAATTTTTGATATGGATGGAACTTTGTTGGAAAGCACACAAGCGGATTACAAAGCTTGGGAGAAGGTCTTTAATAATAACAATCAGGAACTTTCTTATGAAAGATATGCTCCTATGCTTGGGATTAAAAGCGCAGACGTGGTAAGAAATGAAATTGGTTTCCAGAATGAGCAGGATGTGAAAAGAATACTGAAAGAAAAGTTTGATTATTTTGTTGAGTACGTAAATGAAAACCCTATAAAGCCTGTATTTGCAGCCGAAGTTTTTTTGAAAAGTCTTGCTCAATACCCATTAAAGATTGCTCTGGCTACCAGCTCGAGACAAGAGAAAATGCAAATGGTTTTAGAGCAGCTAGACTTTCTTCAGTATTTTGATGTGGTGGTTACCGGCAATGAGGTTGCGAATGGCAAACCTGCTCCTGACATATTTCTTTTAGCAGCACAAAGGCTGCAACTGAATGCTGAAGAATGTATGGTAATTGAGGATGGCCCAATTGGTGTTGCTGCTGCTATAAGCGCAAACATGAAATGTGTTGCTATAACCGAGACGCATAAAGCAGAACAACTGGGCGAAGCAGATCTTGTTATTAATACTTATGAACACGCCGATATCAGGGAAATAGCCAAAAAGTTGAGAGATGCTTTTTAATAGCAAAATTGAAGAAAACCTTAACCAGTAAAAATTAAAACATGACAATAAAAAGCGTTTTTGATCACGCAACAGAGATACCTAAAGTCTACACATGCTTTGGACCCAATGTTAATCCACCTCTTTTTATAGATGAAGTGCCCGAAGAAGCAAAAAGCCATGTCTTGATTTTTGAAGATTTAGACTCTGCGCCTTTATGGACGCATTGGATGTTGTTTAATATTCCTGTTACAACCACTGAGATCAAACAAGGTGAAGTGCCTGAAGGTGCAGTTGAAGGTTTGGCAAATAATCATACGCATGGATACGAAGGTCCTTGTCCTAAATATTTCGAAGGTATTCACCACTACCGCTACAGGCTTTTGGCTATAGATAAAGTGTTAGATTTACCGGCTGCGACTGAAAGAAATGTTGTTGAACAGCACATAGAAGGTCACGTAGTTGCCAAAGCTGATTTGGAAGGAATATGTAATTCCAATTCTCCCATGTTCAGTTAATTCGACCGTACTAGTTGTATAAAATTCTTGTTGAAACATTTTTAAGTCTTAGCCTCCGGGCCAAGACTTTTTCATTATAGCACATTACCCTGTTGCTATACTTCTATAGTTGCAGCGATTTCTTTTCGAGCTGTTTTTAGTGTAATTGCTGCAATCAATATTTTCAGGTGGCAGCAAAAAAAAATTTTCAATTTTTTTTCATCTTGTTTAAACACCTGCATGTACCTTTGTTTAACAATTTTGTCAAACAATAATGTAAATGCCGGTAAAAGACTGTAAAACGGAGCAATTAATAAAGGATACAGCGAAGCGTATTTTTCTGAGTGAAGGTAAAATGCTTGCGACCACACAGGATATTGCCGATGCCGCCGGCGTTAACCGTACACTGCTACATTATTACTTCAGGTCGAGAGAATTGTTGTTCGACATGGTTTTTAAAGAGGCGCTGACCAATCTAAGAGAGCGGCTGCACCAGGTGCTCGGATCAGAACTTCCCTTTAAACAGAAGATTGAAAATCTGGTAAGTGTTTTTTACGAGGAATTAACCGAAGCTCCGTACCTCGAAACATTTATTGCACTGTATCTAAATCAGGACCCGGAAAAATATGAGGAGTTGTTTACCAGCCTTCCCGGAGGAAAAGAACGTATGAAGAACTTTTTAAAAGAGATACAACGTGAAATGGAAAAGGGGACGATTACGGAGATGAAACCTATCAACTTTTTTATTAACTTATTTTCTTTAATGGCCTACCCTTTTGTTGCACGGCCTATTTATTTAAAGATGTTTGATTTAACAGATAATGGTTACAATAAGCTTCTTGTAGAACGCAAAAAAGGCATCGTTTCTATGATTTTCAATAAATGATTGTAAACAGATCCTTGCAGGTTTAAATTAAAAATATCGACAATTACTAATTATCATGAGAATAAGATTACAACCGATCTGGGTTCCGGCACTATCAATACTCTTTGTTGCCGCATCGTGCGGGGGCAATAAAGATTCGAAGGCCGGCGCTACTGCAGGGCCGGGTGGAGCACAGGCAAATCAGATAAAAGAATATCCTGTACTTACGGTTACACCACATTCTACGACGTTGTTTTCAGACTTTCCTGCTACAGTGCAGGGGCAGCAGAATATCGAGATTCGCCCAAAAATTGATGGTTATATTCAAGCTATATATGTAGATGAGGGAGCGACGGTAAGAAAAGGTCAGCGACTTTTTCTCATAAGTGCGCCGCAATATGAGCAAATGGTAAGAACGGCCCAGGCTGATATAAAAATTGCGCAGGCCAATGTAAATGCAGCAGAAATGCAGGTCAATAAGGTTAGACCGCTGGTAGAAAAAGATATTATCAGCAAGTTTGAATTAGAGTCTGCACAATATACATTGCAAGCCAGGCAGGCTGCTCTCGCCCAGGCAAGGGCTACACTGGCAAATGCAAGAACCAACTTAGGATATACATCTGTTACCAGCCCCGTAAATGGTGTTGTCGGAACGATACCTTATAGAATAGGTAGTCTTGTTAGCAGCAATACAGCCCAGCCGCTGACAACTGTTTCTAATATTGGAAATATTTACGCTTATTTTTCTATCAATGAAAAGCAAGCGCTGGAATACGTTAAAAACAATCCCGGAAAAACGCTGCATGAGAGGCTAGCCAAAATACCTCCTGTTTCTCTTATCCTGTCAACCGGAACCGAATTTCCGCAAAAAGGAAAAATCGAAACTGCAAGTGGTTTAATTAATACACAAACAGGATCTGTAAGTGTAAGGGCTACTTTCCCAAACCCTGGCAATATTATCAGGAGTGGTAGCAGTGGGGTAGTGCGTATTCCAAGGACGATAGACTCCGCTATTCTTGTACCTCAGAAGGCTACTTTTGAAGTTCAGGGAAAAAAGTTTGTTTACATCGCCGAAAGCACCGGTACAGTAAGAAGTTCAGAAATAAAAGTTATGGATGGTGGCAACGGACAGTATTTTGTAGTGACTGAAGGGGTTAGGGCCGGTGAAAAGGTTGTTTTAGAGGGTGTCGCAACTTTAAAAGAAGGCGCTTCAATAAAACCAAGAGAAGTGAATGCTGACAGTGTGTATCAGCAGGTTTTGCAGTAAAGCGGGTAGCAGTTTACAACGGATTACTTGCAGCTTGATTATAAAAAGTGTTTCTCTGGACCAGACTTTGTGACTGCTATTATTCTTTTGTGGCGTCGCACACTTGTACTTTTTTCTTCTATTCAGCAAAAAACATTGTTCAATGAGAATACCGGCAACCATAACAAACAAAGCAAGGGTTTTGAATTAAAGCAATAAAACAACAAACTATACTTTTCGAAATTAAAACAATTGCAAGTCGACCAATTTTTTACTATCCAACAATTCAACATTCTTCAATTATATGCTTAAACTATTTATAGAAAGGCCTGTGCTTTCAACAGTAATCTCGATCATCATTGTTATGCTCGGAATACTGGGATTGACGTCGCTCCCCATTTCGCAATATCCCGACATTGCACCACCTACTGTACAAGTCTCTGCATCGTACCAGGGTGCAAATGCTGATGTGGTGTTAAACAGTGTGGTTATCCCGCTTGAGGAGCAAATTAACGGTGTTGAGAATATGACCTATATGACCTCTTCCGCAGGTAACGACGGTACTGCTAACATCACAGTCAATTTTAAATTGGGAACCAATCCAGACCTTGCCGCCGTCAACGTACAAAACCGTGTATCTCGTGCAACCAGTCTTTTACCTGCTGAGGTTACACGTGCAGGGGTGACTACTGTAAAAAGGCAAAGCAGTAATCTTGTAATATTCTCTTTGTATAGCGATGTGCCTGCCTATGACCAAACATTTTTGCAGAATTATGCCACGATCAACCTGATACCTCAGATAAAGCGTATTCCGGGAGTAGGTGATGCTACTGTTTTTGGGCAAATGGAATATTCTATGCGTATCTGGTTAAAACCGGATGTCATGGCATCTTATGGATTAGTGCCTGCAGATATTGGTGCTGCCCTTGCGGAGCAAAATGTGGAAGCAGCGCCAGGCCAGTTTGGTGAACAGGGCCAGCAATCTTTTCAATATGTTATTAAATATAAGGGGCGGCTTAAGAATGCAAGCGAGTTTGGAGATATCGTTATCAGGTCAGTGGGAAACGGGCAATTATTGAGGTTAAAAGATATAGCAAGAATAGAACTGGGCGCATTAAGTTATTCAAGCACAACAAAAACAAATGGAAAACAGTCGATCGGCGTAGCAATTGCGCAAACAGCAGGCTCAAACGCAAAAGAAGTTATTGAAGGAACCATAAACGTATTAAATGAATCGTCAAAATCCTTTCCTGCCGGTATACATTATGTCAATCTTATCAACGTAAACGACTTTTTAGATGCGTCTATAAACAAAGTGATAGACACATTGATAGAGGCGTTTATTTTAGTGTTTATAGTTGTTTTTGTTTTCCTTCAGGATTTTCGTTCAACGCTTATTCCGGCCATCGCCGTTCCGGTTGCTATTATAGGTACCTTCTTTTTCTTACGTGTATTTGGCTTCACCATCAATCTGCTTACGCTGTTTGCAATGGTATTAGCTATTGGTATTGTAGTAGATGATGCTATCGTAGTTGTTGAGGCAGTACACGCAAAATTAGACCATGGTTATAAGTCAGCCCGAACGGCAACGATTGATGCAATGAGTGAAATATCCGGGGCAATCATTTCTATAACCCTGGTGATGGCTGCGGTATTTATTCCTGTAAGTTTTATTACAGGTTCAGCAGGTGTATTTTATAAGCAATTCGGCCTTACACTGGCTATTGCAATCATTCTATCTGCAGTAAATGCACTTACGCTAAGTCCTGCATTGTGTGCAATCTTTTTAAAGCCACATGAAGAAGGCCATAAAAAGAAAAATCTTCTTCAGCGGTTCTACACAGCCTTTAATACAGCGTTTGAAACTACCACTCTTAAATACCGTAAATCAGTATCCTTTCTTTCAGGTAGAAAGTGGATTGCAGTTTTAGGGATAGCAGTTTTTGCCGGTATTTTTTATATACTGATTCAATCTACACCCACCGGCTTTGTTCCTAATGAAGATATGGGTACTGTTATGTCAGATATTAGTTTGCCTCCCGGCGCTTCTATGGAACGTACTGACCAGGTAACGCAGGAAATAGCTAAGGCGGCACAAGCAATACCGGAAATTGAGAATATTTTAAGAATTACAGGTAGAGGTATGCTTAGTGGTACGGGAAGTAACTACGGTATGGTTATCATGCGATTGAAAAACTGGAGCGAACGAACCGGGAAGGGTCAGGATGTACAAGCTATAATTGGGAAAATGTTTGCAAAAACAGGTGGCATAAGAGATGCAAAAGTAATATTCTTTGCTCCCCCTACTATACAAGGTTTTGGTGCTACAGGCGGTTTTGAGTTTCAGTTGCAGGATAAGAGTGGCGGTGATATAGGCAGGTTTGGAAAGATCAGTTCTGACTTCCTTGCAGCATTAAACCAACGGCCTGAAATACAGTTTGCATCAACTTCATTTAATCCAAACTTTCCTCAATACCAGATTGATGTGAACGTGGCAAGGGCAAAAGAGGCAGGATTGTCTGTGACTGATATATTAGGAACCATGCAGGGATATTATGGAGGAGTATACGCTTCAAACTTCAACCAGTTTGGTAAACAGTACCGTGTCATATACCAGGCAGAACCGTCATTTAGGGCAAACCCGGAGGGAATGAACAATATTTATGTAAGAAATTCTAGCGGAACAATGGCACCAATATCCGAATTTGTTTCGCTTAACAGGGTTTATGGTCCCCAGGCTATTTCAAGGTTTAATCTTTTTACATCTATCGGAATCAATGGTTCTCCCAAACCTGGTTTTAGTTCGGGTGATGCTATCCGGGCAGTACGAGAGGTAGCTGCTAAGACATTGCCTGCTGGTTATGGTTACGAATTCTCCGGTATTACCCGCGAAGAAATATCAGCAGGAGGCCAAACGGTATTCATCTTTGTGCTTGTATTATTGTTTGTTTACTTTCTGCTTAGTGCCCAGTATGAGAGCTATATATTGCCCTTTGCAGTGCTGCTTTCTCTGCCTGTCGGGCTGGCCGGCGCATTTATTTTTGCCTGGCTCTTTGGTGTAAATAATAATATATACCTGCAAATTACCCTTATTATGCTGGTGGGTCTTCTTGCAAAAAACGCTATCCTAATTGTAGAGTTTGCGGTAGAGCGAAGGCGAAGGGGAATGCCTTTGGTGCAGGCAGCATTAGAAGGTGCACAGGCAAGGCTTCGACCTATTTTAATGACATCGTTTGCCTTCATTCTGGGGTTGGTTCCTCTGATGTTGTCATCGGGTGCAGGCGCTACAGGTAACCGTTCTATAGGCACAGGTGCGGTAGGAGGCATGCTGATCGGAACCGTTTTCGGAGTATTCGTAATTCCTGTTTTGTTCATCATTTTTCAGTCGCTGCAGGAACGAATAAGCCCTTTGAAGATTGAACCAATTTTCGAAGAAGACGGAGTAGGGGCCGAAGCTCAAATAGCGCACACAGCTCATTAAATAAGAAATAGTGACAATAGATAATGAATCAAGAAAATTGCTTTTGGATGATTATTGTTGAATGTATGATCGATGAGTACAAGAGTGCGACGCAGAGAAACCTCAAACCCCTGAAGGGGCTTTGAACCCCAAACAAAATGAACATGATGATTTTTTTGCTGCAGTATAAGTGTGCGACGCAACAGAAGATTAATTATAATTCCGCCGCTGGTAACAAAAAAATAACCATGTTCATTAGTACAATATTATATCAAAGGAATAGATGCTTATTACCAAAAAAAAAGTACGATAAGACGCGGCTAACAGAAAAAATTATGAACAAACGATATTTTAATCCTCTTACTTTTATTGCGCTTTTTGCTATGATAATCGGGTCGTGTAAAGTGACTCAAAATTATCAGGCTCCTGACGTAAATACAACGGGTCTTTTTAGAGATGTAAACTCCACCGATACCAACACCATTGCTAATCTGCCGTGGACTCAGGTTTTTAAAGATACTATCTTGCGACGGCTTATATCAGAAGGTCTTGTTCAAAATTTTAACCTGCAAATTGCTTATACCCGTATACAGCAAGCACAAGCTTATTATGCACAAAGCGCTGCGGCTTATTATCCAACGCTGAATGCTAATGCGCAGGCTGGTGCCTCAAAACTGTCGGCGGTTCAGGGTTTTGGAATAAGAAATTCGGCAACTCAATACCAGTTGGGTGTGAGCTCGAGTTGGGAAGCAAATATTTGGGGCAGATTGGGGAGTGCAAGAAGGGCAAGTTTAGCGTCGCTGCTGCAAACCGAGGCTGCTGCACAAGCTATACAAACCAGCCTTGTATCGGGAATAGCAAGTTATTATTATAATCTGCTGTCGCTAGATAGGAAACTGGCAATAACACAGCAGACTGTACGCAACTGGGACACGACCGTGCAAACGATGCGGGCTTTGAAGGACGCTGCAATAGTAACCGGTGCTGCAGTGGTACAAAGCGAAGCAAGCCGATATGCCGCTGAAGTAACAATACCTGATATAAAGCAAAACATAAGAGAAACGGAAAACGCATTGAGCATTTTGCTGGGAAGAGCACCGGCAGCCGTACCGAGATCTAATATCGATGACCAGTCGACGGTGGATGTACTGCAAACCGGTGTACCAGCCCAGTTACTGGCAAACAGACCGGATGTGCAGGAAGCAGAATTAGGATTTAGGACAGCGTTTGAGCAAACTAATCTGGCTCGAACTTATTTTTATCCGTCGTTAACGATCACAGGCTCGGGAGGTTTGTCAAGTTTGTCTTTAGGCAATTTTTTTAACGCAGGTTCTATTTTTGCCAGTATAGCGGGTGGATTAACCCAACCTATTTTAAATGGACGGCAAAACAGGACAAGATTGGAAGTGGCACGTTCTCAGCAGCAGTCTGCTTTGTTGAATTTTCAAAATACCTTACTTATAGCAGGACAGGAAGTATCAGATGCAATGTCTTTATACCAGACCGCTTTAGATAAAATGACCGTCAGAACGAATCAATTGACTGCTTTAGGGAAATCAGTGGAATATAGCCAGGAGCTACTGAGATATGGATCGGCAAATTACACCGAGGTAATTAATGCAAGGCAAAACCTTTTAAATGCACAACTCAACAGTGTAAACGACAGGTTGCAGCAACTACGGGCCGTAGTAAATTTATACAGAGCCTTAGGTGGAGGAACGAGGTGAGATTTTAAGTAAAACATACAAAAAGAGCAGTGCATAAAATTCTGGCTCTTTTTGTAATGCTGCTAAATTTATTCTTCGAAATCATTGGTAACTATACTCAATTCTACCAAGCATCTCCTTTTGTTTATTATAAACCACCTCTTTTTGTTTGATACCCTCATCATTATAAAGATATTTCCACACGAGGTAATTAGCACTTCCTTTTTGAGTCTGCGTCATTTGCACAATATGCCCTTTGGCATCATATTCAAACATAAAATCAGGAAGCATCGTCTTGGCCTTCACATTATACCGAACAACGTCGGTTAATTGCTTTTTCGGGTTATAATAGTAATAGTATGTTTCAAGAGTTCTGTTATTTTTTGACCATTTTTCCTCCGCTACATTGTCCTGTTCGTCAAAAGAAAAAGTTACCAAAGTGGTATCCGTATTGTTTTTGATTTTTAGCATTTTTACCGGCAACCCCTTCTCATTGTAGCTCCATATATGACTTTCAGAACTCTTAAAAGTGCCATCAAAATCTTCACTTACATTATTGGTCGAAAGTAATTTGCCTGAATTGTCATATTCATACGTAACTGTATTTATCGCATTTTTGCTGCTGTCGACTGTTTTCGCAACTTTGTTATTTTGGTAGTGGCTGATGAAGAATGACTCTGTACTTCCTATAGATGCAGAGCGTGTGATAATCTGGCGCCCATCACTAGTAATGGTTTGCTCCAAAGCAAAATCTTTTGATGGGGCGTTTCCCTCAAAACTTGTTGCATTTATATGCTTGTATTGAAAGGCTCTTAGTAGTTTGTATGTTTGATTAGTTTGTTTTGTGCCTATTATATCAAGGTAATAATATTGACCATTTACATAAGTTGTGACAAAAAATACAGAGGCAAACAGTAAAATGTTTTTCATGTAAAACCATTAAGCTAGTCAAAAATAACAGGACAGATGTTAAGGAAAAAACATTGATTATTTTGAAGTGATTGAACAACAGTTTTGTCAGTATTTTTATTCATATTTTAACAGGTTTTATTATTGTGAAAAGAAAGAAACAGACTGAACATGTGTAATGCTTTTGATGTCTTGTCTTGCATTAATTGTGATGCATAAATAATAATAAAGGCATTTATGAATTTCCTTTGAGTTCGTATTGTAATATTATTTCTTATGGTTTTTGTCTGTTTCGTTTTCTTTAATTCTTACTATTCATACTAAAAATTATTTAATCAAAACTCATTATGTCGTTGGAAAAAAGCTTTTTGAAACTGGTATCTATAATGGATGACTTACGTGAAAAATGTCCCTGGGATAGGAAACAAACGATAGAAACATTACGACCTCTAACGATAGAAGAAACGTACGAGCTTACTGATGCAATAACAGACAAAGACTGGAATGGCATTAAGGAAGAGTTAGGAGATATTATGCTTCATCTTATCTTTTATGCTAAAATTGGTACAGAACGGGAAAAATTTACTTTGCAGGATGTTCTGGAAGGGATAAGTGAAAAGCTAATTAGACGACATCCCCACATTTACGGAGACGTTACAGTAAATAATGATGAGGATGTAAAAAAGAATTGGGAGCAGATAAAGATGCAGGAAGGAAAAAAATCTGTATTAAGCGGAGTGCCGAAATCTTTGCCTGCAGTAGTGAAGGCAACACGCATACAAGACAAAGCAAGGCAAGTGGGTTTTGAGTGGGAAAACAAAGAAGATGTTTGGAAAAAGGTAGAAGAGGAAATACAGGAGTTGCATGAAGCCGTTGCTGAAAATGATACTGCTCATATGGAAGAAGAGTTTGGCGATGTAATGTTTAGCATGATAAATTATGCACGTTTTTTGCAGATCGACGCCGAAGGAGTGTTAGAGAAAACAAATAAGAAGTTTATTTCCCGGTTTACATTGATGGAAGAGGAAGCTGGCAGCCAGGGCAGGCAATTGGCCGATATGTCTTTATCCGAAATGGATGATCTTTGGAATCAGATAAAACGCAACAGAATTAAGTGATAGAAACGATTAAAACAGGCTTTTATAAAAATGGTTATCTGTTAATCATTGCTGCATGGTTATTCACTATTTCATTCATATTTTCTAATGTCAGGCATTACACGTCATCGCCCCAAAGAGTTGAGAAACAATTAGAATCTTACATAAAAAAGAGTGAGGAGCAATTTGAAAAGTTTTGCAGCGATACGGTTCTGCTAAAAGCGACTTCGAATAATCTAATTGACCCTGCTTCAATCAACGAATATATGGGTAGCGACATAGGTGTATTTATTTATAATAAAAACGACGTAGGCAACTTTTTACTTGATTTTTGGAGCAATAACAAGTTTCTTCCCAGCAATAAAGATCTGCTTAAGGCAGACGGTAAATATTTTGTTCCGTATTCAAGTAGTCGTTTTGAGTTTATAAAGAAAACTTTTTTACAAAAAGGGAAGCAGTTTATAGCTGTCGCAATGATACCCCTTCATTGGAGTTATTTTATTGAAAATGACTACTTGCAATCGGGTTACCCTACTTTGGGCGATGTAGAGAACAGGTACCAGCTAGTCACTTCAGGTGCACAATTTTACATAAGAAACGGTGACGGTAAAGTGCTGTTTGGCTTAAGCGAGCGAAAACAGGTGAAAGAGGTAAGTCCAGGCATTTGGTCTCTTTCTCTTAGAGTATTAGCCATTATTTTTTTGCTCAGTTTTGTTCATGTTTGTGCTCTTGATATAGTTTATAAAAAAGGCTGGGTTAGAGGCTTTTTATTTCTTGCCGGTAATGTATTTATCCTGCGGCTTCTAAGCTATAATCTTCCATTTCCTTTTAAATTTAGAAATTTAGAGCTATTCGACTCGTCCATATACGCATCAAACAAACTGCATCCTTCGTTGGGAGACCTGCTGATAAATGTAATTCTACTGTTTTGGATTCTTAGCTTTATAAAATTGGTAGCCATAAATAAATTTAAAAATGCAGAGAACTTAACAGGCACTAAAGGATCGGTTGTTTCTTTTCTTCTATCTGTTTTCTTAATAGTGCTTTCATTTGTATCGGCCAATGTAATTGCGAGTTTAATAGCAGATTCTAAAATTTCTTTTGATGTAAGTAATTTCTTTTATTTAAACTATTATTCGGTTGTAGCTTTTATAATTTTAGGATTAATTGTGTTGTCATTTTTTCATTTTAGCCATATTGCTTTACTGTTCATTTACAAATGTGTCAATGTTCCTAAGTACACAAAGTATTTGATTGTCGTAGTCGCCGGATTTGTTTATCTGTCAATAAACCTGAATGACTCCTCTTCGCTGAGGAATTTGGTTGTGCTTCTATGGCTTTTAGTTTACCTGGGTATAATGGAGTTTAGAAAAGAGGACATTTATGTTCCAATTCTTCGATCCGCATTCTTCCTGATATGGCTTATATTTTTTGCATCCTGCATTTCAGCATTAATCATATATCAACATCACAGCGGAGAATTGGTGAAGCAAAGGACCGATGCGGAAAAAATTGCTGAAGAGGCAGATCCTAAAGCCCAAAATGCGATGGGTACTGGTATTACTAATATCAATGATGATTTTCTTACAGCAAACTTCAACCGGTTCTTAAACGAAACATCTAATAAAATAATTAAAGACAGTCTGATTAATGAAAACTTTTCAACCTACTTAAACCGGTTCGATACAAGGCTATACACTTTTGATAATTTCTATCATCCTCTGTTTAACGAAGACTCTGTTCAATATAGTGATCTTAATACATTTATCGGCAGAAGCAAAAACACAGCTTACGCCGATCTGTACTATTATGAAAATGCTTCAAAAAGTTTCAGTCTTTTGTATGAAAAGGAGATAAAAGACTCCTTAAAAAATATACTTGGGTACTTTTTTGTGACAGCGGAACCCAAAAAATACAAGAGCCAGGCGCTCTATCCTGAGTTGTTTAAACAGGTGAAAGATGTAGAACAAGACCTTAACCAGGTGTATGCTGTATATAATAAAGGGGAATTGATCAACAGTGTAGGAGATTACAATTTTGTGTCACATATTCCTAAAGACCAGCTTTTACGGCAGGAGTATAAAGAACAAAGGAAAGGTAACTTTAAAGAGCTTTGGTATAATGCAGGAAACAACAGACTGGTGATTATAGTTAAAGACGCTTCTTTTTTTATAGAATCAATAACGCTGTTTGCTTATCTGTTTGGTTCGTTTCTTTTTATAATAGTGTTATTCCAGACAGGCCATTTTCTCGTTAAATATAAGTTTAATTATAAAAGATTAAAAACCGGGTTGAGGTTAAACATAAGGCATCAAATTCAGGGTGCAATTATATTTATCAGTATTTTTTCTTTTCTGGTTATTGGCATTGCTACTATCTCGTTTTATATAGACCGCTTTCAGCAGACCAACCAGGACCGGCTTGTAAAAACGATTAAGACTTTAGGTGATGAAATAGAAACGCAGGTAGCTAATCATCGTAATTCTGATGATGTGGAACAGATTTATGAGCTTGGCACTGGCAGTGAACTTGAAAAGACTTTTAAGGAAGTATCAGAACTTCATAATGTAGATGCGAACTTTTTTGACATAAATGGCAATCTGAGGGTATCTACTCAACCTTATTTGTATAATAAAGGTCTTCTTAGTCGTGTTATGGATCCCGAGGCCTATTACAAACTCCGGTATCAAAACCAGATACAGGTGGTACAAAAAGAAACGGTGAGCCGGTTCGCTTTTCTCAGTATTTATGTTCCTATAAAGGATGAGAACGGCGATTTATATGCTTATCTCAATATTCCCTATTTAAACACTCAAAGTGAGCTAAATAAAGAAATATCAAATTTTCTTGTGACGCTCATCAATTTAAATGCTTTCATTTTTGTGATAGCAGGTGCTATCTCGGTCTTGTTAACTAACCGTATTACTAATTCTTTTACGCTTATTGCAAGCAAAATGAAAGAAGTAAATCTGGGTAAGGCTAATGAAGAAATTACCTGGAACGCAAACGATGAGATAGGAGCGCTGGTAATTGAATATAACAAAATGGTGAAGAAATTGGAGGAAAGTGCATTGGCCCTTGCGAAAAGCGAAAGGGAGGGAGCCTGGCGTGAGATGGCAAGGCAGGTCGCCCATGAAATAAAAAATCCTTTAACTCCAATGAAGCTGAGCATACAATATATGCAGAAGGCTTTCAAAGAAAACAATCCGAATAGCGATGCTATAGCTGAAAGAGTTTCTCGCACCCTCGTCGAGCAAATAGATCAACTCGCTAAAATAGCATCAGATTTTTCTCAGTTTGCCAACATTGGTAGTGTGAAAATTGAAGTATTTGATATTAATGAAATATTGGGCTCTCTGGTTAATTTATACAGCGCCAACGAAAGATTGAATGTCGTTTTTAATCGTCCTGGCCCCAAAGCAATCATTAGTGCAGACCGCTCGCAAATCAACAGACTTTTTACTAATCTTTTTCAAAATGCAATGGAAGCCTCAGATGGAAAACAGGTGATAGAATTGCATGTGAATGAAATAATAAATGGGAATAAGTTACAAATAGACATTACGGACCACGGGGTTGGCATACCTGACGAAAAACGGGAGAAAATCTTTACCCCAAACTTCACTACAAAATCCTCCGGAACAGGTCTTGGGCTGGCTATGTGCAAAGGAATTGTGGAAAAAGCCAACGGCAGAATATGGTTTGATACCGAAGTTGGAAAAGGAACTACTTTTCATGTATTGTTGCCATTAGTAGGTTTTCCTGAAGCTTAAGTAAACAAAAGGAGAAAATCTTTTTTGATTACTCCTTTCGTTGAAATCTAATTACTTCTAGCTGGCCTCGTTACCTGCAACTGTGCCCCTGTCATCAAGCTTATTATACTCGTTATTATCTTCCTGTTTTCTTTGTTCTAAGGTATCCTGTTCGTTCGAATTAGCTTGTCTGCTGCCTTTTAGATGGCCGTTGTCATCTTCAGCTTCAAAACGCCTTGTATCAACAGGACTAACTTTTGTGGTATCAATGTCTTCGTTATTTCTTGTTTCCATATTATTTCTTTTTTAGTTTATTATTCAATACTATTCAAAGTTCATTATTCAATACTATTCAAAACGCTTGCCGCCTTATAATACTCGTTACGGTAATAATGTAGTAAAGCATAAAGTACGAAGGCGGAAACGCTGCAGATTGGTCACAACCCATTGTAATAGAAGGAGACCGATGGAAACATCAGGGTTCTGGTATCTACGGAGAGTTTTTAAAAATTCTTTAAATCCTCGCGTTTCGCTTCTGTAGCTAGTTCCTCCGTTGTTTAACTGCTTCTTCTTTCTGCGCGTTTGTACGTGCGCCGCTTTTCCGTTTTCTTTCATCATCATAGTTGTACAGAACTTGGTGTTAAACTACAGTCAAAAGACTGCTTAAACTGTACGGAAAGTACCAATGCAGAAATAAAAAAAACTTATTGCTTTTGCAAAGTGCGAACGTATTGTATGAATAAACTGTGCCGGCTTTTCGACTAAGGAATTACGCACTGACACTAAATTTTCCGGCTTTAGAAAATTACATTCTTTCAGGAACCCGAATGCCTAACAAACTCATTGCAGTCTTAATGGTGTGCGCTGTTAAATAAGCAAGCTGCAACCTCAATTCTTTTTTGTCTGCCGTTTCTGCATTTGCTATAGAGTGCTCGGTATAAAATGAATTAAAGGTTTTTGCAAGATTAAAAACATACATGGCAATCTTAGACGGATCATAATCATCAGCGGCCTCGGATATAACAGCAGAAAATTGTTCAAGATCAATGATTATATCTTTTTCGAGCGGTAACAAATGAGCCGAAAGAGGGATGCCTTTTGGTTGCTCCTTTCTTAAAATGCTTTTTATTCGTGCATGGGTATATTGTACAAACGGCCCGGTGAAACCTTGCAACTCTATACTGTCCTCCGGATTAAAAATCATTCGCTTTTTCGGATCTACACGAAGCAGAAAAAACTTTAGAGCACCTAATCCAATTGTTTCATATAATTCCAGCAATTCAGTTTCATTAAAACCTTCGGTTTTCCCCTGCTCTCTGGTTTTTTCTTTTGCTATTTCAATCATTGTATTTACCAGGTCATCTGCATCCACCACTGTGCCTTCTCTGCTCTTCATTTTCCCCGACGGCAGTTCAACCATCCCATAACTTAGATGAATGATGCCTTCTGCATACGGCGCACCTAACTTCTGCATAATCAGCTTCAGCACTTTCAAGTGATAATTCTGTTCATCACCTACCACATAAATGCTTTCGTCTATCTGGTAATCGTTGTATTTCAATTGAGCCAGGCCAAGGTCCTGGGTAATGTAAACAGAAGTGCCATCTCTCCGTAATACTAATTTCTGATCAAGCCCATCTGCTGTCAGGTCTATCCATACGCTACCGTCTTCTTTTTTAATCAAGACTCCTTTCTGCAATCCTTCTTCTACAAGGTCTTTTCCTAATAAATACAGGTCGCTTTCGTAATAAGTTTTATCAAAATCGCTTCCTATTCTTTTATATGTTTCGTCAAAGCCTGTATATACCCAACTGTTCATTTTTCTCCACAAGGCAAGCACCTCTTCATCTCCTTGCTCCCATTTCAAAAGCAACTGTTTTGCCTCTTTCATTATGGGCGTATTGTTGCGCGCTATCTCGTTTAACTCGCTCTTGATTTCTGTATATTTTTCTTTATTTTGACTGCGTTCTGCATGCTCTAATGCATCTACCAATGTCATTATTTTCGTCTCTTCCTCCTTTGTAAAACCTTCAAGTTCCCTGCCTTCTAACTGATCATACACTGCTAGAGCTTCGGCCTTTAAATCTTCTTCAAATCGTACATAGTAATCGCCTACAAGATGGTCGCCTTTTTTTTCGGCACTTTCCGGAGTCGCTCCGTTTGCATGTTTTTGCCAGGCAATCATGCTTTTGCAAATATGAATGCCACGGTCGTTGACAATGCTTGTTTTAATGACTTCGTTACCTGCAGCCTTTAAAATTTCAGCCGTGCTCCAACCGAGAAAATTGTTTCTCAAATGACCCAGGTGTAAAGGTTTGTTAGTATTAGGCGAGGAATATTCCACCATTACTTTTTTATTCTTTCTAACAGACCTCCCAAAACTTTCATTAGAAAATTCTTGATGCAGAAAATCTGTCCAATAGGCTGTTGAAACAGTTAGATTCAGGAAGCCTTTTATGACATTGAAACGCTCAAATAAATTACTGTTATTATTAATGATGTATGCGCCAAGTTCTTGCCCAATTGCTTCCGGAGATTTTCTTAACTGCTTTACAAAAGCAAACAGCACAATTGTATAATCGCCTTCAAATTCAGGTTTTGTAGCATTTACTAAAATGCCTGACTCATCTATTTCAATTTTATATAATTCCTTTATAGCAGCAGCAGCAGCCTTTTTTATATTAGAAACAACACTCATTCTTTTTAACTGTTTGGGCCGCAAAAGTACAATTTACTACGCTTATCTTCGCCGTCATTTAGCAAGACCTTCTGATGAATAGTTTTCTCCTTAGCCTTATCGATTTTTTCTATCCTTTGTTTAGAAAAATGATGCCTTTGCAAACCTATAGGTATGCTGCATGCGGGGGTGCAAATACACTACTTGATATTTTTCTTTTTAGTGTTTTCGAAAGCCATTTTAGGCAATATGGCGTCATGCGCTTTGGCTACTTTGCTATCAGCCCTCACATTACTGCTATGATTGCAGCATTTTGTATCACTTTTCCTATTGGTTTTTATTATAGCCGCTACCTTGTTTTTAGCGAAAGCAACCTAAGGGGAAGGGTGCAGTTGATGCGGTATTTTTCTATGGTGTTAGCCTGTATTGCCCTTAACTATATGTTTTTGAAATTTTTTATTGAGCAAATGCATTTTAATGCAATTGTTTCAAAAGTGATAACTACCGCTTTCGTCGTTGCATTTAGTTACTTAAGCCAAAAGCATTTTACTTTTAAAACGAAAAAGATCAAACATCGTACGCTCTCATAATATTCTATGGTACGTGCAAATATTTATCATTTTACAACTATACAGAAAGACCGCTTTGTTTCTTATGTAATTCGTCGAATTATTACCAGAATTAGTTCAACCTAATTTATCATTCTCAATCTTTCTACTTTATAATGAATATATTTATTCAGGTTAATTCTGCAAAAACCTCAACTAAAATACTAATAAATCTGCCAGGAAAGCAGTCTTCCTGTAACGTGTTGAACCTCCGTAAAATATTTGTGATTTTGATGTACAGAAAGTTCCTCATAAAAAATTTAAAGTGTTTTAAGGTATAAACTTGAGAGATGAGAAAGTCGACTATGGTTTTTGCAACTTGTCTATTATATACTATTTTACTCAACAGCGTAAACAAAAGTACCTCTTGCAAGCGCGGACAAAAACATAGGTAAAACCGTAACCATTTGCGACGAAGTATTCAGAAGGCAGGTTTTTGGAAAGCTCTAAACTCAACCTACTTTACTCAACATGGGAGGAGTGGACCCAAATAATAAGCTAACAATCTTAATAAATGTAGAAAGCCGAAAGAACTTTTCGGGGAAACCGGAAGAAACATTTGCCGGTAAAAATGTTTGTGTTACAGGCAAATGCTGGATTTTAAAGGAAAACCAGAAATCATTGTTACTACGCCCGACAATGAAGGAGGAAGTGGCATTCCTGAAATCAGAACCATGGACTTCTTATGCTTTGAGCAATAGTTCTATACTATTTGTGCCTCTGCGCAACAGCAAAGGCATTGTTTAGTTAGAAGACTTACAATAATCACATCTCCCCGTTGTTTCGTTCATTAACAGCAGCTTAGTCGATGAATGTTTTGTTAGTGTCGTAGCCCAACCTATTCAAAAATGCCCACCCCTTCGGGTTGATGAGAAACCGTCGTAAGCATTGTTGATTGTATTTATGTAACACATCAATTAAATTCTCCCAAAAAATCGACTTAGTCCTAAAATTGGAAATTTCCAGTAATTACACAAGAATAAGTATGTTGATAATCAGTGTGTTATGAAATGGCATGGCGATCGCAAGTCCCCATGCAAATCTAATATTATTATGAATACAAATTTTACACACACCGAGGCATTACTAATCGAAAATTGTTTAAAGGGCGACAGAAAAAGTCAGAAAGCTTTATATGAGCTTTATTCTCCAAAAATGTTTTCCATTTGTCTGCGTTATACTAAAAATCAAATGGATACAGAGGATGTATTGCAAGATGGTTTTATAAAGCTTTTCAATAACCTGCATAAGTTTAAAGGCGAAGGTTCGTTTGAAGGCTATGTAAGAAGAATTTTTGTAAATACTGCTATCGAGCATTTAAGAGGTAAAAAGATTGATACAACAGGCTGTGAGGTTGTTGAAAATTCATTATCAGACAGACAACCTACCGCGTTAGATAATTTATACAATAAAGACCTTCTTAAGACTTCGAGTACTTTAAGCCCAGGCTACCAAACTATCTTTCATCTCTATGCCGTAGAAGGCTTCTCACATAAACAAATAGCAGAGAAATTAGGAATAAGCGAGAGTACAAGTAAATCTCAATATTCCCGGGCCAAGGGTATACTGAGAACAATTGTACAAAGAAAAAAAACGGCTTAAAAGCATCCCGACAGAAGCAAATCTGCAAAAGTTTTCTTAGAAACAGATGGGGGACAATTGGTCAGGCGTACTTACGTTTTGTTGTCTGAACTGGCTGAAAACGTATTGGCTATTTCGGTGATTGAGGTCTCTATTATGTCAATACACCAGGTACTGCCATTAACACAAAGAGCCTCGCAGCTTTATCTCATTCAACTTTATTTGTAAAAGACTCTAATTCCTCCATCATTTTCTTACTTCCTATAAACAATGATGATCGTTGGTGTAAACCTGTAGGTTTGATATCAAGAATTCGTTGTTGGCCATTTGTAGCCTTGCCACCTGCCTTTTCTACTATGTAAGCCAACGGATTGCATTCATACAATAACCGTAATTTTCCCTCAGGTTTATCTGTTGTGGTGGGATACATAAAAATTCCTCCTTTAATGAGATTTCTATGCACGTCGGCCACCATACTGCCGATATAACGCTGCGAATACGGACCGCCTGTCGCCTTTTCTTTTTTCTGGCAGGTGTTAATGTATTTACGGATGCCCTCTTCATATTGCCAAAAGTTTCCATGATTGACAGAATATATTTTTCCTATTTCAGGACACTTAATATCGGGATGGCTAAGGGTAAACTCTCCTATGGTGGGGTCGAGCGTAAAACCGTTCACACTTATTCTGGTGGCGTAAACCAGCATAGTACTCGATCCATAAATAATATAGCCCGCAGCAATTTGTTTATTGCCCGGTTGTAAAAAATCTTCCAAAGTCACGGGCGTTCCCTTTTCACTTAGCCTTCTATAGACACTAAAAATAGTTCCTATAGAAACATTTACATCTATATTGCCGCTTCCGTCGAGAGGATCCATAAGCATAACATATTTACTGTTATTGCTAATTGGATCATCAAACACAACAATATCATCATTTTCTTCACTGCCTACGCCTGCACAGCTAACCCCGTGTCTTGTAACACCTATGAACTGGTTATTGGCAAAAATGTCTAATTTTTTTACATCTTCACCCTGAACATTTACCTCACCGGCATCGCCAAAAATATCAACTAAGCCTGCTTTATTCACTTCTACATTTACCCGTTTTGCTGCAAGCGCTATATCTTTTAAAAGCATGCTCAATTCGCCCGTTGACTGAGGAAAATCGCGGCGTTGCTGAATGGTAAATTCATCCAGCGTTTGTACTTCACGGTTGATGCTCATCTATGTTAGATTTCTTGTTAATAATTTATTTCATTCTGCTACTTCTCTAGAGTCTACTTCGAATCTGTGAAAATGATCTTCCTGATTTTTCTTACAACCTGGAAAAAGCAATAATCGGTTTACCATTTATTCACCATCAATCAAGCTCTAAAAGTATCCCGTCTTTAAAAGTAACCAAGATAAAGATTTTAGACCTTTAATTTAGACTTTTTAATTTATCAGTGCAAATAGTAAAGGAAGTAAGCTTTAGTTAACTGCATTCTTTATTCTACCAACTTTCCATAGGGTTGATTGGTGCCCATTATTAATATTAAAAAAAGTAAGTATTAAAAACCCGCCTGGTAAGAGGCGGGTCAGTTAAAAGGGGGGTTTTCTACAATCAAAAAGTGTAAAAAAGATTTTTACAAATAGTATTCTTACGTCGCTTGTACGTATTACTAGTAATAGTGAAACGCTCAACTTGCTGTCTTATTTTTGTTCTTGCAGATGTTGTTGATTACCCGACGATCCTCCCTGCAACGTCACCTCTGTTGTACGGTTCCTTCCAGCGTGCAGAAAGCTTATGTTAATTCTATCTCCGGGATGAAGCGATGAAATTTTTTCCATCATCTCGGTTCCCGTATTGATTTTAGTTCCATTTATACTAGTGATGAAGTCTCCTTTTTCTATGCCTGCTTTGTATGCTGCGCTGCCTTCAGCTACCTCCATTACGTACACACCGTCTCCATCCACCATGTTATTCTTTTTACGGTCACTCTCACTCATTTGGTCACTGCCATAGGTTACACCTAAATAAGCCCTTTTAGAACTGCCGTATTTTATGATGTCTGTCACCACTCTATTTACAAGGTTGGAGGGGATAGCATAAGAGTAACCCGCATAAGAGCCTGTTAAGGACGCAATAGCGCTGTTTATTCCAATGAGTTTGCCATTTGTATTGATCAATGCACCTCCGCTATTGCCCGGGTTAACTGCTGCATCTGTTTGAATAAAAGATTCAATGGGCGCTTCGCTATTGCGACTGTTGATGCCAATGTTTCTTGCTTTTGCACTTACAATACCAGAGGTAACCGTGGATTCGAGGTTTAACGGATAGCCAATTGCCAAAACCCATTGCCCTACATGTACGTCATCAGAATTTGCAAAGTCAAGGTAGGGGAAGCCGATCCCTTCAATTTTAATAACTGCCAAGTCTGTACTCGGGTCAGTGCCAATAACTTCAGCTTTATAATCCTTCTTATCATTTAACGTTACTATCAACCGGTCCGCTTTTTCAACCACATGATTATTGGTTACAATATAACCATCTGCACTAATAGCAACACCGGATCCAGAAGCTACCTGTTGAGCTTCATCACCGGCATCTACGTTATTATAAGACATTCCTTCAAAGCCATCACCTGCATCTTCCGAATCATTTTGAGCAAATGGTACATCACTTTCACTTCTTGCTTTTTGAAGCACTTTTATGTGCACTACAGCAGGTGTTGCATTGGCAGCAGCTTTTTCAAAATCGACAACCGGCCTTGCAGCATCTTTTTCTATAGGTTCTGTCGCCTTAAAAACTGAAGATGCAAACGGGATGTTTAAAGCCAGGGGATTGTGATGCTGATACTTACTATACACCAGCGCCGCACCGACAAAAGCTCCTACGCTTACAAATGAAACAGAGATAAATTGCTTGAAAGTCATGCCTTTTTTTTTATTTATACGACAAATGTGACCGGGGGTTATGAAGCAAATCTGTGGAAAATTGTAAATGGCTTGTTAACGTTTAGAACTTATAAAATCAATGTGCATCCCGGTGCAAGACGAAATCAAAGGATGGTTTAAAATAGAATTGCAAGAGTCTTTTACATCATAAACTGTAGGTGCATACAATACTTTAAAAAAGATGAATAACCGCTGTTGACGACAGTATTTCTAATCGAATTCTAG
>JBBPZJ010000152.1:0-3006 GCA_038199395.1 Chitinophagales bacterium
ATTATGGATCACGAGGGAAATGCTGGAAGTGTGGCTGCATTGGAGAGAATAAAACATCCAATATCTGTAGCCAGAAGGGTAATGGAAAAAACGCCGCATGTAATGTTGGTGGGCGACGGTGCTCAAAAGTTTGCGGTAAGTGAAGGTTTTACTTTAGAAGAGCAGAAGCTGTCTGAGGAGGCTGACAAGCAATATAAAGAATGGCTCAAAACATCTAAATATAAACCTGTAATGAACATTGAAAACTCGGGGCACGGTCCGTTTGCTCCTGCTAATCTTCCTGATGGAAGTTTAAATCATGATACGATAGGAATGGTTGCTTTAGATGCATTTGGAAATGTAAGCGGCAGTTGTACCACAAGTGGAATGGGTTTTAAAATGAGGGGCAGGGTAGGAGATTCTCCAATTATCGGTGCAGGCCTTTTTGTTGACAATGAAGTCGGTGCGGCCACAGCAACGGGGCTTGGAGAAGAAGTGATAAAAATTTGCGGCACTCATCTGGTGGTTGAGTTAATGAGACAAGGTTTATCTCCACAGGAAGCCTGCAAAAAAGCCGTAGAACGTATCGTAAAAAAGGACCCAAAAAAAGCTAAAGAAAACCAGGTAGGTTTTATAGCCATAAACAAGGCCGGTGAATACGGAGCCTTTTGTCTTCAAAAAGGTTTTAATTATGCAGTCTGTTATGCCAATGATCGTAACTTTTTAGTTGATAGCCAGAGCTGGTATTGAAAGAAGTTATTTTTGGTTAGATAAAGGATGACTTAATTGAACTTATTTCGTCACTCGCTACTGATAAAGGTTTAATTGCATAGATATGAAAGCAGTAAAGTATTGAAAGAGCTGGAAGCACTGCCTAATAACTTTATCACACCTGGTTTTCAGAATTTACCAGCAAACAAATAATATGATAAAAAAGCTGTTCTTTATAGTATTAGTAACCTTTTCTATACAAAGCCATTTAATTGCACAACAAAACCTGAAGCTTTGGTATGAACAACCAGCTTCAGTGTGGACAGAAGCTTTACCTGTGGGTAATGGCCGTTTAGGTGCTATGGTTTTTGGAAAAGTGAATGAAGAGTTGATACAAATAAATGAGAGTACATTGTGGAGTGGTGGCCCGGTAAAAACAAATATTAACCCGGAGGCACATACTTATTTGCCCAGGATAAGAGAAGCGTTATTAAAGGAAGAAGATTATAAAAAAGCAGATTCTCTTGAGCGGAAGATGCAAGGCTTGTTTACAGAATCTTATATGCCATTGGGTGATCTGGTAATAAAGCAAAATTTTAAGGAAGGCACTCCCACTGCGTACTATCGCGATCTTAGTCTTAAGGATGCTGTCACGACTACAAAATTTACGATAGATGGAACCACATTTACAAGAGCAATTTTTATATCTGCTCCAGATCAGGTGATTGTTATTCGTCTCACTTGTGACAAGCCTAAACAATTAAATTTTTCGGCTTCTGCCAAAAGTATATTGCATTACCAGAATATGGTAGCTGCAAACAATGAGCTGGTGTTACAAGGGAAAGCGCCTGCGCATGTTGATCCGAGTTACTATAATGATCCAGGAAGAGAACCTGTAGTTTATGCTGACACAACTGGGTGCTATGGAATGCGCTTTCAGTTAAGGATAAAAGCTGTGACAAACGATGGAAACGTACAAACAGACACTACCGGAATTCATGTAACCAATGCTTCTGAAGTTATTTTATTTTTAACGGCTGCTACTAGTTTTAATGGTTATGATAAATGCCCCGGCAAAGACGGAAAAGATGAAAGCAAACTTGCACAGGGATATCTCGAAAAAGCGGTCAGAAAGCCATACCAATTATTATTAAATAATCATGTGACAGATTATCAGAAATATTTTAATCGCTTTTCTTTTACAATAAAGGATACTTCATTAAATGAAAATATTTCTTTGCCATCCGATAAGCGGTTGCTTGCTTATTCTAAAGGTGCTTATGACCCTGGCGTAGAAAACATTTACTTTAACTATGCTCGTTACCTGTTGATTTCCTGCTCAAGGCCGGGTGGAACGCCTGCCAATCTTCAGGGCATCTGGAATAAAGAATTAAGAGCGCCCTGGAGTTCCAACTTTACTATCAACATAAATACTCAAATGAATTACTGGCCTGCAGAGGTAACTAACCTCTCAGAAATTCATACCCCTTTATTTGAGTTAATTAAAAATCTTGCCGTTACCGGAAAAGTTACAGCCAGGGAATTTTATAACATGAACGGCTGGGTGGCACATCATAATACCGATATATGGGCATTATCAAATCCGGTAGGTGATCGGGGGAAAGGTGATCCTAAATGGGCTAACTGGGCAATGGGAGCAAACTGGCTATGTCAACATTTATGGGAGCATTATCGCTTTACAGGCGATAAACAATTTTTAAAGAGCACTGCTTATCCATTGATGAAAGATGCTGCCTTATTTTGCTTTGACTGGCTTGTAGAAGATAAAAACGGGGAGCTAGTAACTGCGCCGTCCCTATCACCTGAAAATGACTTTTACTATGCTCCCGGAAAACATGAAAGTGTATCAGTAGCTACAACAATGGATATGTCTATTATTTGGGATTTATTTACAAATCTAATTGACGCATCGAAAGAGTTGGGGGTCGACCATGATTTTCGTCAACAATTGATTTTGAAGAAGAATAAATTGTTCCCGTTGCATATCGGTCAGAAAGGCAACCTGCAGGAATGGTATAAAGACTGGGAAGATGTTGATCCTCATCACCGCCATACTTCTCATCTGTTTGGATTGTACCCGGGCAGGCAAATTTCACCCATTACAACAACTGACTTTGCGGCTGCAGCAAAGAAAACATTGGAAATGAGAGGCGACGGAGGGACAGGCTGGAGTAAAGCCTGGAAGATTAATTTTTGGGCAAGACTGCTGGATGGGAACCATGCTTACCTTTTACTAAGGCAATTGCTACATGCCACAGGTTTCCAGGGAACGGACTATGACAATGCTGGTGGAAC
>JBBPZJ010000153.1:0-6506 GCA_038199395.1 Chitinophagales bacterium
ATGAAACCTATTGTTGTCAAAAAACATAAAAGGAAAGCCCACAGCTTCTTTAAATATGGACTGAAGTTTATTACCAATGCTTTATTGGTTCATCTTGACCAGCTTCTTACATTTATAAATGTTTTGTCATGTACTTAGCACTTTCGGTTACTTTAAAAGAAAATTTATCAGCAGGCATCGATTTCATATAATCCTGGCTATACGCCTTTCCTCTTTCCCAGTCTTTTACAAGCATACTTTTAATGGAGTCTCCGAAAATAGATGACTGACAAAAGCTTCTTGAGGGAGAATAAAACATCACATTAAAGCACATGACAAAAAATTGTAAATTTTTTCATAGCAGCGTTTTCATCAAAATACAATAAGTTTTAAATATTTGAGAGTATGCTATAAAAATATTGGTTAAGGTGATAGAAGGGTTAGTGCGCCTCAGAATTCTCACGATGACAGAATAAGTCTTAAAAAAAACGGCGAAGAAAATTCGCCGTATTTTAAAAGTTTATCGTTGAGGTCCACCGCCACCGTTTGCTCTGGCAGCTCGTTGTTTTTCGTAGTAGTCTACCACTTTTTTTGCAAGCGCTTCATCTTTTAATGCTGATGTCCATCTTTTCAACCGCATATCATTCATCTCCTTCATCTTAGCCGCTCTTTGGTCGTCGCTTAAATCTCTCATACCTCTCATTTGTTGTCTCGACTCCATATTAATGCTCACAACAGAATCAGCCTGTGCATCTGAAAGTTTTAAATCAGAAGCCTTCAACTGTTGAAGTTGTCTTTCCCTCATAGCTGCAGGATCCATGTTACCTCCACCCTGAGCCATCAGGATGCTTCCCGATGCTCCTAATAAAATAACAAGCAATACAATTACCTTTTTCATGATGTTTTTATTTTTGTTTTATCGAAAAATGTATAGCAATGTACATTCTTATTTCAGTAATTCCTTCTTCTAAAGAACATAAAAACGGTAAAACCCGTTAGTTTAACGGTTAGTAGAAAACGATTTTATAACACTTGAAACGATTACCAGAGTCAATATAAATTTTGACGTGAAATATATCAATGGGGTGTTTTTTACATCAAAAGATAATCTTGCTAGTCAAAAATCATCTTCTTCTATTTAATTAGAATCAATAGTAGAAATAATTGATAAGTAACCAGAGAGGGTCTTATAATCACTTCTCAACTATCCGGTGTCGGATTAGCTAAAACATTACTTGAGCGTTCTCCTTCACTACTACAGGAAAATAATTTTTTTGAAAATGCGTGTATATACATATATTTGTGTTGTGAAATTAGAGAAAGCTATTCAATCAGAGAAGTTTACATCACAAAAGCACAAGGCAGCATTAAATATTTTGTACACGGCATGGTGGCTAAAAACATTGATCAGCAAAGAATTAAAAGCGATTGGACTAACACATGAACAGTTTAATGTGCTAAGAATATTAAAGGGTAAACATCCCGAAAAAATGTGTGTAAAAGATATCGGCGTGAGAATGATAGAACGCAACTCTAATGTGCCAAGAATAGTAGACAGATTGGTAGCCAAAAAATTTGTAGAAAGGTCAACTTCAGAAATGGACAAAAGGGAAACCGTAATAACGCTTACTTATGATGGCATGGATATTTTGAAAAATGCTATTGTTGCAGTTGACCATATATTTACCAATAACGTAGTCATTAAAGAAGCGGATGCAGAAAGATTGAATTCCCTTTTAGAAAGTATAAGGAAAAGAGAGTAAAATTTTTTTAAAATGATAGATGTATATACATGTAAATAAACAATTATGAAAACAATGATGCACGCTGCAGACAGAAGGGGCCATGTAAGTTTTGAATGGCTCGAAAGTCATCATTCTTTTAGCTTCGGTAACTATTACGATCCCGAAAAAATACATTTTGGAATGTTACGGGTATTGAACGACGATGCGATTACGGGTGGCTCTGGCTTTGGAACCCACCCCCATGATAATATGGAGATTATTTCAATTCCTTTAAAAGGGGCTATTGAACATAAAGATAGCATGGGAACACAGGCTGTTATTAATGAAGGAGACGTACAGTTGATGAGTGCAGGAACCGGAATAAGGCACTCGGAGTATAATCACTATAAGGATCAGGAAGCTAACTTTCTTCAGGTCTGGATTATTCCGAAAAAAAGAAATATTGCGCCGCGATATGATCAAAAAACGTTTGATCGTGCAGAGCGGATAAACAAGTTTCAAACTATTGTAGCTCCTGACGATGAAACTGCTGTATCCATCAACCAGGATGCATGGTTTTCTCTTGCACATTTTAAGAGCGGTTTCAAAACTTCATACAAAATAAAAAAGGCGCAGAACGGGGTTTATGCTTTTGTGCTCGAAGGCAGCATTACAATAAATGATCAAACGCTTTATAAAAGGGATGCTTTAGGTATTTGGGACACCGATACTCTTGAAGTAAACGCATTGACAGATGCAGAACTATTATTGATCGATGTCCCAATGGTAGCTTAAAACAAATATTACTTTTAATAACAATAAAAAACATGAAAACTATGGCAACGTACAAAATCGATGTAGACCACTCAGACATCATGTTTAAGGTAAAACACCTTATGATTTCGACGGTTACAGGTATTTTTAAAAAGTTTGATGCAACTTTAGAAGTTAATGAGCAAGATCTCTCAGACGCCAAGATGTCGTTTGAGGCAGATATAGATAGTGTCGATACTAAAAATGAACAAAGAGATGGTCACCTGAAAAGCGATGATTTTTTCAATGCAGAACAATATTCAAAAATGACTTTCAAGTCAACAGGTATAGAGAAAACAGGCGGCGACGAATATAAACTGATGGGAGACCTTACCATTCGTGATGTTACTAAACCTTTAGAATTGAGGGTAGAATATAATGGTACAACAAAAGATCCATGGGGATTTGAAAGAATGGGGTTTGAGGTTTCAGGAAAAATTAACCGGAAAGAATTTGGCCTAAAGTGGAGTGCAGTAACAGAAGCCGGTGGACTTGTAGTGGCGGATGACGTGAAGCTGGCAATGAGTGTCGAAATGGTAAAACAGGCATAAATGCAAAAAGTCATTCATCGTGAAGCGAGCCGGGGCACTAAAGATCTCGGCTGGCTTCTTAGCAGATTCTGTTTCAGCTTTTCCGGATATCAGAACCCTGTAATGAAGGGTTTTGGTACGCTGAGGGTTTTTAATGATGACACAGTACAAAAGGACGGCGGTTTTGGTATACATGCCGATGTAAATGTGGAGATTATCAGTGTGATGTTGCAAGGCAAAATGAATCACAAGAACACGCTTGGGTATTCGGAGGTGGTAGAAAAGGACTGGGTACAAATAATGAGTGCGGGCAGCGGTCTAAGGCATGAAGAACATAACGTTGGCGAAGAGGAAGTCAAATTTTTACAAATATGGATCGAACCGAAACTTCAAAATATTACGCCCAGGTATCAAAAGAGGTTCTTTAGTAAAGAAAGAAGGAAAAATAAGCTGCAAACCATTGTTAGTAGTGAAGAAGGTGCAGAACACTGCTGGATAAATCAAAATACTAAATTAAGTCTCGGGTGGTTTGAAGAAGGACAAGTAGGTCAATACACATTTAATACTATAAACAAATGTGTTTACATATTTGTATTGGAAGGTGAACTTGAAATTGATAACGAAATTATTGGAAGAAGAGATGGAATTGGGTTGTGGCAAACTGATTCATTTGAATTTAAAGTAGAAGAAGAAAGTGAATTTATTATTGTCGAAAGTCCAATAAATCAATAATTAAAGTCAATTGTAGATATTGATTGTTTTGTAATAAATAACAGCGCAATGGGCAAAATCGCAAGCCGAGTTACAAGGCCATAGTAAATTGAAGTGCAGATGCTAGTTAGATAAAAGATTAAAGCAGAATGAATATTGAGATTGTATCGGGAAGTCCAAGAAGAGAAAGTGTGACATTTAGATTAGCAGTCTTTTTGCAAAGGCTTCTCCTCGAAAAAAGTAATCATAAAGCAAACATTCTAGATGTACGTGAGTGGAACTTTCCAACTTTACAGGAGCAGGTATACGCCTCTGTTGATAATACTCCCGAACATTATAAACCCCTGGCAAAAAGAATGTTTTGTGCCAATGCGTTTATAATTGTAACCCCGGAGTATAACGGAAGCTACACTCCTGCGATGAAAAATCTTTTCGATCATTTTCCAAAGCAGTTTCATAAACCATTTGGTATCGTTACGGCCTCTTCAGGTGCGATGGGCGGCATGCGGGCAAGCCAGCAATTGCAATTATTAATAAATGCCTTATTCGGAATTGCAAGCCCATATATGCTTATTACCCCTTATGTAGATAAGAAGTTTGATGAACAGGGAAATTTGGTTGATCAATCTTTTTCAAATTCAATTCATACCTTTTTAACTGAATTTCTCTGGCTTGCAGAGCGAATTATTACTTAAGTCCTAATTAACCTATTATTTTGTTGTGGAGTTGTAACTTCGACTTCTTTTTGCAAATATCATGAGTGATGACATCAAACATGAATGTGGTCTGGCATTCATTCGTCTAAGAAAGCCTTTCTCGTATTATCTTCAAAAGTATGGAACCGTACTATACGGCTTGAACAAGCTGTACCTGCTGATGGAAAAGCAGCACAACCGGGGACAGGATGGAGCAGGCATGGCAGCAGTAAAATTAAATGTAGAACCGGGTTATCCATTCTTACATAGAATTAGGAGCGTTGCCCAACAGCCCATCGCTGATTTGTTTGCTACCATTGGTAAAGAGGTTACAGAACTTGAAAAATTTCAGCCGACAATAAAACAACATCCAGGTCTTCTAAAAGGTCATTTGCCTTTTTTGGGAGAGCTTTTGTTAGGTCATTTACGCTACGGAACACAAGGTAAAAACAATGCAGATTTTTGCCATCCTTTCATTAGAAGAGAAGTTATACCGGCACGGAACCTTGCGCTTGCAGGAAACTTTAATCTGGTAAATACTGAGGAATTATACAAACATATTGACTTTGACCCAGGCACATTTTCAAAGCAAAGTGACCTTGCTGCAATGCTCGAAGTTATTCATCACTATCTCGTTAAAGAAGATACCGAAAATCCTGAAAAACTTGATATCGCTGCTGTTTTGAGAAAATCAGCTTCACTTTTTGATGGTGGATACACCATTGGTGGATTGATCGGAAACGGTGATAGTTTTGTTTTGAGGGACGCAAATGGAATCAGGCCTGCGTATTACTATGTAGATGACGAAGTTATTGTTGCAGGAAGTGAAAGAGCAGCCATCAGGACCACTTTTAATGTTGGTGAAAATGAGGTGCACGAATTAATGCCAGGCAAGGCCCTGATAGTTGAGGCGCATGGAGAATACAAGGTCGAACAGGTACTGGACGTAAAGGAGAGACGAGCTTGTAGTTTTGAACGAATTTATTTCTCGAGAGGTAGCGATGAAAAAATATACCGTGAAAGGATAGCGCTGGGCCACCACTTAAGCAAAGCGGTGTTAGAAGCTGTGAGTTACAACCTGAAGGATACTATTTTTTCATATATACCCAATACTGCAGAAATAGCTTATTACGGTATGTGTAAGGGAATGGAAGATTACCTGAACCAGATAAAAGTGCAGCGTATTTTAAGTTGGGGAAATGAGGTGACAGAGGAAAAACTGGCGACTATGATCAATCGTAAAATACGCCAGGAAAAAATTGCCATAAAAGACGTAAAGCTGCGAACATTTATTACTGAGGATGCTAACCGCAATGAAATGGTTCAACACGTATATGACATTACTTATGGAACCGTTCGCAAAGGAGAAGATACATTGGTGGTAATAGATGATTCAATAGTGAGAGGAACTACCCTTAAAGAGAGTATTGTAAAAATGCTTTCAAGACTAGGCCCCAGGAAAATCATAGTTGTTTCATCGGCGCCCCAAATTCGGTATCCTGATTGTTACGGAATTGACATGAGTAAGCTCGGCGATTTCATTGCTTTTAGGGCAGCAGTAGAACTATTGAAGGATAAGGGAAAAGAAGATCTTTTACAGGATTTGTACCAGAGATGTTTGCAGCTAAAACAGTGTGACAAGCTGCATACTGAAAACGTAGTAAGGCAGGTTTATAAACCTTTTACGACAGAAGAGATTTCTAAAAAAATTGCTGAGTTAATAACGCCGGAAGATATAGATTTTCCTGTCGAGGTAATTTACCAAACCATTGAAGATTTACACGCAAGCTGTCCGACTAATACCGGCGACTGGTATTTTACTGGTAATTACCCGACACCGGGAGGGAACAAGGTGGTTAATAAGGCATTTATCAACTATATGGAAGGCAATAATTCAAGAGGGTATTAAAATTGAAATAGTAAGAATATACTCTTCATGAAAACATGCCTTCTATGAAATTGTTACTTTTAATTCGCCATGCTAAAAGTAGTTGGAATTTTGATGTAGAAGACTTTGATCGTCCTTTAAACCACCGTGGAGAACATGATGCACC
>JBBPZJ010000154.1:0-4248 GCA_038199395.1 Chitinophagales bacterium
ATAAAAGAGGAAGTGGATCCCTATCTTGAAATGGCGGCTATTCATTTACGTGTGCACGAGGCGGATGGGCCGGCACTACTATTTGAAAACGTGAAAGGATCAAAGTTCAGAGCAGCTTCAAACATTTTTGGTACCCTCGAAAGAAGCAAATTTATATTTAGACAAACTTTATCATCAGTACAAAAACTCATAGAATTAAAAAATGATCCGGTAAAAGCAATTAGGCAGCCTTTTAAAAACTTGAAAGCAGGCTTAGCAGCAATAAACGCTTTGCCCTTAAAAAATCCTGCACTTAAGCCTGTCCTTTCAGAAGAAATTAAAATCTCTGATCTCCCTTTAATTCATCATTGGCCTTTAGACGGCGGTGCTTTTGTGACTTTGCCGCAAGTGTATACAGAAGACATAGATAAGCCGGGAATAATGAATGCTAATCTCGGTATGTATAGGATACAACTTACCGGAAATGAGTATGAATTAGACAGGGAAATTGGATTGCATTACCAGTTACATCGCGGTATTGGCATTCACCAGACCAAAGCCAACAACAAAGGAGTTCCACTAAAAGTTAGTTGTTTTATCGGAGGTCCTCCTTCTCACACACTATCGGCTGTAATGCCACTGCCAGAGGGAATCAGTGAAATGACTTTTGCCGGAGTATTGGGCGGCAGACGTTTTAGGTATACTTATAAGGATGGATTTTGTATTAGTACTGATGCAGACTTTGTTATTACGGGGGAAGTATATCCCGGAGAAAATAAACCGGAAGGGCCTTTTGGGGATCACCTCGGTTATTATAGCTTAAAGCATTCTTTTCCATTGATGAAGGTAAAAAAGGTGTATGCAAAACGAAATGCTATCTGGCCTTTCACTGTTGTTGGTCGTCCTCCGCAGGAAGACACCAGTTTTGGTCAACTAATTCATGAAATAACAGGGGATGCCATACCCAAAGAAATACCGGGACTCAAAGAGGTGCATGCTGTTGATGCGGCTGGCGTGCATCCTTTATTGCTGGCTATCGGCAGCGAAAGATATACGCCTTACATGCCAGCAAAACAACCTGCAGAGATTCTTACCATCGCAAATCATATACTTGGCACAGGGCAACTCAGCCTTGCCAAGTTCCTTTTTATTACCGCTGATGAGACTAATCGCCTTCGAACGCACAAAGTAAAAGACTTCATGGAGTATTTGCTTAAGCGTATTGACCTAACGCGGGACGTTCATTTTTATACTAATACAACCATCGATACTTTAGATTATTCCGGCACGGGTTTAAATAGTGGAAGCAAAGTCGTTTTTGCTGCTCATGGAGAAGTAAAACGGGAATTGTGCACAGAAGTTCCCTCCGTTTTTAACCACCTCAATTGCTTTGAAAAGCCAGAGATCTGTATGCCAGGGGTAATTGCCATTCAGGCAAAAAGATTTGCAAGTTATGAAACGGCTCGGCACGAAATGAGGAATTTGAATGAGCAACTGGCAGGTCAGGAAAATAATTTGCATGAGACGTTATTTATTATTGTATGCGACAACAGCAATTTTGTTGCATCAACACTTAATAACTATCTCTGGGCCACATATACAAGATGCAATCCTTCTCATGACATTTACGGTATTGGTTCTTTTATAGAAAACAAACACTGGGGTTGTCGGGGACCTTTAATAATTGATGCCCGTATAAAACCTCATCATGCACCTGCTGTCGAAAAAAATCCTGATGTTGAAACAAAGATTGATAGTTTGTTTGATAGAAACGGAAGTTTGTATAGAGTGGGGAAATAGAATGATCAAGTTAAAAACCGGTCTCAATTAACAATTGAAAGAAAAAAAGCTCCGCAACCGGAGCTTTGAGTATTAAGTTTTTAAGAAAATTATTTGACGGTAAAAGTAACTGCTTTATCTCCCCACATTAAAGTAACCATGCCATCTTTCATTACCTGAAAAGTCATTTTTTCTGTAAACTGTGGTGCTTTTTGAGTGCCTAATTCAACCCGCAATGCGTCATCAGCTTCCGTATAATTGGTACCCCATTGGTTCCAGGTTTTATTAAAAATTATCGTCCACTTTTTCTCACCCGGTATACTATATAAACCATATTTTCCTGCTTTTAACGGATATTTTCCTTCAATTTTTGCATCTTTCGAAATTTCAAAAACAGTAGCTTCATTAGCGCCTGTACGCCAGACTTTTCCGTAAGGTGCGATGTCACTTCCGACTTTTCTTCCTTTAACGCCTGGCTGACTATAATCGATAGTAATAGTATTTCCACTTGCGGTAGTCACCGTAGCTGTAGCAGGAGGACTAGGTCTTTTCGACTTATCTTCCTGAGCAAAACTTTTCGTAGCTGAGAAGAGGGTGGCGGCTAGCAGCGAAATCGTTACAATCTTTTTCATAATTATCTGTTGTTTAAAAATAGCTTTATTTAAAGTAAGAAACACAATAGCTTAATAAAGGTTTGACGAATACTAAAATACTATTATTTATTCTGACGTAATTGTTTTCATAATTTATATTTTAAGTAGGCCAGCTCTTTCTAATAGCAACTTTAAAGTTCTCATTATCAAAAATATGCAACCAACAATATCTTTTTACGGTCTTCTCAGTATTGGTTGTTCAATTTCTTTTAGGAGATAATAAATATTCCACTATTATTGCAAATCTTTGATTACTAACGCTTTACAATAAATTATAATAGGTTTTCCGAAACTCATAGAACTGTCGTTTTTTGAATAAGGAAGTGTATAAATTTAAAGTACGGTCAATAACGATTGCTAAATTAAAAGAGTTAAAATGGAAGTAAACTTTAACGAAGAAAGGTCAGACTCTATGAGCTACCTTAATAGTGAGACAGGTAGCTTGTTAGAAATAACAAAGCAAGACTCAGTAGAAAAGTTGAAGGCACGAATTGCGGAACTCGAGCTCGAACTGCAAAGGCAAAAGAAGGCTGCGGAAAAAGGTGACCGCTTATTAAATGTGATGTGGGGAGATGATTTTAATGATGAATCTTTACACTAACTAACTTCGATATAATTGCGGCAACTTTTCCACCTAATATCCTAAAGCCAGAATAACAAATTTGAAGCTTCGTTCATCGTTCATCCTTATTTTGGGCACAACGATTCTTATATCCTTTTCCCACTCTTTACTTCGTTTGTACTCCTCTGCTAAACTTTGTTTTTGGGAGAATACACTTGACTATTATCACATTATTTTGCTAAACCTCAATAGCATTCTTCCGAATCGATTAAACTCACCTACCAACTATTCTTGCCTTTGTCCTTCAATTTGATAGATTGCTTCAACTTTTTTACCGACCATTCAATAAACTTAAGGAATAAGCTGTATTTTTCTGTTTCATAATAAATCGATCATTGTTACAAACTAAAAATCAAAAGATGAGTTCTGAAATCTCCAGGAGAAAATTTTTATCAAATGTAGGGTTAGCCGTAGGAGGCTTGTCTATTTCGACTTTTCCGTTATACGCAAAGGCAGGAGTAAATTTAGTGCCAGAGATGAATCTTGCTTATTCTGCAATTACCTGGGGCGGAAATGACGTTCAGGCAATAAAAGACATAGCAAGCCTCGGCTTCAAAGGGGTGCAACTAAGATCGAATGTGCTTAAAGATTACGGTGCTAAACCAGAGGAACTTCGATCGTTGTTAGAACAAAATAAATTAAGCCTTCCGATGTTCTCCAGCGGAAACGCTAACATCAATACAGGAAATGATGAGGCCGTTATTGAAACTCACATTGCCAATGCAAAGTTTGTAAAAGCATTAGGCGGTAAAAATATTCAAATAACGAATTCTTCAAGACCAAAAAGCGGAGCTCCGAGTACGGAAGACCTGGTTAAGTATGGCAAATTGGTAAGTGAGATCGGTAAACGGACCGCTAATCTTGGCGTACAGACAAATTATCACAATCACATGGGACAATTGGGTCAGACGCCAGAAGAAGTAAAAATTATATTAGAAAATTGCGATAATAAAAGTGTTCATTTTCTGCTCGACATAGCTCATTATTTTCAGGGTGGAGGAGACCCTGTAGCCGCTTTCAAAACATATAGAGACCGCATTCATGCCTTACATCTTAAAGATGTACGTCCTAATGCTGCCGGTGATTCAAAGGCTTATACATTTGTAGAATTAGGACAAGGTAAAGTTGATTTACCCGCTTTCTTCAAGACGTTGGATGATATGAAATTTAAAGGGTGGGGAATAGTTGAATTAGATGGAGTTCCAGACAAAGAAA
>JBBPZJ010000155.1:0-3316 GCA_038199395.1 Chitinophagales bacterium
CTACAAGTGATGAAGACGGAGAAAAAATTACCCAAGCAATGTTAGAATGAACCAGAGTTTGCGAATAGGTAGAAATCTCCAAAGCACTACCGGCTAAACAATAACGTTGTATCAATAAGGAAGAAAAAAGCCTTTAAAAGTTAACAAATAGAAGGAGTGTTATAAAAAAGTAAGAGGCTCAAAGAATTGAGCCTCCTTTTCAACCCTAAACCCTTAAAAAACATAAATAATATTTACAAAATCATGCCAAATTAGATAATTGTGAATTTTTGTTTAGATTGAAAGCATACCCATTAGACTTCCACACTTTCGCCCTTAAGGTTTCGTAAAAGGCATGTGAATCATTTTTTTATAAATCACATTAGTTTTTCCTTGAAAGGTGAATAATGAGAATCGCCGAATTGGTTTTAACAAGCTGCAGCTACCATTTCTTTTTAAAATCTCCTTTACTAAAATACTTTTCTATTAAGCAATATAAAAGGATAAAAAAGTAGCGACTGCCCATCTCCCGAATATTGAGATTAGATTTTCCGTGTTTTCTGTTTTGCCATTTATTAGGCACCACTTTATAACGGTAACCACGTACAATAGCTTTTAGCGGTAGTTCGAGCGTGAGATTAAAATGAGGAGAAAGAAAGGGCTTTAGACCTTCAACCGCATCACGCGAATACAATTTGAAGGCGTTGGTGCAGTCGGTATATTTTATTCTAAAGACGAGTCGGATCAAATTATTTGCAAGTCTGTTCAAATACAATTTATTTCGGGGATAATTTATTACTTTACCTCCTTTTGTAAACCGGTTGCCAAATACACAGTCAACCTTATCAGTTATAAAAACATTATAAAAGGTAACCAAATCATCAGGAGAATCTGAAAGATCAGCCATTACAACAGCTACGCAATCTCCGGTGAAATTTAAAAGTCCCACCCTTACAGCGTATCCAAATCCATTTAAAGGGGGTTCATTAAATATGTAACGTAATGTGGGAATGCTTTGCTGTAACTCATTCAAAACACTGGTAGTGTTATCTTTTGAATTATCATTAACAACCAGAAGCTCGTGGTCTATATTGTTGGAATTGAGCTTTGAATAAAATGAGTGCAATGTTTCCGGTAGATTGGCTGCTTCATTATATGCAGGAATGACAACACTCAGTTTCATTGGTTTTGGTTGTGTTTATTTTCTTAAGTTGCAACTTGTTCTCTGTGGGTGGGTTATATAACTAGCGCTTATTCTAAATTGAACAATTAATGGATTTCTCTAGCTGGTTGTTGAACACAAAGGACTTATTTTTCAATATTAGAATCATGGTCAATTGGAGCAATGTAATGGTCCATCAAAACATCATCTTTAATATTCTTAAATTGACCAATCTTTGCTTCACTGAGTTGCTGCACACCTGCCTGCAGCTTTTGTTTACTCCAATGCAACAAAAAGCTTTGGTTCTTGTTAACGAATTCCGAGATTGTCACTCCATTTTTTATATCATTCAATACCGTGCTCGTACCGTCACGATACCAGTCTCTCCAAATAAAACCTTTTTTTGAATTGGGGATAATTAAGATAAACATGATAAAAGAGATCGCTAGTGGAATAAGCTGCTTCAGCTTACCTGGTCCATAAAGAAACCAACTACAGTAACATATAATTATTGCAGGAACTGCAATCATCGCATATCGCATTGGCATTGCGAAAACCGGAACCATTGCTGCACGACCCCATCCGATAGCAAGCGCAAAAACTATACTTCCTCCTAAAAAAAAGAACATGGCAAGAGCCCGTCGAAATTCAGGTCCTCGGAGTTTAAGCAGAGCATTAATTAATAGAATGATTGTTGATGAAATTAAGGACAGAGCGATAAGGGAAAATACAGGCCAGGAAAAGGAGACTGCGGGTCCAAATCCATTGGCCATAAATTTAGCAGATGTTTTAAGGGTCGCCCAAACACTAGGGCTTGGCGGATTCCATGAAGGACGATAATAACCGATAAAATAGACAATTACGAAAAAGATTGTGATCAAGATGGATGACAGCAGAAGTATGCCCACTGCCCGACTAGCTCCAGGCTCCCGTGAGCGGAATTGTAAGTAAGTTTCATAAACCAACCATGGAAAAACCGGTAATAAAGAAATTAATCCGTTTGCCCCGCTTAATGGCAATCCAATCATACAAATACACACCAGTATGGCCTTTGGCATTGTTAATAACTGTCTGTACTGCACAAGTACGATTATGACAATACATGTTAGAAAGGTTGATAGTATAAAAGTAAACTGCCAACTCCAAAACAAATTCTCCCAGTTGCCAATATGAAGAAGTGCGATAGGAAAAAAGGCGTCACTATAATATGTTTTGTTGCCGCGAAGTTTATGCATAGCCTTTATAAAAAACGCAGCAAGAAGGGCAGAAGACAAAATATTCAGCACCATGCCCGCACGGAAATCTTTTGTTGTTTTTAAAAGAAATAGCAGAATGATTTTTGGTAATGGAATGCGATGTTCATTGTTTTGCTCCCACAGCCATCTTACTATATTCGCCTGCTTACCTGTCACCGCAGCCACCATGTTCCAGTCTTCTGCGAGGGGAATGTTCTGGGTATACTTTAAGAAATACCGTAGTGCTATCACCAGCATTAACAACCAGATTCCCCAAACAAAAATAGATGGACCTTTGTTTATTAAAGATGAGTTCAATTCGGAACGTGTGTTTTGTATTTCAATTTTTCTCGTCATCTATAGCTTAATTCTAAGTGAGGTAATACCCTACTGTCACGGCGTTTGAATTCAGATAGTGAACTCGTACTTTCTTCAAGATTTAAAAACGGGATTTATAAAATTGTCTTCAATTGCGTTTCATTGTCTTTAATCCATTCATATATTTCTTTCATGGTATCAAACACAGACTTAATAGGTCGCCATGAAGTATTTTGATAGAGTTTAGTATTATCGGTTACATATATCCGAATGTCTCCTTCTCTTTGTTTTTTGTCTTCAGTAATCTGTATAGTGTTGCCTGTTACTTCACTACAAACAGACGTTAGTTCTTTAAGGGAAATTGCATTGGATAAACCACCACCCACATTATAAATACGTCCTGAAAATTTTTGGAACTCGTGTATCTGTTCATCTAAAAGTAGGCATAAATCGGAGATGTGAAGTATGTCTCTTACCTGTTTTCCACCTCCCTCAAAGCCTATGTAAGAAAGCTTTTTCTTCCAGTAATGTGCTGCCATCCATAAAACCGCCACGCCCTGGTCTACTTTACCCATTTGCCACGGGCCGGTTAAGACACCACAGCGATTGATTATAAAAGGCA
>JBBPZJ010000156.1:0-2974 GCA_038199395.1 Chitinophagales bacterium
ATTCTATGCTGGATTTAGAACATTTTGTAAAGCCTTTGCCGATGCGTCCTTTTGAAATGCCGGTATTAGGTGAAGCTGAATTAGCCATGCTTACTCCCCTCACCTTTCCTTTAATGATGAAAGGTGCAGGTGTAGTTAATGGCGATGTTATTACTCATGAGGAAACAGCAGCTTATATACATCTGTTAAAAAGAGAAGATGATGGCAAAGCATTTTTAAAAATCATGCGCAGTTTTGAGCAAACAAAAGAGTTTACAGAAAGATGTTACAGAGCATGGAAAAATCCTGCATATCCTGTCCAATTGGTATGGGGTGACAAAGATCCATTTCTAACCTATGAAGAGCATGGTAAACTATTTGAAGAAGCACGGCCTGGCATACCCGTTACAAAAGTAGAAGCAAAACATTTTTTACAGGAAGAGGCATATGAAACGATTGCTGCAAAAGTAAAAGAACTGGTGCCGTGATCTTACAACTTATACTCCCAAAGGGTAGAGATATGTACTGTAGGCGCTTCTGATTGTCATGCTGCCCATAGCGAAGCATCTGATTGGTTGGCTCAAAGTTTCCTCGCTTTGCTCGGAACGGCAATAACGATTTCTCTTCGCCAACACAGAGAGCTCATCAAAAAAAACAAAGGAATGTTATTCCAGGGAAAGAAATAAGTAACTGAGGTTTACTTCGAATAAATGAAATCCTTCCCGGCTGCTCCTGCATGACAACTGCGAGGCATAATATTTATGCCATGGTTATTAACTAAAATTATTTAAAATGGACAATCGACTCGTACAAGGTTTTATAGCCGGCGCAATTGGCGCCCTCATTCTAACCGTTATTATGTATATTATGAAAGGAGCAGGGATGGGAGACCCGGCTTTTGTTGGAATGTATAAAGGTGCAGTTGGTGATAATCCACCCGGTGGTCAAGTCGTAGCTGCTATTCTTTTTATAATTAGCGGAGGTATATGGGGTCTTATTTATGCATTGTTTGTTAAGCACCCTACTGTACTTAACGGTTTTCTTTTTGGAATCTTACCTACTTTATGGCTCCTGGTAGTTGTTAATGCTACCATTGGTAAACCACTTTTTAACGGCTTTACAGCTAAAGGACTGCTAATGCCTATCATATTTAACATGGTTATCTGGGGAACTTTTGTGGGTTGGTATATGAGCAGGAGAAATACTTCGGTTGCCGTTGCATAATATGTAATGGTGGACTTGTTCCTGTGGCCAGTATATTTTCACCAGGCTTTTTAATATGCATCCACCTGAAAAGTCCACCATTCCAGATCTTACTTTCATAAGATATCTTTAATTGTTAGCTGTAACCTTTCAGGACAAACTCTAATAATTAAAGAGCTATAAGTAAGACAACCTTTTTATGATAAGACCGTATATTCCATTTCTTGCTTTTTTGGTTTTATTACTGTTGACAATTCCTTTTTCATTTGACTTTGCAACTTCGGTAGTTCCAGGTTGGCATACGAAAATTTATCCGCCTTATTTTATTTGGGGACTTATTTTAATAGTTGTTTTGCTACTTGTGACAATAGGATATTGGATGCTATCAAAGCGGGTGGACAAAATCAATTGGACACTATTTGCCATTCATTTTATATTGACAATACCAACGGTTATTTTTTTAAGTTCCCTTCTATTTTTTTAAGCGTTCAGCAGACGAGCCAAGACGAAATAATAAAAGCAATTTCATTTCGTATAAAATTAATTCCTGTAGCATGGACACTTTTTTTTGCAGGACAAGTTTTGTTTTTAGTTTATTATAACAGGACAATTAAAGCAAGCCATGTGGCGACATAAGGCTACAGCCAACATGGGGTTGTTTTGCTGGCTTCTATATACTCTTGTAAGTTTTAATTGTAGAAACAACCTTTTTCAACATAATTAAAGGCGCTTTAAATTTCTTTTTTCGTAAATCAATTTTCCTGATCTGATAAACCAATAAAGGTTCGTGTAACCCACCTTTGCCGCAAAACAGATCAATGAAAGGAAAATTATTCGGGGTAGCAATTATATTACCATTATCATTATTAGCACAGCAAAACAAAGACACATCTAAAGCTTTTATTTTACAAGAAGTTACTGTAACCGGAATAAAAACTGTCAGAGGCACGGGCCACATGCCGGAGGTGAGAGATGGTATTGTATATGCCGGAAAAAAGAATGAAGTTATTTTGGTGGATAGTTTAGACGCTAATAAAGCGATCAATAATACACGACAAATTTTAGGACGGATACCAGGATTAAATATTGTAGAAACAGAAACTTCCGGTTTCACAGCAAACGGTATTGCAACCCGTGGCCTAAATCCAACACAAAGCATTGAAATGAATACCCGGCAAAATGGTTATAACATCAGTGCTGATGCATTTGGATATAATGAAGCGTACTATATTCCCCCAATGGAAGCTGTAAGCCGGATTGAAATGGTAAGAGGTGCAGCTTCATTGCAATTCGGTCCACAGTTTGGTGGAATGGTTAATTATGTATTGAATGAAGCGCCTAAAAACAAACCTTTTGAATGGTACACCTCTCAGACAGCGGGCAGCTTTGGTTTATTCAATACGTTTAATTCAATTGCAGGAACTATTCATAAAATTAGTTACTACGGTTTCGCTCAATACAGAACAATGGATGGATGGAGACCGAACAGTAATCAAAGACAATTGTCAGCTTTTGCAAAAGTTCAATACAATGCTTCTGATAAATTTAATGCAGGTATAGAGTATTCATTACTTCGCAACAGAATAAAGATGCCCGGCGGTCTTACAGATAGCATGTTTGCAGTTAATCCCCGTTCATCCTTCAGAAGCCGGAATTGGTTAAAAAGTCCCTGGAATATCGTTACAGCTTATGCGAATTATACTATTTCGCCTGAGACAAGATTAAGTATAAAGTCTTCTCTTTTATTTAGTAACCGTGCATTGGTCTGGCGCAATGAAGATGGAGGTGCCGG
>JBBPZJ010000157.1:0-3796 GCA_038199395.1 Chitinophagales bacterium
GGCTACTATTATAAAGCCCAGGCCAACCAGGGCACAGTTTGAAAGAGATTTCGTAAACGCACATTTCCCTGACGACAAATATGAAATTGCCCGGCAAAATAATGATGTTGCTAAAAGGCGGGTACTAATGGCAAGTCTTCCTGCCGATGGCCGAGAAGCGTCAAATTATACTTTAAGGCAAGGCGCACAGAAGATGTATTATAATGGTCAAACGCCACCAATGAACATTTTGAATCCTTTTGCGTGGTCAGAGTTTATACAAGCATGGAAACGGGGGGATTTTAAGAGTAAGTAGAAAGAGGGAAGTTGAAAATGGAAAGTTGAAAATGGAAAGTGTACGCATGGCTGCTTAGCGGATGGGGGGCTATTTTACCTTAGCCAATTCTATATTTTCCTTTTTAGTCTTTCCTATTGTTGTTAGAATTGCTGTTAGTTCTTGTGCTTCCTGTAGCAGAAGTTTCATTTTTTTCTCAGTTACAATTTCACCTTCAATCAAAAGCTCCAGCCAATAAATAGTTTCGTCAGCTTCCTCTTCGGCAATTGCAATTCTTGATAAAAAATCTTTATCACTTCTCCCACGCAGTGCACTTCTGTAATTGGCCCCAACTGAAGTTCCAGACCGTAAAACCTGCTTGCCTAAGACATCTGCAACTTTATCTTTTTCAGGTAGACTTTGCACAAGCTTTACAATTCTAATTGCAAATCTCTTTGTTCTGTCAACCAGTTCTTTACTCATAGTTCAATTTATCATTTTTATCCACGTTCATCCCGCTATCATTTATACAACTCATTTTACTACTCTATATTATTTACTTTCAATTTTCGATTTCACATTTTCAATTTCTAATGGCTTGCCTAAGACATCTGCAACTTTATCTTTTTCAGGTAGACTTTGCACAAGCTTTACAATTCTAATTGCAAAACTCTTTGTTCTGTCAACCAGTTCTTTACTGATAATTTAATTTATCATTTTTATCCACGTTCATCCCGCTATCATTTATACAACTCATTTTACTACTTTATATTATTTACTTTCAATTTTCGATTTCACATTTTCAATTTCTAATGGCTTGCCTAAGACATTTGCAACTTTATCTTTTTCAGGTAGACTTTGCACAAGCTTTACAATTCTAATTGCAAATCTCTTTGTTCTGTCAACCAGTTCTTTACTCATAGTTCAATTTATCATTTTTATCCACGTTCACCCCGCTATCATTTATATAACTCATTTACTACTTTATATTATTTACTTTCAATTTTCGATTTCACATTTTCAATTTCTAATGGCTTGCTGTAGTAAGATTCGATTTTCCTTTTATTTCTTTTTATTATTTTATTTTCGATCTTTAATTTTCCACTTTCCATTTTCCATTTTCGATTTTAAACTTTCAACTTTCCATTTCAAACTTTCGATTTCATGAAAAGGATCTCAATCATAGGGGCAGGCACCATGGGTAACGGTATTGCTCACGTATTTGCTCAAAACGGATTTACAGTAAAGTTGATTGATGTATCAAAAGAGCAATTAGACAAAGCAATTGGCACTATCAGCAAAAATCTCGATCGCCAGATAGCAAAAGGCTTAATTACAGAAGAAGCAAAAGAATCTACTCTACGACATCTTATCACATCAACAGCAATAGCAGAAGGAGTGAAAGATGCCGGATTAATAATTGAAGCTGCAACAGAAAACATTGATCTGAAACTAGACATATTTAAGCAACTAGATACACATGCACCTTCTGACTGTATACTTGCTACTAATACTTCATCTATATCTATTACCAAAATCGCTTCGGCAACCAAAAGACCTCAACAGGTTATCGGAATGCACTTTATGAACCCCGTACCGGTAATGAAGCTGGTGGAAATCATAAACGGTTATGCCACCAAAAAGGAAGTGACGGACACTATTGTTAGTCTCAGTAAAACAATTGGAAAAGTTCCGTGCGTTGTGAATGATTATCCCGGATTTATTGCTAACCGAATATTGATGCCGATGATTAATGAGGCCATTTTTAGTTTGTATGAAGGTGTTGCAGGTGTTGCAGAAATAGATACCGTTATGAAACTGGGAATGTCTCACCCAATGGGTCCTTTACAATTAGCGGATTTTATCGGTCTTGATGTTTGCCTGAGCATTTTGAATGTTTTATACCAGGGCTTCGGCAATCAAAAATTTGCTCCATGCCCATTGCTGGTAAATATGGTGACAGCAGGTTTTAGCGGCATAAAATCAGGAGAAGGATTTTATCAATACTCTTCAGGGAGCAAAGAATTGGTAGTAAGTAGCAGGTTTCGATAGGCTGCAATAATGAAACCCACTTTGTTACGGTATTTTCCTGCATTCAACAGATTGCAATTCCCTGAATTTAAATTCAACTTCGTTTACTCTGCCTTTTGGAATACCAACAACCATTGAACAGAACAACTGGCTTTCCTGTTTGATAATTTCACAACCAAATTGCCGTACTATTATCATTACGTCATTCATCTGGGTATAGTCGAACTGCAAATTAAAAGTTACCAGTACCTGCTTTTCAACTATAGGTGTTAACTGAAGAGCTAGTGCAGTTGAGGTTTTATAGGCGTTGATTAATCCCGGTACTCCAAGTAAAGTTCCTCCAAAATACCTTACAACAACGACCAACACATTTACTATTTGTTTACTATCTATTTGCCCAAGTATCGGTTTGCCTGCACTTCCTGATGGTTCTCCATCATCACCAACTCTGAAGTTATTTCCATCTAATCCTAAACGATATCCAAAGCAATGATGATCCGCTTTAGCATGTTCCTTTTTTAATTGCTGCAAATGTTTTTTAAAATCATCTGCTGTTTTCATTGGATATGCATAAGCAATAAATTTACTGCCACGATCTTTATATTCTGCCGTTGAAGGTTTCTCTATGGTATAGTAATACAATTGTTCACCCATTGCAAAGTGGCAAGCCGTTAGCTAAAAGCGGTCTTAAAATTTATAATTATGATTTAAGTAATAAGACACAACGTCTGTCGCTATTGTTTCAGAAAAAAGGAAGGTGTGATTTGAAAGAAGCGGCGCATTTAATCCATTATCAATGATGAGTTGACTGTTTTCAATCACCCGTGCTTCATCCCAAACATGTTCATTGATAAACGACTCTGCAAGCTTGTTTCCGCCCTCAATTAAAATGCTCTGGATGTTTAAGTCATAGCAAGCTTTTAATAATGCTTCTACAAAAGAAGGTTCTTTATTTATTTTGTAATAACAAACATGTTGCTGCTCTTCGTGCTTAACTCCGTTAAAAATGATTGTTTTCTGCTGTCCATCAAAGATCTGCAAAGTTGAGGGTAAGCGTAAATTCATATCTACCACCAATCTTACAGGATTTGGGCCGGTCCAGTTTCGTGTATTTAATGCAGGGTTATCTTGTATTGCTGTATTCGTACCAACCATAATACCTGCTTCTTCACTTCTCCATTTATGAACCAGTCTGTTGCTGTAGGCATTGCTAATTAAAACCCTTGAAAAATCAGCACTCGCAATTTTATGATTTCTACTTTGCGCCCATTTTAAAATAATATAAGGGCGTTTTTTTGTTTGAAAAGTAAAAAAGCGTTTGTTTAGTTCTTTACATTCATTTTCCAATACTCCTGTTATTACAGTAGAACCAGCATTTTGCACTTTTTCTATCCCTTTTCCATCTACCTGTTCAAAAGGATCCCTGCATCCAATGACCACTGTCCGAATTTTATTTGCTATGATAAAATCAGCACAGGGTGGTGTTTTACCGAAATGGGCGCAAGGCTCTAA
>JBBPZJ010000158.1:0-2528 GCA_038199395.1 Chitinophagales bacterium
CTTCACGCCTAAACATCCATAATCTAATTATTACAACTACATTCGTGGGGATTGATAGTTTGATGAATTTAACAAACTTCTACAATTTAATGCCTATGTCAGAAAACAATTTAGAGGTTTATAAGGTCAGGGTAAATGAGGTTGAATTTAATTTTACAAAAGAAGAGGTTGAGGCACTAGACCTGGTACAAAAATCTCCGTCGATATTTAACCTGTTGAAAGATCACAGGTCTTATAATGCTGTTTTAATTGAAGCAGATGGATCGGCAAAAAAACAAACCATAGAAATAGAGGGAGAAAATTTTGACGTTCAGATCAAAGACGAACTGGATCAGATGCTCGACAAAATGGGCTTTAGTACTACAGCAGGCAAACAAATAAAAGAGATCAAAGCGCCGATGCCTGGTCTGGTACTTAAAATTTCTGTTTCAGAAGGCGACCAGGTCAATGATGGAGATAAGATTTTAATTCTTGTTGCCATGAAAATGGAAAACAGCATTATGATAAATACTCCTGCGACTATTAAGCGTATTGCTGTTAGCGCCGGTCAGGCTGTCGAGAAAGGACAGGTTTTGGTCGAGCTGGATTAACAGTTCTTCTACTCCTGTTCCTGCATTATAAAGCCAACAAACACACAACGAAAACCATTTACGAATGAAAAAAATATTAGTAGCTAACCGGGGCGAAATTGCCTTACGTATTATGCGAACCATAAGGAAAATGGGTTTACAATCGGTTGCAGTGTTTTCAGAGGCTGATAGAAACTCGCCACATGTTTTGTTTGCGGATGAAGCAGTGTGTTTAGGTGCCCCTCCATCAAATATATCTTATTTAAATGGGGAGAAGATCATTGCCTTTTGTAAAGAGTTAGGCGTAGATGCCATTCACCCCGGCTACGGTTTCCTTAGTGAAAACGCCAATTTTGCCCAACAGGTCGAGAATGCGGGCATTACTTTTATAGGTCCGTCAGCCAATGCAATGCGAATAATGGGTTCTAAACTAGCAGCGAAGGACTGTGTAAAGGGATATAATATTCCCATGGTTCCGGGTATTAATAAAGCCATTGACGACATTGCTATTGCAAAAGAAACAGCAGGAAAAATTGGTTATCCAATACTGATCAAAGCGTCGGCGGGCGGTGGCGGTAAAGGAATGCGTGTGGTTGAAAAAGAAACGGAGTTTGAAGAACAAATGCAAAGGGCGATTAGTGAAGCAGAGGCGTCCTTCGGCGACGGTTCTGTCTTTATTGAGAAATATGTATCATCGCCGAGGCACGTAGAAATACAAGTGCTTGCTGATAATTACGGTAATACTGTGCATCTGTTTGAACGGGAATGTAGCATACAACGCCGCCATCAAAAAGTAGTGGAAGAAGCACCTTCAGCTATATTAACTCCTGAAGTAAGAAAGCAAATGGGCGAAGCCGCTGTGATGGTAGCAAAAGCATGTAACTATACCAGTACCGGCACAGTCGAGTTTTTAGTGGACGATCAACTAAATTTTTATTTTCTTGAGATGAATACAAGATTGCAGGTAGAACATCCTGTAACTGAAATGATAACAGGACTTGATCTGGTAGAAGAACAAATTAAAATTGCCAGGGGCGAAAGATTAAGTTTTACACAAGATGATTTGGCCATCAAAGGGCATGCAGTCGAACTGCGGGTATACGCGGAAGATCCGCTTAATAATTTTCTGCCATCCATCGGCACACTTACCACTTATACAAAGCCACAAGGTGAAGGTATAAGGGTGGATGATGGATATGAAGAAGGCATGTCAATCCCTATATATTACGATCCGATGATCGCTAAACTGGTAGCTTACGGCAAAGACAGATCTGAGGCTATTGAAAAAATGAAAACCGCTATTTTAGATTTTAAGATTGAAGGGGTATCGAGTACATTGCCCTTTGGCACTTTTGTTTTTAATCACGAGGCTTTTCTTAGTGGTCAATTTGACACGCACTTTGTAAAAAACTTTTATACTACGACGCTCATTAAAGAGAAGCAGAAAGCTAAAGCAGAAGTAGCTGCCTTGATTGCCTTAAAATACTATTTGGATCAACAAAAAATGGTAAAAGCAGTAGAGCATAAGACCACAAGTTGGAAGAGAAGATTAATTTAATTACTCGCCGAATCTTACAAAATGTACTGTAACAGTTTTAGTGCTCATTCGGTTGCTTCTTGCTTATAAATGTTGCGTGCAAGGTCTAACATAAAACATCTGCAAATGAAATCAAAGGTCGAAATATTAAGAGAAAAGATAGAACAAGGAAAATTGGGAGGCGGTAAAGCAAGGATAGACATTCAACATAAAAAAGGAAAACTAACTGCACGTGAACGCCTTAATTTACTACTCGATCCCGGCTCATTTGAAGAGATTGGAGCGTTAGTGGTACACCGGACCAAAGATTTCGGAATGGAAAAAGAGCAGTATTACGGTGACGGCGTTATCACCGGCTATGGCACTGTAAACGGAAGATTGGTGTATGTTTTCGCTCAAGACTTCACCGTTTTTGGTGGAGC
>JBBPZJ010000159.1:0-8960 GCA_038199395.1 Chitinophagales bacterium
AAGTTAGCTGAAGGAAATATGAAAACTGATGAAACATTATCATTAATAGATCTTCATGCTTTATATGCTATACAATCAAGCCCTAAAAACTTCGATTCTGTTAATACAATTTCGCTTCCCCGTTCACCGGTTCTAATTAAAGTTATACCGGCCTCTATTGACAAAAAATATGTAGTTAAAAACGCAAAAGCAAAAAATGGAAAGCCATCTGCTTTTTCGGTCAATGTTTTCTTTTCACCCGATTTTGCCTACTATCGTTTGCAGGATAATGATCCCGGGAACAACGTAAACGATGTAAGTGAAATCGAGAAAAATGAAACACACGAGTTCTCTTCAACTGCAGGGGCATTACTAGAGTATGATGTTAAAAAACACTGGAGCATTGAGTCGGGGCTTACGTATTCAAATACAAACATTACCGTAGCTCCTAAAACAATTTATGCAAAACCTGATAATTCCGGAAGTATAAAATACCTGTTAAATACCTCTTCAGGATATGGATATGTATTACCTTCTTTCAGCAACAATCCAACCGTTGGCGATAGTTTAAACGCATTTACATCCACCCATACGTTACAATACCTCGGCCTGCCCATTGCTGTAAAGTACACTGTTAATAAGGGTAAATTTAGCTTTAATGCACTAGCGGGAACTACGGTCAACTATTTAATTAAAGGTAAAATAGAAACATCGGTCGAAAATGGAACGAATAATGAGCAGGAGGTTGTTGATAATTTACAGGGCTTACAAAAGGTTTATTTAAATGGATTAGCAAGTATTGGAGCTGAGTATCGTGTAAACAAGAAGGTTGGAATTACTTTTCAACCCACGTACAGGTTTGCGCTTAATTCTATAAATAAAAACACTCCTGTTAAATCTTTTCCAAACTCAATTGGTTTTGCAACAGGTGTTAGGCTGAGCTTTTAGAAATGCATCAAAAAAGTTCTGGCGGTCTCTAACATAATGTGGTTCTTCGGGTAAATTGTATGAAACTCACCGTTAAAATGAGTTAACCTTAGTAGAACAACTTGATGTATCTAAGCAAATCCGCAAGAAGCATGATTAGAATTATCTTTTTTTTGATATGCTATCTTGTCAAAACTTGTATAAACGATAAAGCTCAGAATATTTTTTAAATATTTAAACCTCACCCAACTATTATTTAAAAGATGCACACTAATACAGGTTGGTAGAACATCTACTCACATTTTTTAATCATTCAAAAATAAATTCCAGTATGAGACACTTTTTTATTCCGGCTATCATTGCCGCATCAGTATTTTTATCTTGCGAGAAAGAGAAAGCCGAAGCGCCCGAAAACCTTTGCCCTGTTGTTGCTGCAAGTGCAGTACCGCAAAGCGTAAAAGACTCTTTTATGGTACGCTATCCTGCTACCACTGTAACCACCTGGTTCAATAAAGACAACGTGTCCTACTGTGCGTTTTTTACCAGTGCCGGGGTTGAAAAATTAACCCAGTTTGCTAATAACGGATCTTTTATAAAAGAGCAAATTGAAACCAATGAGTCCGGTGAGCACGGCGATAGTGCAGTGACCACCGGAAAAACAAGTGAAGGTTGTGAATGTGAAATTGATAAGGAACACGATTAATCCCCCCTTCTCATGTTGGCGTTTATAGGTATGGCCTCTCTTAAAACGATTTGAGGGGCCTTTTTTAAAATCTAACCAAATGAAATTCTCACACTTCTTTAATGTATTTGGTCCAGGTGTTGTAGTACTGTTTTCAAATAAATACTACATCAATACTTCAGTTTTGTAGTTATGTTTAAACTGTTTCAATACCTGTAAAAGAACTGGTCAATTGTAAGTGATATAAGCGCTGATAAAACTTTTTAACATGGATGTTGAAATATTTATAAAGTCATTGAAAATTATATTACCGCCTTATTTGGCCAAATAAATGCTCCGGCTCTTGTATTTCATAACCTTTCCCATACGCAAAATGTAGTAAAGCATACTATGGAAATTGCCAGGCATCATAAGTTATCAGAAAACGAACGGCTCGCTGTTTTTGCGGCTGCATGGTTTCATGATATCGGGCATCTTTTTACAGAACCTAAAATGCATGAAGCAATGAGCTGTGATATAATGAGTAAGTTTCTGTCGAACAAGGTAAACAATGTAAACGTCCTTAGCTATATAGAAGAACGCATTATGTAGACCAAACTTCCGAGAAACCCTCAAAACTTGTTACAGGAAATCATTTGCGATGCCGATACCTACCATTTAGGCTCCGATGAATTTAAGCAAATGAACGACCTGGTGAGAAGCGGGAGCAAGAGCTAAAATACGGTTGCATTGACATAATAAAGTTTAACCGTGATACAATAAAAATAATGGAACAGCATCGTTTTTATACTAACTATTGTAAAGATTATTTGAATGAAAAGAAAGAAAATAATCTTAAAGAACTGCAAGCCAAAACTATGATGGACAATTAGAATTTTTTTACCGGTAGCGGTAGAATTTACGGAGCATGAAAGATGCGACAGGTGATTAGAAAGAATTAATAATCAATATTTACCCATCAAGCATATTTCACTTTATCTGTAGCACACGGGCTTTACCAAATTCATAGGTTCTCCATAAATCTTTATAATGAAAGTCAAATCTAATTCTATTTATTAGTTCGTTGCCCTTTTTTGCCTTAGCGCAACGAAAAATTACTATCAGCGGATATGTAAGAGATATGTCATCAAAAGAAGCGCTGATTGGCGCATCAGTTATTAATGCAAATACAAAATCGGGTACCACAACAAACCAATATGGTTTCTTTTCAATTACAGCACCTCTTAGCGACACAATAGAACTGCTTACTTCATTTAGCGGTTATAATATTTCAGCAAAAAAAATTATAGCAAAACAGAATATCCGTGTCGATATATTGCTCGAAGGCAGAGCCGGCAACTTAGAGGAAGTAGTGGTAACAACCGGCAGAAATGACCGCAATGTGCAACGGGCACAAATGGGTGTTATTGATGTGCCGTTGCGTGCCATTAAAAACTTGCCTGTGCTGATGGGTGAAAGAGATGTATTGAAAATCATTCAATTGCTTCCCGGCGTGCAGGGCGGGCAGGAGGGAACATCGGGTTACTATGTTCGGGGTGGCAATCTTGACAAAAACCTCATTCAGTTAGATGAAGCTACGGTGTGTAACCCCAATCACTTATTCGGCTTGTTCAGCACATTCAATGTTAATTCAATCAATCATGTTCAGTTAATTAAAGGTGGCTTTCCTGCCGAATACGGTGGAAGACTGAGTTCTATTTTAGACATCACGATGAAGGAAGGAAACAAAGACAAATATCAATACCAGGCTGGTATTGGTTTGCTTACCAACACCGCTTCTGTCGAAGGACCCATTCAGAAAAATAAATCTTCCTTTATTGTTTCGGGCAGACTAAGTCATATCAATTTATTCCTCAAGCCTCTTATGTCGAGCAGCACTTCTTACCGGTTTTATGACTGGAATGCCAAGATGAACTATGAGTTAGGCAAAAATGACCATGTGTTTCTTAGCCTGTTTAATGGCAATGACAATGCTGCTTACACAGGAGCTAATAGTTTAAATTATGGTACCGACTTTGGCAACAGCACCGGAACCTTAAGATGGAATCACTTGTTTGGAAGCAAAGTATTTTCAAACACTTCTCTTATTTATAACGATTATCATCTGAGCCTCGGCACTACCCAAAACAATTATTATGCTTTGCTCTACACGGGTATTAGGGACGTAAATGCTAAAACAGACTTTACCTATACGCCTTCTGATAAGCATAAAATAAAAACTGGAGCCACCTATACTTATCATACGCTTTATCCTGCAGCCGTTTCAGCCAAAATACCCAAAAGAGGAAACCGGCTGAATATAAATAAGGACAGCATTGATAAACGCTATTCAGATGAAATAGCGGTATATGCCAATGACGAGTGGGATGTTTCAAATAAGTTCGGTTTAAATTACGGAGTTAGGGTTCCCTTTTTTATTGCATCCGGCAAAACGTATTCATTTGTTGAACCACGGGTTACTGCTAAGATTTCTATCAATCCGACAACCTCTGTCAAAGGTTCTTTTACTATGATGAACCAGTTTGTTCATCTGATACCAAACAGTACAGCATCGTTGCCTACTGATATCTGGTTGAGCAGCAGCCCTTTGATTAAGCCTCAGAGAAGCACTCAATATGCATTGGGATTGTTTAAAAACTTCAAGGATAACAGCATCGAAGCAAGTGTGGAAGCCTATTACAAAACAATGGATAACCAGGTGTTGTTTAAAGAAGGAACGCAAATTTTATTGAGTACAAATCTCGATAGTGTGCTCACTTTTGGAAAAGGAAAATCTTATGGAGTAGAATTGTTTGTGAAAAAGAATGTTGGCAAGTTTACGGGTTGGGCAAGCTATACCTGGTCAAAAACAACGCAGCTATTTCCTGAGCTAAACAGAGGTTTGGAGTTCCCATCGTCATTTGACAGAAGGCATAATTTTGCTTTAACCGGCATCTACGAGCTTAACAAGCGCTGGACTTTTTCTGCTGATTTTGTTTTCTACACCGGCAGAGCATTTACTTTACCTGCCGGTCGTATCGCTGTTCCAGTAAACGCTTCTCTGTATGATGGCTCTTACTATGATTTCTTAGGCCGCAATAATGCCCGTTTAAGAAGCTATCATCGTCTTGATGTAAGTGCATCTTATAAAAAAAGAAGAAAGTTTTTCGGATTGGGATATGACAGCGAATGGATCTTTGGCATCTATAATTTGTACAGCCGCCTGAACCCTTACTTCGTTTACCTGACCAAAAATCAGGATACAAAACAACCTGAGGCAAAACAAGTATCATTATTGCCAATTATTCCCAGTGTGAGTTATAATATTAAATTTTAAGACCAAGTATGAGGTATCTGGTAATAACCCTGATTACTTTTTTAATGGCGTCAAAAGTGAATGCCGGAAATAACCCTGATGCTATTTTGGGCAAGTGGATAGCGATACCGAAAAAGAACTTTATGGTGGAAGTGTTACGTGTAGGAAAGGAGTACAAAGCGAGGTTGGTGTGGTTCAATGACAGAGACGACCCGTCAAAGCCGATGAAAGTAAGAACGGATGAAAAGAATCCTGACCCCGCTTTACGAAATAGAAAATTATTAGGTCTTGAGGTCTTAACCAATATGGTTTATAACAAGGCAGCCGACCGCTGGGAAAGCGGTAATATTTATGATGCAAAATCAGGCAGAACATGGAGGTCTTCTGCATGGCTCACGAAGGATGGAACTCTAAAAGTCAGAGGTTTCTGGCATTTTGAATTCATTGGTAAGAATATGGATTTTAAAAGAGTGTAGACTTTATACGCTGAAAAAGGAACAATGAAAAAGTATATATCCCCGGTTATTGGAGTAATAGCAGTCATGCTTGCTTCATGCGAGAAGAATATCACTATACCCCAGCCTGCCTATAATGGCAGAGTAAGTATTCAAAGCATGCTTGAAAAAGACTCCGTGCCTGTAGTTTATTTCAACAGAACCGTTCCTTACTTTGATAAAAAGGTAACTTTTAATGACCTTGTTATCAGGAATGCACAAGTAATTATTAAAAGCAGTGTCGGTATAGACAGCTTGCGACTAGATAGTACTTATGACAGAATTTACTGCGAGTACGATTATTATTATAAAGGTTTGGTTCCTATTCAGTCCGATAAAGTATATACCCTTACAATAAGGAATGGTTCAGACACATATACTGCTACTGCTCAAACGAACCTGTTGGCTCCAACTATTGACAGTGTAGGTTATACGCCAACCTTCGAGGATTTATATGGCGAGCATGAAGGTATTATTGTCTATTTCAAAGATGTGCCGTCGCAAACTAATTTTTACAGGTTTGAGATGACTCGGTACGTAGATACAACAACCAAAAAGGCAAGTGAAGTAATTGCAAGTCCATGCCTGGGCAGAGATAGCGTAAAAGTTAGAGATATAGGTCGTTCAGTTTATAGTGACGAGGGCTTATCTGGTCAGACCATAAAAATGGTTATTGAGCCGGCTTACTCTCATAAGAAGGGAACGTCCGGAATGATTTACGTTACCAGCTTTAATAAAAATGCGCATGATTTTTTTGACCAGTTAGATAAGCAAAAGCAATCGCAGTTCAACCCCTTTGTCGAGCCGGTATTTCTAAAGGACGGTCAATTTGGAAGCAAAGCCATTGGTTACTTTTCTGCAAAAACAAACAGCGTTCCTGTAAAATTTGTTTTTCCTGAATAGGTAATGGCATAACAATAGTAGTTATAAGTAGATAACTTTTAACTAAAAATCACCAATGCATCAAGGAATATTTCAACAATTTATAGATTGGGTCATCCATCATGGGGGCTTGTATGTGGTGTTGTTTATCATTTTTGCTGAGACAGGACTGTTCGCAGGCTTTTTCCTTCCTGGGGATAGTTTGTTATTTGCTGCCGGTATTTATATAGATCAACTGGCATCTAACTTCTATCATGTTCCCTATGCAGCAGTAATAATAATGGTAATTGCAGCATCTTTCACAGGAAGTATGCTTGGTTATTGGATTGGGTTTAAAACGGGTCCTGCGATGTTTAAGTGGAAGGACAGATTCTTATACAAAAAGCAATATTTACTCAAGGCAAATGACTTTTACGAAAAGCATGGCAAAAGCACTGTATTTCTTTCAAAGTTTTTACCAATTATCAGAACCTTCGCTCCTTTAGTTGCCGGAATTGTACAGATGCCAAAGGCTGCATTCATCTTTTATAACCTTGCAGGAAGCGTGGTATGGGTCTCTTTAATGATTTTAGGTGGACATTTTTTACAATCAATAATTGAGAAAAAGTATGGATTTAGTCTAAAGGATCACATGGAACTCATTACCGTAGTCATTATTTTAATAACGACTTTACCGGTTATATTTAAAATGATAGGTACAAAAAAAGAAAAGGTGGAATAGTAAATTGAGTAACAGTTGTCCAAGCTTGTACTTCAATTTATCTTCAGTGATTTGATGTATAGGTTCGGGAAGCTGGAATTTAAAAAGAGCAAGGAGGATGATTTAAATAATAATAATCCACCTACTCCTTTTTAAGCTAAATAGCTGTATATTTTCAACGCTTCAAGAAGTTGACAAAATTTATAAATAGGTTACACCTGTACCAGTTAAAATAAACCCGTGATCAAATCATTTATTGTTCTTATTCTAGGCATTTGCGCAAGTGTTGCGCCTGCATTTTCTCAAAACAGCTTTAAGATTTCCAAAATTTTTCATATTGCCAGTTCGGGCGGATGGGATTATTTAGCCGTAAATAGCGACAAATTATATGTATCTCATGGGGGGCAGGTAAATGTTTTAGATAAAAACAATGGAGATAGCGTAGGGGTGATCGAAAATACAACAGGTGTACACGGAATAGCATTTGTGCCATCGTTAAACAAAGGATACACCAGTAATGGGCGGCTAAACAATGTAACAGTATTTGATTTGAAAACAAACAAAGTGTTAGGACAAATAGCAACGGGACAAAATCCGGACGCAATTATGTATGATAATTTTTCAAAAACGATCATTACCTGCAATGGACGGAGCAACGATCTTACTTTCATTGACCCCGTTAAAGGAGAAGTAACAAATACGGTTGCAGTAGGAGGAAAGCCTGAGACCGCAGTTGGTGATGATGCAGGAAAGCTGTTCGTAAATGTTGAAGACAAAAATGAAATTGTAGAAATAGATACAAAGGCTTTTAAAGTAGAAAACCATTGGTCGCTTGCACCTGCTGAAGGCCCCACAGGTTTGGCCATCGATACTAAAACCCGCAGACTATTTGCCGGTTGCGAAAAACTTCTGGCAGTAGTAGATGCTACAAATGGCAAACTGGTTGCCAAAGTGCCTATTGGTGATGGCTGTGATGGTGTTGCATTCGATGCTGCAACAAAAAATGTTTATACCAGTAATGGTGAAGGTACTATGACTGTTATACATGAAAATGGGGCTAACGATTTTAAAGTCGCCGAAACTGTAGTTACAAAGCCCCGTGCAAGAACAATCGCAATAGACGCAACAACTTACAAACTTTATTTGCCTACCTCTGACTTTGAGCCACTTCGGGCAAATGCTCCAAAAAACGAAAGGCCAAAAATGGTTCCGGGAACGTTTCAGGTTTTGGTAATAGAAAAATAGTGGCGCAATTTTTTAGGTGCAGTTCGACAACAAAAGCAGCAAAAAGCATCATCATCTAATTGTGTAAAATCGTATTAAAAAAATGGAGAAAAGGAAGGAAATGAAATTATTAAGAAGGACTTTGGCTATAATGGTATTCATTCCCGTAGTGACATTATCACAGCAGAAAGATACTTTAACGAAGAAATTAGACAGCCTGAGCATAAAAACCGACACCTCTCAGCTCAAGCAAAAAAATGATATTAATCCAGCGGTTTATGAAGGCGCTAAACTGGATATTGGAACCTACTTTACTTTATTAAAAGATAATTTTAAACAAGACGCTACCCTTCCTTTTCATACAAAAGGAAAAGACTGGCTAAAGGTTGGAGGATTTGCTCTTGCCATGGGCGCAGTCGCTTTAACCAATAAGCCCATAAATGAATTTGCCAAAAATGTACATAACAACAATCCCGCTGTCGCTTCAATAAGCAAATATGTTACCCGGTTCGGAGGACCTTATGAAATTTATGCATTAGGTGGTTTTCTTGCTTACGGATTAATTTTTAATACTCAAAAAGAAAAAACAACTACCATGCTTGCCACACAGGCCTATATTATAGCGGGCGTTATAGGTGGCGCAGGTAAATTATTATTTGCTGAGCAACGGCCTTACTATACCGATCCCATATCTGGTAAGAGTGGCCCCATTTTTCATGGGCCTTTTTATGCTTTTAAAAAAGGTCCTAACGGTGAAAAGTTAAGTCGTAGTGATTA
>JBBPZJ010000160.1:0-8771 GCA_038199395.1 Chitinophagales bacterium
GTAACAACATGATATTGCTTTTGTAAAAGGTTCTTTATGTAGGCCCTCATATCTGCATTGTCATCCACCACTAAAACTGTGGCCGCATCTGTGTGTACTTCCAAAGCTTCCGTTCCGTTGCCGGTAAGAACGTTGTGGTCAATGAGCGTTGTTGCTTCTTCTATAAAAGCATCACTAAGAGAAGCCGTAAACCCGATAGCCATTGGGTCCAGCCCTTTTTCAAATACATGCTCTGTTGGTAAATGCGCCTTGCCTGTTGGAATGGACACGGTAAACACCGATCCTTCTGCCTCTTTACTTTCAACCTTAATTTCGCCACCATGCAATTTTACCAACTCACTTACTAACGATAAACCAATCCCTGTTCCTTCGTACGTTCTGCCCACTACGTTTTGAACACGATGAAAACGCTGGAACATTTTAGGCAATTCAGCCTCGGGAATGCCCACACCTGTATCTGCCACTTTCAATAATACGTGGTTGTTTTCGGTAGTCAATGAAATGGTTATGCTTCCCTTGAGGGTATATTTAAAAGCATTGGAAAGAAGATTGAGGACAATCTTTTCCCACATCTCTTTATCAATATAGACGGGCTGAATAACGGCATCTCTTTTTACCTGGAAGGTCAATCCCGCAGCCTCCACTACCGAACGAAAATTGCTTGCCAGTTCACCGGTATATTTCACAACGTCGGTAAGCTGGTATTGTGCATGCACTCTACCTGCTTCAATAAAGCTAAAATCAAGCAGGTTGTTTACCAATCGGAGTAAACGCATAGCATTGCGGTGAGATGTTTCAATTGCTTCTTTATCAGACACTGCAATTTCACCTTTACGGCTATTAAGCAATTCTTCCAAAGAGCCAAGTATCAGCGTAAGCGGTGTACGAAACTCATGGCTAATGTTGGAGAAAAAAACAATTTTTGCTTTATCAATTTCGGCAAGTGCTTCAGCCTTTTTCCGCTCTTCATCTTGTGCCCTTGCTTTGGTTAATGCATTGCTGATTGACGCTGTTAAAAGGTCATAAAACAACAGGTACTTTTCATCAAGGCTTCGCCTGGAGCTGACACCTGCTACTAAGAAATAATTATTATGAGCAGTACCATAAAGGTTTACCGGAAAAATCAATGCTTGTTTTGGCGGTTCGTGGTAAGGACCGCACTGAAATGCGCCAAAAGTATTTGAGAGTTCTTCAACGGGTACCGCCGCCCCTTTTTGAATTACTTCGGTAAATGGCCAACTATTCGATTGCTGCACCTCGAGATTAACTTTTGTGGGGGCAAGAGGTGAATCGCTTTCAACACCAACACTACCTTCCAGGTTAGCTTCTTTATCATTAGCAGCAATTGAGTAGAGTAGCACAAAGGGAAGGTCAAGCTCAAATTCTTTTAAGCATTCCAATATAAGAGCTGATGCTTCCTCTTCTGTTTTGGCGTTTACGGTGTTGTCGGCTACGGCACGTAAAATATTTAATCTTCTTTCGGCAAGTGTTTGTTGTGTCAATTCTATAACGGGGTGAAACAGCCCGCCTACACCTCCAGTTTCATCAAGAATAGGACTGAAAGAGAAGGTGAAAAAAGTTTCTTCCTTATATCCATAGCGATCAAGAAACATTCGCTGGTTCTCCAGAAAGCGGGTCTGTCCTAAAGAGGCTGCCTCAAACGCTTCACCAATGGCATCCCATGCAGAAAGCCAGCTTTCTTTAGAGTCCTGTCCCATGGATTTAGGATGCTTATCGCCTGTTATTGGCCAATAGCCATCGTTATAAATCTGCACTCTATGCGGACCCCAGATTATGGATATGGGAAAATTAGACGCAAGACATAAGCTTACCGTGGTGCGTAAACTTTGCGGCCAGGTTTCGGGTGAACCCAATGGGGTTTTAGACCAGTCTTTGGAACGAATGAGTTTGCCCATTTCACCGCCACCGGATAAAAATTCAGGCACAACAATTTCGGGGGTGACATTATCTGAAGCCATAAGTAGTAAAGGGAAATTATACTGTTAAGTGTCTAATCTACATAAGTTGTGGAAACTGAAAGATACAAATTGCTGAATGTGTTTAAATTTAAAGATCATTTGAAGAATGATGGCTCAAGATTTTGGTTAATGCGCTTTCGTGTTTAGGGCTTAGATGCTGTACATATACATAAGCCATACCCGACTTTTCAGGTACATCTTTTAAAAATAGCTTGATGGCTTCCAGCGCGCCGGCAGAGGCACCAATGCCCACTGCCGGAAAGTTGACAGTGGAGGAGTCTTTTGAGTTGTCCATGGGTATAGCAAGTTTATATATAGCCTGGTTGTAAATCAGAATACCAGTTGACGAATTAATATTTTTGATAAAAGCATTAATATATAGTCAGCCAAATTTTTATAGCAATTCCCTCTTTAAACTTTAAACAAATTACGTACTATTGCCCAGTTCAAACCTATTTTACTGCCACAAACAGTTTTTTATGATGAAGAAGGTATGCTCACTATTTCTTGTGGACGATGATCGTGATGACCAGGATGTTCTTATCGACGTTTTGAAAGAAATAAGCGCATCAATAACTTGTACCACAGCCTCGGACGGCGAGGACGCTTTAGCTATTTTGAAACACAGCTTGCCCAACGTACCTCATTACATTTTTTTGGATCTGAACATGCCAAGGATGAATGGCCGGCAATTTTTAAAAACTATAAAAAGTATAGGGATTTTAAAAAACATTCCTGTCATCGTTTATACTACCTCCTCAAGCCTAAAAGAAAAAGTAGAACTAACGAATTTAGGCGCTGCTTATTTGTTAACGAAGCACAACAGCCTTGCTGGTTTAAGGACAAAATTGGAAAAGGTGCTTTGCAGCGGAATGGTTTAAATTCAACTAATCAATCTCAATTCTAAATAAATATGTTGCTACCAGAAAATACTGAAGTCTACGAATTTCCAACATCAACTATGTGGTTTGATGAAAATGGAATTCTATGCTCCATTGCTAAAAAAGTGCCTCAACAAACGGTAGAGGAAGCAAAGGAGACGATGGAGGAATTCAGAAAGATAACAGGCGGGAAAAAAATTTGCATACTTTCTGACAGCACAAATTCAACTCCTGTTAACAAAGAAATGCGTGATTATTTAGCCAAAGTAATACCAGAAATTGCCAAAGCAATTGCAATAATTTCCGGGTCTGCTATGGGGAAAATGGTTGCAAATCTATTCTTCAGCATCAAAAAACAACCATACCCTGTGAAAATGTTTACCGACGAAACGGAAGCGAAAGAATGGTTGAAGCAATATTTATAAAATCTAATTAGTAATGGCGAATTTTTCCTTTTTCACATGGTTTAAAAATGTGTCTATCGCAAAGAAATTATATTCTGTTGTAGGCATTATGGCTGTTCTTATAGCTGTTGAACTAGGCACACTTTACTTTGCCGTTAAAACACTTTCGTCAGTAAGGGCTTTTGTTGGTGCTGAAGGATTATGGTCAAAATCTCAAAAAGATGCCCTTTATAATTTGCGAAAATATTACCGAAACCATAAGGCGGAGGATGAACAAGCATTTTACAATTTTATGAAAGTGCCTATGGGCGACCACAAAACATTGTTGGAATTATTGAAGAAAAATCCTGACTTAGCGGTTGCCCGACAAGGTTTAATAGAAGGTGGCAACCATCCTGACGATATTAATGGTATGATTAAATTGTTTCGAAGATTTAATAACATATCATATATCCATAAATCAATAAACATCTGGACAGAAGCTGATTCCGTTATTGGTCAGTTAATACCTGTTGCAACAAAACTGCATGCAGAAATAAACCTACCTACGGTACAGACAGGCCTGCCTACCGGGCGGGCAGGTTCACCATCGCCATCCCAAAATAAATTGGATGAGATTGTTAAGGAAATAGAGCCCATCAATCAGAAACTTACTGTACTGGAAAATGATTTTTCTTACACGTTGGGAGAAGGTGCACGCTGGCTTGAAAATACAATTTTAGCCTTATTACTTGCCATTGCATTAACGGTTGAGTTCAGCGGACTGATACTTACTTATTTTGTTGTTAGAGGAATTACAAAAGGGTTGAAAGAAATTACGAGTGCTTCAAAAAGTATTGCCGAAAGAGATTTTAGTGCAAGAGCACAGGTATTTTCAAAAGATGAGATTGGTGTACTGGCAACTTCATTTAATAATATGACTGCAGAGCTTTCTAATAACATTGAAAAACGAATACAAGCCGATCTAGATTTAGAAGCCAAAACAAATTTCATTCAGGAAAATGAAAAAAGAATAGTTGGTATAATGGACGCCCTCATAAAAACCACTCAATTGGATTTTTCAGAAAAGCTTACCGTCAGCGATAGAGGTGATGAACTCGATGCCATTGCAGTTGGATTAAATACGATGAGTGAAGAACTTGAATTTCATTTGCAACAATTAAAACAAAGCGAAGAAAAACTGAATGATGCACAACACTTGGCTCATATTGGTAGTTGGGAATGGAATATTGTTGATAATACCATTGAATGGTCTGACGAATTATACAGGATATTCGGGATGGGCCGGGAAAACTTTGAAGCGAATTATGAAAATTATTTGAAATATATTCATCCCGATGACAGTGAGTATGTAAACGGAATAGTCCAAAAAGTATATCAGGACCATCAACCTTTCGATTTCTTTCACCGACTTATTTTGCCGAATGGAGATGAGCGCATCCTTAATGGAAGAGGAGAGGTTCATCTAAATAATGAAGGCAAGATTATCAAGATGATCGGCACAGCGCAGGATGTTACTGAGCGCAAAAAAGCTGAACAAAAACTATATGAATACAACATTGAATTAGAAAGAAAAAATAAAGAGATAGAACAATTTGCCTATGCAGCCTCTCACGACTTGCAAGAACCTCTTAAAAGCATTTCCAATTTCTCAAAGTTATTAGCCGAAAAATTAGAGAACCATCCCGACAAAGAAATTAATGAATATATGAGTTTAGTAAGCGGAGGAGCAAACCGTATGTCAAACCTGATTTTTGATTTGCTTGAATATTCCAGAATAGGAAAAGATATTTCTAAATCAGCAACGGATTGCGATAAATTAGTGCATGAAATTTTAACCGATCTCACAGCAATCATTGAAGAAAGCGATGCAAAAATTAAAATCGAAAAATTACCTGTAATTAAATGCAGCGATTTAAAATCAGTTTTTCAAAACCTAATAATCAATGCAATAAAATTCAAAAAGAAAGGTATTCCACCTGTTGTGAATATTTCAGCAACTGATACAGGAAAAGAATTTCTTTTCACAATTAGAGACAATGGCATTGGAATAAAAAAAGAATATTGCGACAGAATCTTTATAATTTTTCAACGCCTTCACCTCCGAACAGAATATGCAGGCACAGGTATAGGACTTTCGCTAACAAAAAAAATTATCGAAATGCATGGAGGAAAAATATGGGTCGAATCAGAATTCGGAGAAGGAAGCACATTTATTTTCACAATACCAAAAAGTTAAATCCAACTTGTTATGAAGAAAAAACTAAACTGCATTTTATTAGTGGATGACGACCCGGATGATAACTACTTCCATCAAATCATCATCAATAAAATGAACATGGTTAATCACATTGATATTGCCAGAAACGGAATTGAAGCAATAGCGTATCTCAAAAAGGAAGATCGCATTCCACCCGATCTCATATTTTTAGACCTGAACATGCCTAAAATGAACGGATGGGAATTTTTAGAAGAATATAAAAATTTAAGCAAAGCTCAAAAATGTAAAGTACTTATTGTGATTTTAACAACATCAGCAAACCCAGATCATATAAAAAGGGCAAAGGAAATACAAGATGTAACGGGTTTTAGCACAAAACCATTAAGCAAAGATTACCTGACCGAAATTTTAGAACAACATTTTCAGGACTACTTATAAAATATGACACAACACGGTAGCGAAAGTAGCGTATTCGATAACAGAGGGATATATGGAAATTTTAAAATGTAAGGTTTTAACGTACCTCAAACAGTTGTACTTTCTACAAACAGTTCCGTCTGGCCTGTGTTGGCGGTCTTCACTAACACATCTGCTCATCTTGAAAGACTTCCAAGGGTGACGTTTTAATTTTTATGCAGGTCGCTCCTACTTGTCTCATCTTTTTTAAAAGAAGGTATTACGAACAAAATAAAAAAGCCCCCTAAAAAGGGAGCGATGAAAGGTGGCAGGAATGCTGACGAACTGATTGATGGAACATATAAATCTAAAGCTGGCAGGTGAAAGACACGACCCATGTGTGCTTGTGATGCCAATGTAAGGCATGGTGTGGTACTGAACGTGGAACAATAAGAGCTAAAGTCAAAAGTCTTAAATAATCAGCATTGTTAAATAATTTGCTTAAAAGGCATTAAATTATTAGATTTGAAATAATGGCAACTACAACCAGCAATTCAAATCCGATAATTATCATTGATGACGATATTGATGACATTGAACTTTTTCAGGAAGGTTTTAAGGAATTAGGAATTGAAAATGAAATAATAGTCTTTACTGACGGGCATAAATTCTACGATTACATTTCTACAACGGATAAGAAGTCCTTCTTTATTTTCTGCGATATTAATATGAACCGAATTAATGGTTTTGAACTTAAACAGAAGATTTTTAATAACGAAGAAATGCGATTAAAATGTATTCCATTCCTGATGTTATCAACCAGTGGCGCTTCTGCACATGTACTGGAAGCATATAGCCTTAATGTACAAGGTTATTTTATAAAACCAAACAGCATTCAGGGAATAAAAGATATGTTTGAGATAGTAGTAAAATATTGGTCAATATCACAACGCCCTGCTTCAGCACAATAAACAGGAAGTAATTTAAGGAACGCTTTCCATTAATGAAAAACCCCCCTAAAAAGGGAGCGATGAAAGCTGATAAGTATGCTGACGAACTAAATGATGAAGATACATACCTAAAGCTGGCAGTGAAAGACACGAACCGAGATGTGCTTGTGATGCCAATATAAGGCGTGAAAAGGTTTAGAGAAAAAGATGAAGAAAGAATGAGACTCAAATAATTTCTTCAACTCTTTCACTTTTTCTCATTTGTTTGGAGCAATATAAAATGAAGGAGTAAAACATCCATGAACACGCTTAATAAAACAAGTCAAAGCAAAAACAGTAAAAAAAATAAAACTATTAAAATTATCATCGAACGAAGCGACGACTCATATAGCTCCTATGCTGAAAATGTGGATGGAATATATGGCAAGGAAACTCTGTCGATGAAGCTAAAAAGTCTGCTTTGGATGGATTAGAATTGTTGAAAAAGTATAATGAAGACAAAAATATCCCTTCCATTTTAAAGGGATATTATGAATTAGTTTTCAAGTTTGATGTAGAAAGCTTCTTAAACTACTATAGAAAGATATTTACAAATTCCGCCTTAGAAAGATTGACTGGAATTAATCAAAAGCAGCTTCAGCATTATGCTTCCGGTTTAAAAAAACCTCGGGCAGATCAAGTCCAAAAAATCGAATCTGCAATTCACAGCTTAGGAAAAGAACTGTTGTCCGTAGAATTATAAGTTCCGACAATTTTTTCTTTACACGACTACCTATTAGTAAGGGTGAAAAAAGGGATGAATTAGGGAGGCATTTATTTTTAGTTGATGAGTAACCCCAATTACTACAAGTTATCTTCAAGCTTTTTTTTAAAATTTCTCAAATAGAGTCTATAATTGGTCAAAATTTATCGAATACAATTTACCGCTAACATTGTATTCTAATATAGTGGTAGGGGGAACACAATTGAAACGTAGTCTTTGAATTAATCTTTATGTCTTAAACGAGGTGATAACATAACAATTTTTGCCGGGCAACTTAAACAAAAGGCAAAAAGATATACAACAGAAATGTGAAAACTTTTGTAGACATCTAACTGCTAATTTTCAATTTGTTAAAGGTTACACCACTAATTGCTTTAGAGACGATGCATTAATGAAGACAATGATAAAAAATAGCATCGGAGGATATGAAGGTCCTTAAAAAAAGCACATTAAAATAGGTATCGACAAGGGACTTTGCCGGTAGGGATAACAGTCGGACGGCAAAGGGGTAAATGAGATTAGCCTCTGAATGATACGGTTTCAATGCCGTGCCGGGTACTGAAAGCCAAAAAATAGGAATATTATTAGCGATGATCTCCTCTAATAATATTCCTACAGCAATAGTTTGAACTTCTGTTATTATTTAGAAGCTAAACTTTTATTTAAATTAGACACTTCTTCTATTTCGCCATCTTCTACTCTTACTACAACGAATTTTTTATCATCTTCCAGATTAACCACCCAAATATTGCGTTTGTCCTGCAAAACGTTTATGGCATTGGTAATTCTAAAATCAACATAGTCGTATTGAGATTTCACTAACTTCCTAACCTCTTGCGGAAGATTATTTTCATGGCCGTACTTAAGGTGATAAACTATCTCACCGTTCTTATGAAAAAGCACCCTGTTATTGAGATCTGCGGTGATAAACTGGGCTAAAAAATCTTTGTTCAGTTTGCTCCACTGCACATCTTGAGCATCTTTAAAAGTGGCGTTAAACACCTCTGCGACTTTTTTACTAACATTAGTTGTAGCAGTTAGAAGCTGTCTAAAATTAGTAAGAATTGATATTTGATGTGGATAAGAGTGTAAAGTAATATTACTTATAAAGAAGTTATCACTTACAGCATAGAAGCTGTACTAATTGTGAATACAAAAACTCAATTAGTATGACAAA
>JBBPZJ010000161.1:0-4382 GCA_038199395.1 Chitinophagales bacterium
CAATGGTGTTTGCAAGTAATTTTACCTGAAACCCCGCTAGTTTAAGTGTTCTTTAATGTCGTGCTGGGGGTCTCCTCTATAAGCCCTGTGTGGTAGCAGCGACCCCGACTTGCTGCACTATCAGAAAGTCAGTATAAATAGGACTAATATTGTGTTATGTCAACCCCGAACATCCCGAAGTAGCGAAGCGTCCCCTTTTCTATATTACCTTCACCTTGTTATTAACGCATTTTGAGAGTTGAGCTAGCAGAGTTACCATCAGAATTAGTGCAAGAATGCCGGGGCCCCTTAGCCACGCCCACACAATCTATGAAAGGATACCCAGCAAGACAAAGAGCTATAGAGTAGTTACGTGCTAAAGTATATGCTAATATCCGCCCGGTTGTTCTAAGAAGAGAAAATATTATTACCGAAGTAAGGCACCTATACGTGTTCCTGGTCAGATTTATTTTACCAATTCAAATTTAAACGCATCTGCCTCTACGATGCCGTTAACACCTTCATTGGTAATCGTAACTTTAAGAATTTTGCAGACACTTTATAGATGCGATTTCGATGGCGGTCATACAAAAGTTGAAAAGCATACTCACTATCTTTTGCTAAGAGATTGATCAATTTCAGTTCCTCATATCTTTCTTCATTCATCATATTGTGGCAAGCATAAGCAGTTATAGAAAATCGGGTTCACATAAATCCTAACACTAAATACATCGTCATTAAACGCCCCTATGATATGCAAAGGACGGGCAACAATAATATAATACAGTTAAGGAAAGCAAATGGAGTACAATCAATAAAAAATATTTTCTGTTTATATCAAGCTCTTTTAATAATTTCTGTGATGGTTAATGGCTTACAAACAATACAGACGGCTTTGCCTGAATGTCTCCTGCTAAATACAACAATGTGGTTGGTTGAGTGTCTTCCTGGAGTTAGTGAAACAGACTTTGTTTCACAAGTTAAAACGGAAGCCAGCTCTGGTGGAGAGCAACCTGCCAGGGATACACTTGATGCCGGAAAACATAAGGGACTATCAATAGCAAGAAAAAAAGAGGTTTATAAATGAGTTTTTGAAGGCATAAGGTCATCAAAATGAAAAAGCCGTTGATGAAAATTCAACAGCTATCTTATTCTTTATTTCGATTTTTCATCGCCTATTCTGTTCATATTCTTTCCGGAAAGAATCTATTTCACCAGCTCCATTACCCACATGCTGTTCGCCGGGATACTTACATTATCATTCAAATTTAAAACCTCGTTGCCTGTAACTGATTTTGCTTTGCTAAAGCCTTTTGTTCTTTCAACATACCTTGAGAAATTAATTTCGCCCGCATTATCTCCGCAGTTTAAAATGCACATCACAGTTTGATTCATATCGTACCGAAAATAAACATACACGCCATTTTGCGGCACATACTGCGTCGTCTTTCCTGTTCTGATGGCAGATGAATTTTTACGAAAATTGGCAAGCTTCATCGTCCAGTCATGCACCTCATTTTCTTCGGTTGTCCTTCCCTCAGGTGTAAATTTGTTTTGTTTATCCTCTTTCCATCCGCCTAAAAAATCTGACCTGACAAGCCCGTCTGGGTTGGAAACACCCTTCATTAAAATTTCAGTACCATAATATAGCTGAGGAATACCTCGACAAGTAAGCAGCCACGCTATACCCGCCTTCAGTTTTTCCTGGTTTTCGTTTACCTGAGATAAAAATCTTGTCATATCGTGATTATCAAGAAAAATAACATTGTTCAGCGGATTTTTATAAACAATATCATTGCTCAAAGTCTGGTACAAGCTATTTGCATTTCCTTCTTTTAAAGCAGGCTGTATGCCATGAAAAAGAGTTTGAAAGTCAGTAACGCCGATGAGGTTACTTTCAAAAGTTGTGTTCAAATTATTTCGAGTGAAACATGCCTCATTTACGGTTCCGTCAACCCAAACTTCTCCAAACTCCGTTATTTTCGGGTATTCGTCAACTAGTGCTTTATTACATCTGTTCATAAAGTCGAGGTTGCAGTATATGTAGGTGTCGATCCTCCATCCGTCAACTCCAAATTCTTCTACAGAATAAATAGCATGTTGAATAAGGTAATTGGCAACAAAAGGATTTGACTGATTTAAATCGGGCATTTCACGAGTAAACCAACCATCAACCTGTTGTTTTCTGTCAATTTGTGCAAAATAAGGATCGAAAAGAGTTTGGTCTTTATAGTTTGGCTTCGTGAAAGACGGCCATTGATGAAGCCAGTCCTTCATTGGAGGATCTACGACGGTAAAATGATGAATGCCAACATGATTGTACACCGCGTCCTGTATCAGTTTCATTCCACGTTTGTGCAATGCGTCGCTTAATGATTTGTATGCTGCCTCTCCACCAAAACGTGGTTCAATTTTATAATGATTGGTAAAAGCATAGCCGTGCTCAGTTCTGTTAGGCATGTCGTTTTCGATAACAGGTGTCATCCAAAGGGTAGTTACTCCCAATTGCTGCAAATAGTCAAGGTGATTGATTACTCCCTGCAAATCACCTCCATGCCTCGCATACATTGAGTCCCTGTTTAAAGACTGGTCCTTCATGCCGATTATCCGGTCATTACTTTCATCACCGTTGCTAAATCTGTCCGGCATTAATAAATATACAAAGTCGGAAGAGTTTACTCCTTGCGCAAACTGTTGACCATTTCCTGGTCTTCTTTGCAAAAGTTCATATTTAATCGAAACAGGCTTGCTTCCATTTTCAACCTGTATTGTAAAACTTCCCGGCTTCGCCTGAGCACCAATATTAAGATCAACAAACAGATAATTTTTACTTTCTACCTTGTTTACTCTCAAAACAGTCACGCCCGGATATTTTATAGAGACGTTGCTTCCACTACCTATACCAACACCATGAATCATCAATTGAAGTCGTGGATTTTTCATTTTTGCCCACCAATGCGTCGGGTACACCTCAACTTGCTGAGCATGTACATAAAGAGTAATAACAGTAAAAAAAGTGAGGGTAAATAATCGTTGAAAGCTCATGCTGTCTGTATTGTTTCTTGTTTAATTTTTATCGCTCCGGCATCATAAACGAAAATGACACTAATGGCTGCCAGCAGCATAAATATGCCGGCGAGAAGAATAGCATATATTGGCTGACCCTGGTATATATGCTTTACAATAAAACCGCCAAACAAACCATTTACAATTTGTGGAAGCGTTATAAAGAAATTGAAAATACCCATATAGATACCCAGTTTTCCTGCCGGAATAGAACCAGAGAGAATGACGTAAGGCATTGCTAAAATACTTGCCCATGCAAGACCAACGCCGATCATAGAATAGTTTAGCATTGCAGGATCTTTAATGAAGTAAATTGATATGAGACCAAGACCTCCTGCTAATAACGAAATGGCATGTGTTGCTTTTCGCCCGATGTAGCCTGCAATGACAGGTAGCAGTAAAGCATAGAACATAGCTACAAAATTATAAACACCAAAAGCCGTACTCACCTTGTTTCCGGCCTCGTTGTATTGAATACTTTTGGAATAATCGCCGCTTAAGCCATACACATGCGTCGCAACTGCATCTGTTGTAAAAACCCACATACTAAACAAGGCAAACCATGAGAAAAACTGAACTAGTCCTAATTGTTTCATGGTTTTTGGCATGTTCTTAAAATCTCTGATGATTTCTGAAATACCACTTTTATGCGTTGCAGGTTCAGGTTTCCCATGAAACTTTTCATACTCGGCAGGTGAATATTCTCTAGTAAACAAAACAGTCACTAAAATGGCGGCCACAAAAACAGCGGCCCCTATGTAGAAAGAGTATTTAATATTGTCAGCCACGTCGTTTTGTTGGGTAGTCAAACTAAAACCGTGATTACCTAAAAATTCGGGCAATGCAGATCCTACGACTGCCCCCAGACCTATAAGAAAAGTTTGTATCGAAAATCCTAATGTTCTTTGGCTCTCCGGTAGGTTGTCAGCTACCAGTGCCCGAAATGGTTCCATGGCTACATTAAACGATGCATCCATGATCATTACCATGCCTGCGCCTATCCACAAAGCCGGAACAATACCGGCAAGAGATCCGGAATTAGGCAAAAAAACCAGCGCCAAAGACGAAAGCAGGGCGCCGGTAAGAAAGTAAGGTTTTCGTCTGCCTATTCTTGTCCATGTTTTATCACTGTAATGACCTATTAATGGCTGCACGATCATGCCGACCAAAGGAGCAACGATCCAAAACATTGGCAACTGGTCAACATCTGCTCCATAAGAGCGAAGGATGCGGCTGGTATTACCATTTTGAAGTGCGAATCCAAACTGAATTCCAAGAAACCCAAAACTCATCGTAAAGATCTGCCATAACGTTAAACGGGGTTTTGGCAATACTCC
>JBBPZJ010000162.1:0-15107 GCA_038199395.1 Chitinophagales bacterium
CCGGGTGACCATGGACGGACAAGTCACAAAAATCTTTGATGGTATATTGGATAGCAAGGCTGAGCATCAAATAAATGACATTAGGGTTGGCCCTGACAGGAAACTTTATGTATCTGTCGGTCCTGCTGGTAACGCTGGTGTAATGGATTTGTCTGTAGCTGCATTTGTGAAGCTAAGCCCGGATGTGCATACTACTCCGTGTCAGGATATTGTACTTTTAGGGAGGAATTTTAAATCGGCTGATTTCCGGTCAAGCAATCCCAATGACTCTGTGATGACTGGTGCATACGTACCATTTGGTACAGCTACGGGCGTTGGCCAGATAATACCGGGTGCAAAGAAATGTGGCGGTTCTATTCTCAAATTTGATCCGAACAATGCCGAGGCGACCATTACAATGCATGCATGGGGCTTCCGTAATTTGCTTGGCATTGGTTGGGACAAAAACGGAAAAATGTATGCTACTGAAAATGGATACGATATCAGGGGCTCCCGTCCTGTAAATGACGACATTGACGTTTCGCTAAGAGTCAATGAAGGCATGTGGTATGGTATACCTGATTATTCTGCAGGAAGAGAGCCTCTCACAAATGCGAAGTTTGAAGTGCCTGATAAGTTTCAGGCGGAAGTATTCGTAGGTAAGACATCTCTTGGCAAAAATTTGGGGTTTGTCATTGACCATGCAGCCAGCGGGCTTACACCTCCAACCCCGGCTGTTGTTCTCTCCAGACATGAAATAAACTCCTCTCCATGTTTGTTTGACATTGCTCCTGATTCATGGGGCGCACTTGCTGGTCAATTGATTAGTCCCGAATGGGGCGATCTGGCACCACCTACCAATCCATTGCGTGGCAACGTGCCCGCCAAAGGTTATAGAGTGGTAAGCGTAAATCCTAATACAGGTGCTCTTACTCCTTTTTTATCAAATTCCGGCGGTATTCCTGCATCATCGCAAGGTAAAACGGGACAAGGTTTGGAAAGACCTTTTGACGTAAGATTTGGACCGGATGGAGCGATGTATATTGTAGACTATGGGGTTGTAAAAATTGATATGTCTAAAACACCTCCATTTGACGCTCAAACAGGTACCGGTGCGATTTGGAAAGTAACCAGGAAGTAATGAAAGCTTAAGTATCGGCCGAGTAAATTAAGATTACTATTAAACGTATTCTACTACGTTAAAATCCGCTTCAGGTGAAGATTTCAAAAAGTAGAGAGACTCATCGAGGCTATGCGAAAACATACGCTCATCAACATCCGTTCGTACATCTGCCCAAGAAAGATCTGTACAGACTATTCTTAGCAGATTATTTTGGTTTTCGCACAGTCTGACGATATACTTTCCAATGTCCCAAAATGCATTTTTGAGAATAAGTTCTGGTAAATTGTTCTTTTAAATGTTGTATTATAAATCTAGTCATTTAAAAAAGAAAGTATATGAAAAAGTTATTTAAAATTTGTTGTTTTTCGGGGTTATTGCTGGCTGTGGCAAGCTGTCATAAAGAAGCCAATATTAGCAGGAGCTTTACTGTAACAGTTGAAAATGTATCAACACCGGGTCTACTAAATACTCCAAGAGCGGGGGGAGCGGTTCCTCTGTCTCCGGGTGCGTGGGCAGTCTTCACCGGAAACGATCCGATGTTTACCGAAGGCAAAATGGCAGACATTGGAACCGAACGTATAGCTGAAGATGGTGCAGCAGGCACTAAGGATGCAGCAATGGGAGCATTGTCACATGTACGGACTCATGGCATTTTCAAAACAGAAGCAGGGCCTATACTGCCAGGGCAAAAAGCACAGTTTACCTTTAATGCAAGTCCTGGTGACAGGTTGCAGTTTCAAACCATGTTTGTGCAATCCAATGACTGGTTTTATAGTTTTAGCGGTGGAATAGGTTTGCCACTTTTTAACAATGAAACTCCGGTAACAGGTGATGTAACATCAGCATTAAAACTTTACGATGCCGGTACAGAAGCAGACACACCTCCCGGTACAGGTCCGGATCAAAAACCTGTACAGGAATCCGATAACCAGGGCCCCACCGAAAGTGTAGCAATTACTGGTGCAAGTATGCGTCATCCAGCATACACTATACCTGCAACTAATAAAGTCATTAAAGTCACTATTACTGCAAATTAATTTTTAAACGGGAGAAAAGAAAAGCGCCGTTATCATCGACTCACTTTTCTTTTCTCTTCTCCCAATCCTTTAAAAAATAGTCACTAGGAACCGCTCGCATTGAAAAGAGGCTCATCCTCCCGGCCACGATTTTGCCACTAACTTAGTGCCGATTACTTTATCTATATTTTGGTTAAAATAAACTGCCTTCAAGGTATCAGATTTGGACATGGCGATTTCAGAATTAACCATTTTCCGTGTATTGATAGAATGCAGTCACTACAAACAAATCTTGCCAATCCTGCGCTTCCAGTTAATAGTGCCTTACAATTACTTCTCATTATCAAAATAATATTTTGATAGAATTTGCTGTCTTATTTGTCAATTGATAGTGCCCGAAGAGCAAAACGCACCCGATGGAGTAAAATACAACTGGCCGGGTTTTAAAGTGCAAAGCGACCTTATCTACAACAAGAACAACCTGCCGGCTTCTGCAAAAGGTGGTGGCGGGCTGGAACGACCCTTGCAAATGGAGTGGGCCAAAGATGGTAGCTTATACATCGTGGATTTTGGCATTGTCGAATTTGACGATAGTGGAATGAATGCCCATCCTTTATCTGGTGTGCTTTGGAGGGTACGCAAAAAATAAATGTGGATCGTGTAGCCAATTTTGTTGGAATGCGCCGCCCTGCAGGTGTTTTGTCTTGTGTAAGTCTTAGTAAAGGAGTACCCGTGCAGCATGATGGCGTTTCTGATCTAACGCAAAAGTCTATAATGTCTCTCACTAACCATTTGTATAGATTTCCAATCATACAAAACGCATTTTTATCATAGTATAACCTCTCAAAAATAAAATATGAAAAATAAGGCAATGCAGGACTTCGAACAGTTTGCAACAGACAGGCTAAACAATCACTTAGCTGAATTAAATACCCGGTATGAAAATGAAACAATTGATAAACAAACCCTGGAAAAAGGATACAGTGTACACAAAGAAATATTCAGCCAGGAACTGGATAAAAAGATAAAAGACCTGAGTACCGGGCAAGATGACCAATCGATGCATACAGAACTACAAAACCAAAAAAACTATTATTTAAGCAAGCTGAATTTTAACCAGTCTAAACCAGTCTAAAATTAAAGACTATGATGTCTTACAAAAAGTTTTCATTAATGATGGTAATTTCCTTCATTATTATGTACACTGTAATGTTTTTAAACGTGATAGAAATTAAGCACTATCATACGAGTATTACCCGCATTTATATGGCCATTCTAATGGTGGCAGCTATGGTTGTAATAATGATGTTAATGATGGGCAAGATGTATCCTGATAAAAAAATAAACATAGTATCACCATCAGTAGCATCGTGGTATTTATTGTTGTGTTGTTTGCGCTGCGGTCTCAAACCCCTATTGGCGATGTGCAATACATGAAAGCCATGATACCTCATCATTCCTCCGCCATATTAACCAGTGAAAGAGCCGATATAAAAGACCCCGAAGTGAAGAAGCTGGCAGAAGATATCATCAAGGCGCAACGAAAAGAAATAGCGGAAATGGAAGCGTTTTTAAACCGGCTGGAGAAATAGTACCTGATAAATCATCTTAATCTATGCTATGGATTATACCCCATTATAGCTAAGATTTTCGATCAGGCGAATACCATCCGGCAGAGACTTTATCATTGATTACGCCTACGATTTTGCCGGAGTGCACCTGTTGATCCGAAGATGTACGGCGTTTCACCTTCCATCGGGTTTGATGAGTGATAAAGGAAATTTTTTATACAATATTTATTTACTTCTAAATTCTTCACCATGACAGCAGTTCAATCTTTTTTTATTTTACTTTTAGCCGCCTTCACCATCTCCTGTGGCAATAACAGTCAACATACATTAGATGTCAGTCAGGATACAACGGTTGCCACCAGCAACAATGACGCTAATGTGGACAGCATCACGCTCCAGACAGTGGCAGAAGGGTTTACTGCGCCAGTGTACCTGACACAACCTGCAAACGATAACCGCTTATTTGTTGTGGACCAGGTTGGAAAGATTTACATCATCAACAACGGACAAAAGTCTGCGCAGCCGTTCCTGGATATCAGCAGTAAAATTGTGCAGTTAAAGACCGATCAAGAAGAAGAACGAGGCCTCTTAGGGCTCGCTTTTCATCCGGATTATAAAAGTAATGGCAAATTCTATGTTTATTACAGCGCCCCATTAAGGTCTTCGGCACCCAAAGACTGGAACTGTACTTCGACCATTGCAGAGTATAAAGTTTCTACCTCTGATACAAACAAAGCCGACCCAACTTCCGGGCGGGTGTTACTACAAATTGATAAGCCGCAGAAGAATCATAATGCGGGTACCCTGGCCTTTGGTCCCGATGGGTTTTTATATATTTCCATTGGCGATGGGGGAGGTGCTGATGATAAGGATATGGGGCATGTAAGTGACTGGTACGATAAAAACGCCGGTGGAAATGGGCAGGATACGAAACAAAATTTGCTTGGAAATATTTTACGTATTGATGTGAATAACGGTAATCCGTATGGCATCCCAACCGATAATCCTTTTGCAGATGGGAAGGATGGACTAAAAGAAATTTATGCGTACGGTCTGCGCAATCCTTACCGGTTTTGTTTTGCAGGTGATGGAAGCCTGATTGCAGCAGATGCCGGGCAGGTGCTATATGAAGAAATTGATGTGATTACCAAGGGTGGCAACTACGGCTGGAATGTGAAGGAGGGAAGGCATTGCTTTAATGCTGCTGATAATAAGCAACCATTTGATTCGTGCCCGGTAAAAGATAAAATGGGCAATGCTTTTGTAGAACCAGTGATTGAATTTAAAAATGCAATGAACTTCAAAGATGGCTTGGGCATTGTATCCATTGGTGGCGTGGTTTATAGCGGCAGCGGTCTCCCTGCATTGAAAGACAAGTATCTTTTTGGCGTATGGACACAGGAGCATGACAAAAGTAAAGGAGTAATTTTTGCCGCCGACCGCAAAGGAAGCGATTGGCCTTATAAAAGAATGTTTATAAAAAATGACCAAAATGGTGAACTAGGTGCCTATCTGTTGGCATTTGGCCAGGACAGAAATGGTGAAGTTTATGTGCTTACTATCATTAATGAAGGTCCTAAAGGAAATACAGGTACAGTCTATCGGCTAGCCAATTGAACGAGTGAACTTGCTTTAAATGAACCAAAAAAACGGATACAAACGCTGAAAATGGTGTTGAAATGTGTCAACAGTGCGCAGAAGCTCTGTTCAAAAATCATTTTTTTAAACCTGAATACAATGTATTAAAATGAACAATAGATTCTATCTAAATAAAACAAAACCAACGTCCCTGAAAATTGATTACCGGTTAAGTTCAACAATACCATCCTAATCATACCAATGAAACTTAACCATACCACAGGCATTCTAAAATGGCTAATTCCAACAGTCATAATCGGAATACTCTCATTTATACTCATCAGGCATAAAATGAAACAAACCCAGTCTTTTGGCGTGAAAGGCTGGCGTAAATTTGTATTGACAGAATTGCTTACTGAAAATGCATCGGTTATATCTGCGGCCCAGGCAAGAGAAGAATTAGGTAAGGCTATCTTTTTGGACACACGCTCTACGGCTGAATATAAAATCAGCCATATTAAAAACGCAAGATTTATTAATTATAAAAAATTCAGTTTATCTGATGTTGCTGACCTCAACAAAAGTGACAATCTCATTGTTTATTGTTCTATAGGTAAGCGTAGTGAGACCGTTGCAAAAAAAATGAAGAAGGCTGGTTTCACCAATGTTCATAATGTATTTGGCGGCATTTTACAATGGGTCAACCAGGGTTTTCAAATTGTAAATATGCAACAAGAACCTACAGATTCTATTCATTCATACAACCTTCTTTGGGGACTTTATCTTAAAAAGGGAATAAAAGTAACTAAATAAACGAGTACTTAATATGCAATGTCTAAGGTGCTTTTTTTCTTCGTTCTGCTGGGGTCTCCTCTAAAGGTTGTGTGCCAAGGAACCCCGGCCTGGAGCGCAGGGTCACATGCAAACACAAAGCTTGGCTATGTAGACCCAGCTTCAACTAAAACTTATTATAAATGACTGATCGACTTGTTCCTATTCCTGAATTAAAGAAACGACTTACTACCGTAAAACCCAATCAGTGAGAAAGCTGATCCGTTTACGACCTCTCAAATAGCTACAGCAGAAACAAATAGCAATTGCTCTCTGCGGCTATAGCAAGCACAATCTTTGCTTGCAGGTTACAATACAACAAAAAAGTATCCTGCTGCAAACATAAAGACCCAATAAATTAATTAATTATGCCTGAATCAAACATCTACATGACCCAAGACAAATCAGATTATAAAAAGAAAATTTGGATAGCTGGAGGCGTTATTGCGCTGCTGGTAATACTCTTGCTTCTATTCAAGTCGTTATTCAGCCTTGTTTTGCTCACGTTGGCCGGCGCTTTATTTGCAATTTATTTTCATGGTTGTGCAAGTTTTTTTCACAAAAAACTGCATGTACCAGCGGGATGGAGCCTCGCTTTATCAATCGTGATTAATATAATTTTGCTTGTTGCTTTTTTCTGGTTCGTTGGCGCACGGCTGCAGCAACAGATTACGGCACTAACTGATACGCTGCCACAAACAATTGATAATGCCAGGAACTACCTGCAAAAAAGCACCGTTGGAAGCAAGGCCTTGCAATACCTGCATTCTTCAGGCAATTCTCAAAAGACAATGTCTATAGCAAAAAACTTCTTCTCCTCAAGTTTTGGAATTTTAAGTGATCTGTATATAGTATTGCTTTTGGGTATGTTTTTTATCGCCAGCCCTTTTACCTATAAAAAGGGAATTGTGCATTTGCTGCCGCCAAAGGCAAAAGACAAAGGTGCAAGCCTCTTAGACGAGATACATACCGTTTTAAAAAATTGGATCAAGGGGCAACTTTTCGGATTTTTGTTCATTGCAGTGCTTACCGGTTTAGGGCTGTGGGCATTAGGTATGCCACTGGTACTTACACTGGCGTTAATAGCCGGTTTGTTAAACTTCATTCCCAACTTCGGTCCAATTATCGCTTTAATTCCCGCCGGACTTTTAGCACTGTCGCAGGGTACAACCACGGTTATTTTAGTACTTAGTTTGTATACGCTTATACAGGTGATACAAAGTGCGGTAACGCAGCCACTCATTCAGAAGAAGATGGTAAGCATACCTCCCGCGCTTATTATATTTGGGCAGGTAGCTATGGGTTTGCTGGGAGGCTTTTGGGGAGTATTGCTTGCAACTCCTGTTGTCGCAATAATAATGACTGTTGTAAATAAATTATATGTAGAGGAACAATCGCACCATAAGTACGAAGTTAAAAAAACGTCTTCTTAACAGGCATTCTAAATGGAAATGAAAGTAAAAGTTTTCGTCCTGCCCGGAGCTTCTTGCATATCCTTTCTGCCATTGCAAGTATTAATAGCAGCGCAGCCGTTGTACGGTGTTGTCAACTGCAAATGAAGCACTGCCTGCCGGATTTACTGATTAACCATTATCTGTGTGTTGGTAGAATGCGGTCACTACAACAAAATCTTGCCAATCCTGCGCTCTAAATTAATAGTGCCTTATAATTGCTTTTTATTCTCAAAATTATATTTCCATAGTATCATCTGTTGTATTTGTCGATTGATCGCTTACAATACTTCTAATGCTCTCTGCAACCCAGCCGGGTTCTTCCATAGGGAGTAAATGACCAGAGTGGCGGGTGGTTATTAATTTTGACTGACCAAAAACACTTATAACCTTCTTTTTGATCACATCGGCAGCTATAGCAGGATCATCTTCGGAAGCAAGCACGGTAATGGGAAGATGAAGTGATTTTACATTGTTTACTATCGAATGGTCTATACCTTTTAATACCCACCACTGCCTGGTTGTAATGTCAACATTCAATTGGTTTAGAACAGCTAGTGTATATTGGTCGTCTTTTAAAGGCTTCTTTGTTATTTGAGCAATTGTTTTTTCTGCCTCCCTGCGGTCAGGCATTTGTAGCATTCTTTCTTTTTCTTTTTTTGTTATGGGTTCTGTGGAAGGCGGAGAAGGAGCAATAAGGATTAATTGTTCAACAGATCCATCTGCTGCATTAGCGGCTAATTGCATAGAAATTTTGCCTCCCATGGAATGACCTACTAAAATATAGTTGTAAACCGCTAATAGTTTCAACTGATCCTGCACATACTTTGCATAGCACTGAATGGATGGGACTTGAAGCGAAGGTGTACCTCCAAAGCCGGGAAGGTTAATGCTTATACAACGGAAACGATCCTTTAACTTTTCTCCCACCCACTTCCAACTTTGGGCTGAACCACCAAAGTAATGTAAGAAGACTATCACCTTACCACTACTTCCCCATTGTATTACGCTGTTATTATCTGTCATAAGCCTATAGAATTTCTGATGCTTAATTTCGTTACCAAACGAATAGATGAAGTGGTGTCAAATCTCTACTTTCAGCCTTGCAGGCCGATCTGTAATTTCAAGCATTTCACCATGCGGTACAATTGTTATTTGTCCAAATTCTTTCAGCAACATTTTATAAGCTTCTGCAACAGGTCGCGGTTTCCTGTCTAAATCATATAAACCGCAAGCATTAACAGTTCCTTTCTTCTCTGCCAATTCTATATCCCAATCAATTTGATCAATTAAACTGTACCAGTTAAAACCAAGAACAGGTACTCCATCCTCCCGCATCTGCAATACATTCATCCACTGTTTCCATAACCAGGTGGGAGCGTTGTCAGCATCAAAGACATTTGTTTCCGTATGCATGACAGGTTTTTTATACCTGGTGTAATAATTTTTAGTGATCTGGTACCAGCCAAAAACATCTGAAGCAATTATTATTTCACCATTCGGAAGCTTTATCTTTTCATTTCTGCCATAATAGTCATTTCCCATTACCTGGTAGCCAGGAGGCTCGGCTTTCATAAACCATTCGAATTCTTTTCGGGTAAGACCATTATCCATCATATACATACAAACATCTGCATCAGGTGGATGGGCATACAACAGATCCAATGAAAGGAAACGCACCTTGTTATCAATCGTTACCTGGTGTGATTTAGTTGCGCAAGCTTCATGTACGTATTCAGCACTTTCACTTTGTACAATAACACAATCAGGACGGTATTTGGCAATCTGGTGATTACCTAAAATGCTTGCTGCCACAATATTTTTTAGAGCTGTTACAAAAGACCTGTCATCCTTTAATTGCTCATTCCAAACGCCGTCTTTAGCACTTGCTTTGGCTGTTACATAAATTTCGTTGATAGGCGTATAATATTTTACCCAGGGATATCGCTGTGCAACGGCTGCTGCATATTTTTCGAAATGGATGGGCAATTCTGGATTTTGAAAATTACCTATCCAATCCGGCACTCCAAAATGCAGCAGATCAAGAATCGGTGTAATTTCTAACCTTTTTAATTCGTTCATTACTTCATCTGCAAATGTCCAGTCAAATTCATCAGGCCCTTTTTGAATGGAATAATAAGGCAAGCCATAGCGTAATACATTTAAACCAAGCTCTTTTACCAAGCCGAAATCTTCTTTCCAACGTTCGTAATGCTTGCATTCATCTAATAAATCGCGGCGGGTTTTCCCATGATCAATGGTGGGATAGGAACACTCAATGCCTGTGGCAAACATAAAATTGCCGGGTGTCTTTTTAGGCAAGCCGCTTCCGTCATGTCCGGCTCCTCCACCATGTTCGTCGCCTTCAAAGTTTGAGTCTCCACCATGTGCTTTCTCAACTATGTCTAAAAAACTCTTTGTAGCCATCATATTATGGTTATGATTTTTGTGATAAAAACAAGTCTGCAGTACGTAAGGAGAGTGCCATAATGGTTAAAGCAGGATTTACAGCTAACGTGCTTGGAAAAACAGAATTATCGCAGATGTATAAATTAGCGACATCAAAGGAACGTCCTGCGGAATCAACCACAGCAGTATCCCCTGAACTACCCATGCGGCAAGTGCCAATGGTGTGTGCTTTCCTCTGATAGGACATCAAATTTTCTGCCCCTGCCTCACTCCATATTTCACGCATGATCTTATCTCCATGCGCACTCATCTTTTTTTCATTTTCACCAGCAGTAAAATATATTCTTGGTTTAGGTAACCCCATCTCATCTAATTCATTTGAGAGCTCCAGGTAATTGTTTTCATTAGGCAAACATTCACCATGCATATTTATACCGGCGACATGGTTAAAAGCCCGAAGTTTTTTTCGTAGCTCTTCTCCCCAAAATCCTCCGGCTCTTGCCAGTTGTGATGCATAAGTAACAGGCATTACACCTATAGACTGTAATAAATACCCACTTGCAAAGTCAACATTTTTGGGCCTGCGCATATCTTCCGAAATCAATGCTCCGGGTATTCCTTTGTTTGGACGCACTTCCTCTTCAAACTCTCCCCATACCTGCAATCCAACATTCGCCATAAAATTTTTGCCTACCTGGCCGCTGCTGTTTGCCATATTATTCATCAATAATAGGCGAGGGGTTTCCACCGCACCGGCGCATAGAAACACATTTTTGCATAGTTGCTTTTCTTCCTGTCCATTTTTTTTATAAACCACTGCTGTAATGTTACCTTGACTGCTTCTTTCGAACTCAGTAGCGAAACAATCAGGTCTTATTTCTGCTCCAAAGTGCACAGCCAATGGAATATAAGTGACATCCATACTTGCCTTTGCGCCGGTACTGCAACCTGCCTGGCAAAAGCCCCGATTGGTACACGCCTTTCGCCAACCCACATTCTCCTGATAATAAGAAGCAGATAAGGCTGCATTAGCCGCCGGAGAAGTTTTTATACCCATCTTTTCACAACCTCGCTGCATTAACTGGGCAGGCGCATTTAAAGGAAGTGGTGGTAGTGGATATTTGGATTTTCTTGGAGGGCCCCAAGGGTATGGAGAAGGACCCGAGATACCAAGAAAATTCTCTAATTCATCAAAGTAAGGTTCAAGGTTATAATAATCAATCGGCCAATTAATACCTACTCCAAATTCAGCGTAAAGATGAAATCCATTCGGCAGAGGACGTGGAGTATATGCCGTGTAATGTAAAGTAGAACCACCTACACCGATACCCGAATTGTTTCTTCCAAAATGCACCGGATCTTCTCCGGCACTCAGGCGTTCAAATCTCCAGAACAATTTACTTTGCTCTCTTTCATCTGTAGCAAAATCGGCCTTCGGGTTCCAGTGTTTTCCCGCTTCAAGGGCTACTACTTTTAACCCGGCTTCAGCCAGGCGGGCAAGTAAAGGAGCTCCACCGGCACCTGTGCCAATCACCACAGCATCTACCGTTTCATTACTTGAATAACGGTGCATTACGCTTTATAGTTTCGTTATAAGGTAACGCTTCAGGCTCAATTCCATCCCTTTCATTCAGTCCAATTCTTGTCCAGCCTTTCGCATCTGCCATGCCTACATAACCCATTTCTTCCTGCACTGAAGGATGGCTGTAAAATATTTCTGTTACTTCGGCTAATAGTTCCTCAAAAAATCGTTTGGATGGCATTTCTTTCCATACTGCACCTTCTGCTGTGCCCTTCTGGAGAGATTTAAGCAACTCCAACTGCTGATCTTTACTTAGTTGAATAAATGGTACTTTAAATAATAAGATTGAAGTTTCGTCAATGCCCTTTAAACCGTTTACATACATCTCTTTATCGGGCGGCATATTGTTATAGCGCCACCCGTCACTGGTATTTTCTTTTAAGCGCTGATCGATAAACGAAGCGATGTTTACGCTCCGGTTTTGAGAATCCTGTGCAACTAAGAGATCACACACAATGGAAAGAACTTCAAAAGCAGGAGCATCAAAGAATAAAGGATCTCCGCCTGCATAGGCCATTCTTTCTTCTAATACCTGTTTTGTTATAGGTGTTACATAATCTGTTTGTAACAACGCCATCACCGTTCCTGCTGTATAATACTGTTCCATTTTATTTTATTTACTGCTTGATAATCGTCCGCCTGTTACTTCGAGCAATGCACCTGTAATAAAGCTGCCATCGCTTGATGCTAATAACACATATGCCGGTGCTAATTCCTCGGGCTGCCCAGGTCTTCCTAATGCCACCTCATGCCCGAAGTTTTGGACTTCTTCTTTTGGCATAGTGCCGGGAATATTGGGTGTCCATACAGGGCCAGGAATAACGGCGTTGACCCGTATGTTTCTTTTGCCTAATTGCAGAGCAAGTGATTTGGTAAATGCGTGTATAGCCCCTTTGGATGAAGTATAATCAACTAAAATTGCAAGGCCTGTTAAACCAACTATACTACCAGTATTTACAATGGCATCGCCTTCTGAAAGATGTGGCAGCGCAGCCTGTGCCATAAAAAAGTAACCAAAAATGTTCGTTTCAAATGTTCGGCGCAATTGTTCCTCCGTTATATCTTCCAGTCGCTCCTGCGTTTTTTGGAAAGCAGCATTATTGATTAAGATGTTCAACTTTCCGTACGCCTTAACTGTTTCCTTGACCGCATCAAAGCATGCTGATCTTTTTCGCACATCAGCCTTGATATTTAAACACTTTCTGCCTTTTGCTTCTACCATTCGCTTTGTTTCTTCAGCATCCGAATCGTTCTCATTGTAAATTATAGCCACGTCTGCGCCCTCCATAGCAAATGCAATGGCAACCGCTCTCCCAATGCCTGAATCTGCACCTGTTACGATGGCAACTTTGTCTTTTAATTTGTCTGCGGGTTTGTAATTAGACAGGTCGCTATCCGGCTGCTGTTTCATGTCTGATTGCTTTGCCGGGTAAGGAAGTTTTTGTTCTTTTATTTCTTGTGCTTCTGGTCTGAATTCTTCTTGTTGCATATATTATATTTTAAAATTTGGAGTAGTTATTTTGTAGGATGTCTAAAATAGAGTTAGTCGGTACAATTTTCATTCCTGACAGTATTTTAAATATGATTTATAAGTATAAAAGTTTGGGGGGGAGGAACAATTATTGCGGCATCCGTTGTAAAAATATACTATTATGGATGCAGCAGCTATGCGGGATGTTTTAAGAACAGAACACTCCGAAGATTTAGACAGAAGAAGAAAAGTAATTGGGTTATCTGCATTAGGTTTGGTAGACTTCAGTATTATCTCTATGTACCAAACAGGGGTGATCAAAAGCCTTCCAGATTTACCGTTTGAGGTCTTCGATAGCAATAAGGTGAATGCTTCAGAAGATGCTTATCGGTTTGGTGCACCGGATGGACCTATAAGTGCAGTAGCTTATGCGGCAACAATGGTTTTAGCATCGGCAGGAGGTGATGAACAAACAGGAAGGAAACCCGTATTGGATGTTGCTTTAGGCGCTACTGTTGCAGGTAATGCTGTAGGAGCTATCTTTTATTTATATAAAATGATTTTTGTGCAAAAAAAGATTTGCCTCTACTGTGTTACAGGCGCTGCTATTAATATTGCATCTGCTGTTATCATTGCTCCAACAGTATTAAAAGGAATAAGGAAACTTTTTGGCTCCAGGTGAACCTTGTTTTATTCCTGATATTTAAATAAGCAGTTATACTTATCAAGCAGAAGCAATAAGTAACTTATTCTGCAATCATTTCCCCAACTATCATAGTGAGGAAGATGCAGTGTGTATTTTTTTAGCTATGGAATTCAAAAGTATCCTCTCAAAATGAAATCCAACTGCTGTTAACAGATGAAACAGCCACAAATCTATTGACCTTTTTTTTAAAAGTTTTTACATTCAATATATGGATGAAGCGTTTAAAAAAATCCTTGCCTTTTATAACGTCTAGTTATGCTATATCTCATATGAATCAATTTGGAGTTTGTCTCAACTTTTTCAAATCTTAGCACCTACTTTTGAAAGCATAATAGCAACAATATTATGGAGGACGTATTAATAGTAGGTGCCGGACTGAGCGGCTTATCTGCTGCCTATTATTTAAAGAAAGCAGGTGTTGATTCGGTTATTTTAGAAGCAAGAGAACGATGCAGTGGAAGAATATTAACCGTAAAAGCAGAAGGTAATAATACACCTGTTGAAATGGGTGCTACCTGGTTTGCAGCAAAGCATACCTACCTTATGCAATTACTTCATGAATTAAACCTTCCTTATTATAAGCAATTTCAAAAGGGCATTGGCATTTTTGAGTCCAATCCTTCAGAGCCGCCACAATTGTTCGATATACCTCAAACAGAGGAGCCATCCTATAGAATTTCAGGAGGAACATCAGTTATTATTGATACTTTAATTGAGTATATAGGAAAAGAGAAAATTATTCTCGCCTCTCCCGTATCAATTGTGTCAGAAGGCGGAAAATTTATTGAAATAGTAACCAGCCAGGGCAGTAAATATGCAGCCAAGTATGTTATCATCACGATACCCCCATTTCTGTTGGTAGCACAAAAGATTGAATTTATTCCAGGCTTGCCTGAACCACTAATTGAGGTGATACGTAACACGCATACCTGGATGGGAGATGCTGTTAAGTTTGCTATTGAATATAAAAGGCCATTCTGGCGGGAAAGAGGTTACTCCGGAACCCTGTTTAGCCAGACGGGTATTGCACAAGAAATGTATGACCATACTAATTTTGAAGAAAATCGTTTTGCCTTAAAAGGCTTCCTTTCTGTCAATGCATCAAAGCTATTAAAATCAGAAAGAGTGGCATTACTAATGGATCAGCTAACACGATTGCTGGGCAGTGAAGCGGCCGATTATCTTTCTTACACAGAAAAAGTATGGGAAGAAGACAGGTATACTTATAGCAAGTATGAGCATTTTGTGGCACCGCATCAGAACAATGGGCACATGCTTTATGAGCAATCCTTCATGAACGGTAAATTATACCTGGCAGGCGCAGAAACGTCGCCCTATTTTGGAGGCTACATGGATGGTGCTGTTTATAGTGCATTGCATGCAGCTAAAG
>JBBPZJ010000163.1:0-6251 GCA_038199395.1 Chitinophagales bacterium
CGGTGTTGGTGTTCCTCGCAGCCATGCCGTTTCTACGGTCAAAAAATCTGCAACCGCCTTCTTGACCAGCTTTTAAATGACAGCGACAAAGACCTTGACCAACTACCCGTTTTACAGCATTGTCTAATGCGTACTTACAAGTTTTTCTTAGACAACCCAACCGGTAATGAAATAGAGTTTGAACACTATGAAGCTGCCGGAAAATTAGAACATGCTTTGTCTGACCATGCAAACGAAATTTATGAAAAGCTGAATGACAAACAGAAGAAGATTGCTGCAATCATTTTCAAGTCATTAACCGACGAAAACGCAGAGAATGAGCCGATAAGGCGAAGGCAAAGCTTTTACGAGATAAATGAACTTTGCAAATCTTTACCTTCTGTTTCAGAGAATGATGTGATAGAGGTTATTGGCCGTTTTAGAGATGTAGATTGCGCTTTTTTAACTCAGGCTAAAAGAATGGATGCGGGAAGAGGAAGGATCGGCAAGAAAACTAAAATGGCTTTCTGAAAGTGTAACTAATAAAAGGGAAGTGCTAAGAGGTATAGACTTAAAAGATGCATTAGACTGGCTGCAAAAGCAGCAAGCCTGATAATGTTTCAAAAAATGCAAAGCACTGGTAGCTTGATGGTAAAAAGAAGCGGAAGAATATTTATAGCCTTCCGGAAAACGACATAAAATCAGATGTAGCAAAAATGATTTCATATAGTGATTAAAGGTTTCACACGTGACGTAAAATTATTATCCCTGGATAAAGATTATACATGATTCTTCACCTGCTGAACAAGTAGTTCTCTACAAAGTTTTTAAAAACTCCATTAGTTTATTAACATCATTTTCCTTTAATAAATTAATAGAATTCTCTCTTAGATAACTTTCAAGGTGGGGTTGGTGGTTAGCATACATGTTCATTAAATTCTTTTTGTTAAGCGGCTTAAAATGGTTGTAAATATCACCGATAAAAAAGATTGAATATGGTGCAAAAGTCAAAATCTCTTTTTGCACCATTCCTTCATGCCCTGTGAACTGCTTATTTTTTCGTAAGTTTCTATTGATGCTGATGAAAGTTCTCCCATACCACCTAACCGTTGCTTATTTGATAATCCTAAAACTTTTTTACTTGCAAATCTTACATTTTTTACATCATCCATCTTTTTTACAAATCCCTGGAAATAATAAAAAGTGTCCTTGTCAATATATATTGAGGATATAGTTTCTTCATCTCCTAATGAAAGCGTGTCTTCTTTATTAATAAATTGTATTTCATCCAGCAGCCTGTTATAGTTTAGTTTAGAACTACCTGCTCTGCCGTTTTTAAAATTTACAGTAGCATCTTTAAACTGAGGGTACATGTAAAGCGCCTCATTTGGCAGCGCCTGCATTACTTTTTCTCCAGGATTCACTTTATATGTTTTTCTTACCTGCGCTATTAATTGCCCGTAAGAAAAAGCTAAAATAGGCAGGATCAAAAAAGCAAGTTTCATTTTACAGGTCTTATTGCAGGCTAATTTAATTTAAAGTTTTCTATGTTGTGAGTTCTAAATAAAATATGGGAAAAGCTGGTTATCACCAAGTGAGCCGTTCAAGCTTTAAAATGGAAATGTGACGTAGTGCGTAAAAAGGAGAACCGGGATTTTTCGTTACCAGAAAATAGAAAAAATCGCTGGTTTGGGCCTCGACTAAAAAAACCAGCATAGTAAACTAATAAGCAAAAGAGCGCAACACGCAGCTCAAAAAGCCTGTTATCGTTTTTTGGCAACACCATGCAACTGAGAAAGGAACACCAATAAAGGCAAAACACCTGCAAAGGCGTCGAATACGATGTTAAGGAACACCAACAAGGTCAAAAGTGCAATTACTGCGCTGTATTATCAAACTCCTCCCTGCCCTTTTCTTCGTCTATGGGTTTTAGATCCGGCTTTGCGTAATAACCGATGTGAATGTCACATTTTAGGAAATACTTTTTTCCAAACTTGAAATTAATAGCGGCATTGGTTGTATTATTTCCAAATTTTCCAAAAAAAGAGGCCGGACCTTCCTGAAGGATTTTGAAGATAGCAGATGAATTATTGTGCGCAATAAATAGGAGGTTGTCGTTGAAGCAGACCGGGTAATCGATTAGCATTTGATTTATTTTTTTCGACCGATATACATATAATACTGCAAATTTGCGATGTATCGCTGAAGCGTTGCCTTTTAAGGATTGCTTCATTTGGTAATTGTGTAAATAATGGTTTGTTGATATGATTGGCTAAAGGATGAAGCCAAAAGGTATCTTTTATAATAGTTATCGTGTTTACCTTATCTATAAATCCTTCAAATGTATAATAATCTTTGGCAGTAGCAGTAATACGATAAACAAGTGAATGTTCTTTCATAAATTGTTTATCTGCCGGCTTCAAGGTTCCCCCGCTTTGAAGTTTTATTTCATAGGTACACCCGTCTAACCATTTAACCGACCAGAAAGAGGTGTCTGTTTTCCCTATTTCAATCTCTTTTATAGAATTTCCCGCTCTATAATCGATAACTGGCTGCTAGCGTTTTTTGGGTACGAGTAAAAAGTGCCATCATGATAATTAGTACAATCGGCTTTGTCCTGGCAGAAAGATGTGACCGAAACGATAAGCAGAAAAAGACAGAAAAGATGTTTCAAGAAGTGTTTTACGAACAAATATAAAGAGAATAGAAATATGCATGTCACCGTTTTGATGCCGTCGTTGGTGTTGTCACCAACGACAGAATCGGAGGGTAGTTCGGCTTTATTACTATACCCATCTTTGCCCAAGCTGTAGGTAGCAGGTGACAACACCATGCAAACGGCATGGCTGCAAGGAACGTCAACAAGGACAAAACTGCTTTATTCAGCTTCTTGATAGTTTTATTAAGTTAATTTTGGTGCTTTTCAAACAAACTCTCAATGTAACCTACTTGATTATGTCGAAAATTACTGCTTTAATATTGTCTTTGTTGATTGTATCAGTAACCAATGCTCAAAATGAAGCTTCCGGAAAATTAAAAGTGTATATTGATTGTCGGGTGGGATGCGACTTTAATTATTTTAAATCTGAAATAAATATTGTTGATTTTATTTTAGACAGGAATACTGCTGATGTTCATGTTCTGTTAACTGCGCAGGCGGCTGGCAGCGGGGGAGTTCAATATCAAATGAATTTTTATGGACAAAACCAATACGGGAATTATTCAGATACCCTTCTATTCACCACACTTCCCAATGCCGCACCTTCGGATGTTCGAAAAACTATATTACGATATCTGATGTTGGGTTTTTCTCCACTAATAGCTAAAACCCCTTATGCTTCAGAAGTGAAAATGGTTATGAAAGAAGAGTCTGTAAATGCACGACCACCCTATGAAAGCGATACACGTGACAAATGGAATTTCTGGGTATTTAGAGTGGCTGCAAGCGGACAGTATAACGCCGAACGGGTGTACAAAAACAATGTGATTGGCACAGACCTGTCTGCAAACCGAACAACCAACAAACTGAAAGTAGAATTTTATGTGAAAGCAAACCTTCGCAATTCTTTATATACTTACGAAAATGGTGCTAACACTACTCACTACAAGGTAAAAAATACCGATTATAGGTTTTATCATAATCTGGTTAGGTCTTTCAGCGATCATTGGAGCTACGGGTACCAGACTTCCTTTTCAAACAGCACGTTTGATAATTACAAAAGAAAGATGTTTTTTAGTCCTGCTATTGAGTATAATGTATACGATTACAAAGAAGTGAACAACCGGTTTTTTGTGATTAGATATGGAGTAGATGTAAACAACACTAATTATTACGATACTACTATTTATTATAAAATAAGAGAAACAATATATGGTCACCGGTTTTCAGCAGCCATTACCTTAAACAAAAAGTGGGGAACTTTTAATGGGGGCGTCTACTACCGTAATTATTTCAAAGATTGGACGTTAAATGCGATGGGGCTAAGTGCCAATGCTGACGTAAGAATAGGTGGCGGCTTGTCTTTTTTTGTGCATGCGACCGCTAGTGTGGTACACAACCAGATCAACCTTGTAAAGGGCGGGGTGACAGAGCAGGAAGTACTTACCCGCAAACGCCAACTTGCCTCTAGTTTTAATTATTACACTTCGTTTGGACTTGCTTTTAGGTTTGGCAGCATTCTAAACAATTTTGTTAACCCCCGTTTCGACGGATATGCTGGTTTTTGATTCAATTGGAATACTTAAAATAGACGGAGAAAATAGCACCGCGAACATAACAGTTCCCCTTTCGATTTTGGAACTTGCCGTCTTTCGATGCCGTCGTCAGTCTTATTACTAACAACAGAAGCGCGGGTAGATTGCCTTTATTACTATGCTCATCTTTGCCTGCGCTGCATTTGCAGGTAACAACACCTTGCAACTATACCGTTCTTTTACAAACGTTTTTTAAGAAGATAAACAGTTTATCTGTTTATCTTCGCCATGAGCTTCGGGACCCTGTATATTTTGATTTTTATCAACTGGGGCAAGAAGCTCTTTTTTATGTTTTTTGATTGCTTCCTTGATATTGGCGCTTCAAGTTGATTTTCTCCAATATATCCCTTTTGTTTTTCTTTCTGCTTTGTTCAGCTTTCCTTTACTTTCTGCCTCTTTCTGCTTTTGTTCGCTTTTTACCTGATTGGTTTGATGTATGCTTATATCAAAAGGCTTTTTTTATTTCCGTATTCCAAATATCATACAAAGCATTTTGTGCATTACCACACATATTGCCTGCTTGTGTTTTTTTCCTTTAGCACGCTGCTGCGCATAGAGCGTTTTAAAATATTCATTGCACCTTACAGCAGTAATGGCAGGCATATACAGCAACACTCTTACACTGCTGCGCCCCATCTTACTAAGTCTGGCCGCCCATGTACCATCACCGCTTTGTTTAAAGGAAGGGTGCATTCCAAAATGAGCACACTGTTGTTTAGCCTTACCATAGTTATCAATACTTTCTATATCCATCATTAACAGTACGGCTGTGTCTTCTGCTATACCCGGATATTTTGTATTTCTCTATCGCCTTAACCGAAGAAATTGTTAGTCGTTTCATTCTCGACACACCCCAAGGCAGGACGAAGTAGATATAAAAACATTAGATTTTGGCTCATTTTATTTTGGTTGAAGTATTGTCCTAATTTTTATATCTTAGAAGGATTAAGGAATGCAGTAATTCAAAAAATAAAAAGCATCAATTTGAAAGCAGCTTATATAGAAAATATCAGGATATTAAGATTTCGAAATGTACTTGCTTCTTTGGTTGTTCTGTCGATATTTTCATCTTGTCAAAAGGGGGTGACTTCCGATCCAGGCACTCCCTCTACTCCAATAACTTCATCAACAGCTACATCTCTTCCAAAAACATATTCTGTAGATGTTATAGAGGCAAATGGTATACATGATGTTCAGAAATTTGATTTAACTTATGACACCAATGGCAGAATTTTAAGTTTAATTTCTACCACCTCAATAGCCTTAAAAATAATTTATAAATACAATTCTGACAAGACTTATACTACAGATGAATACGAAGCCAATGCCTTATCTATACACAAGGTTTTTTATCTAAATAATATTTCGTTGGTAGACAGCACTGTTCAGTATGATATTACCCTAAAGGATACTATTACAGAAAAATATTTATACAACTTAAATAAGCAGTTGGTTACTTTAAAGGATTATACATATACTAAAGCACGAGGCTCAGTTTTACAGGGCACTTTTAGTTTTACGTACAACAATAATGGCAACTTAATTAAGGTAGCATCGGGTTCTCAAATTACAAGCTATGAATATTACCCTGATCTAATTAATAATCTGCCAAAAAATATCCTATTCTTTCAAGAAGATAAAAACCTAGTTAAAACAACTACTGAAACTAATGGTCTTCCCGGTTCAATAATAATTACCAATCACACTTACACATTTGACAGTAAAAACAGGATAAGCAGCGAAAAAAGTGTTTTTAGCAATACAAGTTATGTGGTCATTCAAAGCTATACTTATTAATCACTTTATCTAATAACCTGGCTCAACTTGTAGCGTCCAAAATAATTTTCATGGATCTCTTTTTTTCCCGTCGGGATCCCCTCTCTAGTACGTGCGTGAGGGGGTAGTGACTGCAGGATGTTGCATAATCAGAAAGTTAGCAATAAAAATAATTAGTTCTATATTTCTGCCTTGTTGGTGTTCCTAAGCGACCTTTGCAGGTGTTCTTCACCTGCAAATAC
>JBBPZJ010000164.1:0-20122 GCA_038199395.1 Chitinophagales bacterium
CAGGCTTGCAGATAAGGAAAACGCAAACAACAGTACACTTGGGGTAAACAGTTATTTATAAGAAGATCTATTGAGGTAAATCGTCCAACGTTCCATTAGGATTCTTTTTAGCAGTATCGATTTTCTTATCCCAGATTTGTTGAATATCTTTTTTTCTGCTATGGTTTGTGGTGCCATCATATCTCTCGTCTACCATTTGAACACGTTGACTTGCTTTGCTTTGCAGGTCGTTGACTTTCTCCTGCAATTTTTGTGTCGAACCGGCAGTTAGCTTCAAAAACTCTTTATGCATTTCCCTTGCATTAAGCGCTAAAATATCATAATGTCCCTGTTCATGTTTAAGAAGGTCGGCACTCATCTGATCAGTAATCACCCAACAATCAACAGGTACTAACTTTATATCAATATCGACATCTGTTATTGCGATCGCATTTCCTTTTTTTGCAAGTTTAAAATTGCTGAAGCTAATTTCAGGATGTATTTGTGCATCTTCATTTTGTCCTGTTGGTCTTGCCGAGAGTTTTTTGAACTGTGACCAGGAGATGTTGGTATCAAAAGCATTTAAAGACATGAAGAAAAATTAAATAGTTCATTTATATTTTTGTCCTTCGGTCACTATCGCTACCACCTGTGCATTAAGAGGTTGTGTCAGCTTCCATTGTGGCACTCCTTGTCCCGGAGGGTATTGACTATCGTTGTCCATAACATTAGAGTGTGGAGTATTAGGTAAAACTTTAACCAGGCGTTCAACATCCGAATTGGAAAAAACGGTTTTTATTACCAGCTCTTTTAGTTTGTCAATTTCCAATCCTTCGAATGTGTCACCATTTATTTTGTGTCCCGCAACCTGCGTGTATCCTAAAAGATCAAACTGATCTCTTGTCGGAGTTTGTTGCAAGGCTGCTACTACTATACCGTTTCTTAATCTGCCTGTATGAAAACCCAGAATGCGCTCGAGCTCAGAAAGGCTTTTGCCTTTGATATATTTTTCCTGTGTGATGCAACCGCGGACGGTGAGAGATTGGTGAAGGTGCATAATTCGGTATTTTAATAATTCTTGTTATAAACATTCCTTTGTGTTAGTTAAAGAGCTCCTGCGTTTTGTGACTACAACTACCAGGCTTTGGGTACCGCTGAAAGCACAGTGTTTGTTGGTGAAGAACAGCATAAAGGCGAAAAAATCTGTGTAAAGCTCCTGCCGCCTTAATGCCCGTCTTCCTATAAGCAGTAAGAAGATAATCGCTAACTGGTCGCTTTGCTCGAGCAAACCTAAACTTTTGCAAGACGAGGAGCGTTTCAACACTTAGCAGCGTTTCAATAATGTTAAGCTTCTTTATACCCCACCTGTTGCAGTTGTACAGCTTTTTGAACTGAACCTCCAGAACAACAATTTTTGATTGCAGCACCTTTAAGTGGTTTGCCTACTTTGTCTGCACAGTAATGCGGTAGACCTGCTCCATCTTCTATTAAGCATTCAAAGATATATTCTCATCTTTGATTCGCAACATGCTCTGTAACGAGTGAAAAAATTCTTGTCTTTTAGATACTTGTTGTAAGGCATTTTTGCCGCTACACGATATCTCCAATTTCTAATATATCGACTACATTGTTCAACTTATTTTGTACAAAAAAAGTCTTAACCTCCTCTGTACATAAGAGGAGATTAGTTTTTTTAGCATTAAAAACCTGATAATTACCAACCTCATCTTTCGAAAAGAATAATCCTTTGCCCTTTTTTCTTGGAATAATTTTTTCCCCCATTCTTTCTGAAATACCTTCAATCTCTTCAATAGATCCGTCTTCATCGTAGGTAACACTGCTTTGTGGCAAAATCGTCGCTTCTTTTGTTGCACTAACAACAAAAAGAGCCGGATATTTTGCGGGTAGCCATTTTAATGCGTTGAGATTTTTAGATTTTAATTCCTTGGGGCTTTTAACAATTTTGACTAAATTAAACTTCAACCCGTCAAATTCCTTATTTAAAAGATCTTTGATTTGCTCAGTACAAATTGTAAATCCAAAAGAAGGAACAAAGTTTTCTATTTTATTGTCTTTAATGTCCCATGAATCCCATATAAATTCAATTTTCTCATTCTTCTTGACTTTAAGCTTGTCCGGATTAGTTGGCTTCAGCGTCGCAAAGGTCGGATTGAAGTCAATGGAAATTTCAAACACCCTCATTGTATTTTTATTTTGGTTTGTATTTTAAAATTCCAAATTTCTTTGCTAACCTATCACGAATTTCAAGTATTCGTCTAACTGTGATTTTTATGCCTCTTCTTTTTAGGTTGTTAATTTCCCTTTTCCACTGGGTGTTATAATCAGGGTGAATCTCCCGGTGCTTTTGTCTATCAACTGGCCACCTATTTGGATTACCAGGCCTACCTCTTACATCAGGATGTTCAGCTACGGATTTTGGAATTAAAGGAGCTGTACCATCACGAGGATTATAAACTTCTCTTGGTATTGTATGGTGCAAATCAGTTTCTTCTAAGCCCAGTACATCGATTAAGATCAACGGATCTCGGACGAACGCATACATTGTTGGATTGCTGCCTTTGATCCCAATGGGATCTGGACTTATGTAAATTCCTTCGTCAGGGGCGTAATATCTTAGCAAGTTATAATATAAGCCTGTCTCCTGGTCCTCATACTGCCCCTGGTAGCGAAAAGGACAACTACCTGCTTCACCTTTTTCCACTCTTAACTTGCCATAACTATCTATTTCACCTTCCCAAAATAAAGAACCGTCTTCTTTATACATCTCGCACGGAACGCCTGCGTAATCAGAAAGGATACTATATCGCTTGTCACCTTTTACCTTACCAGTTGGAGCGAAGGTGCCTTCCTCAAAAAGCCACGTAACAATCTCATTATCCCCAACGCAAATATTACTCAATTTTTCACCTGTTATTGCATGCTCTTTCCATTCGTGAAGAAGCAGATTACCATCCCATACGAACTTAGTAACAGTATTTTTAAATTGTTTACTTATTCTTCTGCCAAACGCATCATAATTATAGATTGCTTCTTTTTTGTCAGGTCTTATAACTTTCGCAAGTCTTCCTGCATCATTCCATTCATATTTCCAAATGTCTCCTCCAACGTGCTTTTTTTCAATCAAGTTTCCCTCTTCGTCATAACCATAATACCATCCATTTGCCTTTTTTAATTGACTGCCCTTGGCATATATCCTATCCGTGCGATCTGACGTTTTATAAAGATTGCCCACTGCATCGGGATTGCGAAACTGTACTTCCTTGTCCGGAAAAACAGTTTGAGCTAAATTCCCCCATCCATCATGTTGAAAAAGCGTAACGCCCTTTTCATCTCTAATCTGTTTGAGACGGTCGTCCACCCCCCAATGATACTCTTTCCTTTTCCTGATTGTAAACTTATTACCAGAGACTTGGCCAATCTCATACACAAGCGGTCTGCCAATACCATCACGCTGCCATTTACAACTTACGCCACCAGGCAAAAGCCTGGCTGTTTCAAAACCAAATTGATCATGTTCAAACTTTGCCAACCAACCGTTTGCGTCCACTTGAAGTAAATCGCCCTCATGAGTGTAATGCTGTTCGATTTGTGCCCCCGCACTACTATTTAATTTTACTCTATTATTTAAAACATCATACCGAGAGACTATCCATTCATCGTTTATTGTTTCTTTTACAATATTATTAATTAGATCTCTTTCAAACTTCACCACTGATGATGCATTTGTCGCTTGCATTAATTCACCGCTGGGATAATAAATGTAATCTTCTTTTTTGGAATCACTGTATTCAACTTCAGTTACCCGTCCACACTGGTCGTGAGTATACTTTATGAACTTTTTACCCGGACGATTTACCTTTGTTATCCATCCTGCAGCGTTGCGTTCGTAGCGTCTGGTAATATTGTCAAAACCACTTTCCTCTGTTACATTTCCTGCCGCGTCCATTTCAAAACTGTATTGCTCACTATGTTGATTTATAATTTTACGCAAGCGCTCTTCTGTATCATATTTCAAGACAACCGTAGCTCCAGCTTCGGTGCGACTTGTTAGGTTCCATAGACCCTTATAGGTATATTTTATATTTTTTTGATCATCACGGTAATGAATTATGTTGTCTATGGCGTCATATTCAAAGCAAACTGTATTGCCGTCAAAGTCCTTAATCTGCAGAAGCCGGCTCTTAAGGTCGTAACTTTTTACTTGTCTTATGTTGTTAAAATTGATAACACTGGTACAATTGCCTAAGGTATCATATTCGTACTTGGCCGTTTTGCCATCACTTGATTTAATATTACTTAAATTCTGGTATGAATCGTAGCTTAATATTGTAGCAACATTCGCAGGATTAATAACCTTTGCAAGCAACCCATTTTCATAAAAATATTTTATTCTAGCTCCAACTGGATTAATTTGTTCAATAAGATTACCTCTGTTATCATATTCAATTTTCCATTTTCCACCTGCCTCATCCATTGCTTCTGTTACCAAAAGTGGAAACTTTGGATTGTAATATCCCTTGCTTGTAAATCCTCCTGCCGCATCAACACTGGTCGTGATATTTCCCCATTCATCATGCGAATAATTTTGCTGATTACCCAAAGGGTCAGTTTCCCATTCCAGTTCATTGAAACGGTTATAGCGGTATTGCCATTCACTTCCATTACCATCGGATTTCATGTAGGGCAAACCATTTTTGTGGTAATAAGTAGTTTTATGTCCCAAGCTATTTTCTACCACGGTACAACCTTCAGTGTAGGTAAGCTTGTGATTGTAAATGCCGCCATCTCCCCAGGTATGAATGCATTTTGCCCCTGTCTTTTTGCCGTCATATTCAAAATACCATTGGTGCTGGTTTCGCCATATTTCTTTTATCAATAAATGATTGTTGTATTCGAATTTCATCTGCTGCCCAAGAGCATCAGTTTGGCAGATCATATTGCCTGCCTCATCGTAATCATAATGGGCTATGACAAACTTTTTGTTAAGTTCAGTAGTGTGAGGAGCATGAATATTTATAATGCGTCCTTCATAGTCGTTCTCAACACTCAGCATCCTGCCAGAGCTGTCAATAATTTTAATTAAGCAACCATCAATACCATACTCAAAATGTATGGCATATCCGTTGGTATTTGATACGCTTTTTAACAGCCGGCTGCCGATTTTGATATGTTGATCCTTGTATATCTTATCTGTAAAGTGATATATTAAACCGGACCTGTCTATGACAAAATAAAACTTTTCTTCTGCATGACAGTACAGAAAAAGTTTTTCATTTCGGTCAAATGTAAATCTTCCCGGCTGCGGTAGTTCAAATACTACTCCCCGACCATCATTAAGCCTGTAAATTCCCTTGTTATTTTGTTGATCGACTGCAAAACCAATATCGTAATAGTGATGCCATCCATTTCCCAATGGCCCTTTATAAATGCTATCGCTGTACCAAGTTCGTTCCCATGAAAAAGGGACCTCTCCTGGCAAAGAAAAATCTTCTTCACTGGTAAATAACATTCCGGTTGCGACATCAACAGGATGACCAGTTACATGACATATAGCTGCGCTTACTGCACCACCGATACGTCCAAGAGGTAGTTTGCCTGCAATTCCATGTAACAACTTAGCTAATCCAAAATTAAATAATTTAGTAAGAGCCTTTATCGGATTAATTGGTGTTGGTATAGGACTAACAATGACATTGTGCGAGGGGATCGCCATAATGAACCCGGTCGGCATATAAAGATGCTGCGCATCAGGATCACCGCCCTTTCGAGATAATGCTTTAATACCTATGTCCCAGCAATTATAATTCAAATGCATCATGGCGCTGAATGGTTCCCCATCGGCCAGTACAAGCAGGGCTCCGAAGAACGCTTCACCCGAATCCTTTAAAATGGGCGTAGGTGCAAAACTTGCACCCATGGGAAAATGCGGTATTGCTTTATTCTTGGTGCCACTGTGCGTTCGCGGAGTGACAGCTCCCAATTTGACTGTTGCATTTAATCCCATCCTGCCCATTATCATTCCCTTGGCCATATTACCAACGGTGGAAGCTAATTGCAGACCGGCACTTGCAGGCGGAGGCGGTGGTATAGCAGCAGTTACTGTGTTTACCGCACATGCGACGAAGTCCTTTGGATTAAAAACCATGGCGATATAGGGATGAGGCATTGGTATAGGAGAGGGTGACGGTGGTATCATTACCAGATGCACATCAATCCCAACTACAGGGTCAAGCTGCGAAGAAGCAGGAAGGCAGGCAAGTCCCTGCATGAAGCTTAGTTTTGAGAATACCGCAACAACAGCTTTTTCAGCAAGATCGCCCGTAAAACCCATTACCTTTCCATAAGCACCCATTACATCGCCGTAGACTGCAAGGGCGGTATTAGCTGCACTTATAGCTTTCCCGACGGTGCTTTGTGGTGCCTGTGGAGGCGCAACCGCATTATGCTGCACTGCTACGGCTCTATGCGCCTGTGCTGCAGAACGCTCTGCCAGTAATGCCGTTCTCCTATTTTCGGTAATATTGCCCATACGTGTGTAATCGAACTTATTTGATAATTACTAACCATACCTCTGAAAAAACCCTCCACATTAGTTTAATAAATCACCTATTCTCAGGCTTGCTATTTTACCTTATGCCATAGATTTTTCGGGCGTACTCACCTGGTCATAATCCGGGTTCTTCCAGTTTTTTATTTCTCTTATCCAATCATCGCCATATACCTCAATTGCAATTTCCTGGAGATCATGGTTGCTTATGTACTTCTCGTTATTGATCTTAAAAAGATGTTCAACCACTCCTGCAAAAGTGGTGTACCTCATCATGTCGGGAGAAATAGTGCCACTTATTGCCAATGCTTCCGTCAGTATGTTGCAGGCAGCATCCCGGTTGCCTGCTTTATCAAAGGCATAACCAGCCATTCGGTAGGCCTCCATACCGAGAACCATGTCATTTGTATAAACATAATGGTTTGCAGCCATGGTGAAATCTGCAACCGCTTTCAACCATTCTTTTGATGCGGCATAGAGTGAGCCTCTCAGCATTACTGCCTGTGCAATGAATTTTCTGTGAATGTATTCGTCAGGGATAATCTCTTTTGCTTTCTCCGAAGCCTCTACTCCTCTTGTCGAGAATTCTATCGCCTTTTTAAAGTTCCTGTACCCTACCTGGTCGTTGGCAAGAGCCGCATTTACTGCAATCAGCTGGCCGATCCAGTACGGGTTCTTTTCAAGGTTTGTTTGAGCGATCTGTATACACTCGGCGCCAAACTTTCCTGCATCTTTTTCCTTACGTTGTTCGATAGCCTGCATCAAGGCTGTGAAGGCCTTTCTAAACTGCACACCGGGATCATTGGGATTGCCCATGGAAGCTAACTGCTGCATAGCTTTATCCATATTAAGATCGGGAACAAGCGTCACTACTTTACCGGGGTTCTTTTCTGCAAACGACTGAAAGTGCGGATGAGAGAAGGTATCATCTAGCATCAACTTGACCTTTGAAACTACTCCTGCTTTCACCATAAAATTTAACCAGCAGGTGAGTCCGTTTATGTCCAAAACAGATACGCGTAGTATTGGAACGAGATGAATACCCTTAGCTAGTTTCAGAAAGGCGGCGAGGTTATTAATATTCTGAATAAATGAAAAAGCAGGATTGTCTGTCTTTGTAAGTTTGTAATCGGGTTTCCAGTTAAGTTGATCCATCAGGACATCAACATTGCTTTTATCAGCGTCGTTCCATATTTCTATCATCTCTTCCAGCTCCGCTAATAATGCCTGCGAATACTGGCTATCGCCGTGATAAATACTACTAAAGATGATGGGAATATCATGGTTATCAGTGTCCACACCAAGCAGGTAAGTATAAAAGGTGTCAATCATCTCCTTCTCATTATCCCTTGCATTGATCCGTACAACACAGACATCAGGATCCTTTATAACAGCTTCCCATTTCTCCGTCAGCAATTCGATCCGCTGATGGATTGGATTGCTTTCTTTACCTGCCATGATAATTTTTTGTTGAATTTTCGTGGTTTAATTCAAAGCGACAATAGCTCCCTGTATCGCTACTTTGCCTCCTGCACTAACAGTTGTTTTTCCGCCACCATTAAGGGTTGCTTCTGTATCACCGTTTACAGTTGATTTTGCTCCTGTCATCGTAGCTTCCTTAGAACCGCTTACTGTCGTTGTCTCGCCGCTAACAGTAACCGTCTTTCCGCTGGTAACAACCTCACCGCCTGCTTTTGCAGAAAAACCGTTTTCACCGCCATTAAGAAAACAATCTGTACTACCTTCAATATTTACATGTGCTGCAGATATAGTAATCGTATCTCCATCCATAGTAATAGTAGACTTTCCGTTTGATAATTCAATTTTTTGAGAAGCTGTAATAGATATCGTATTAGTACCATCTATTACGATCAGATTGCCCCCTGATTTATCAACGATAGTTATGCCTTTACCATCATCAAGCGATAGTGTGTGTCCGCTTTTACTATTGAGACTTTTTGTATTATTTCCCTGTCCGCCTCCTCCACCGGTCTTACCATGAAACATGCTTCCCATTACAAATGGCCTGTCCGGATCATTGTACCTAAAACAAATCAGCACCTGGTCTCCCGGTTCAGGTACAACAACTAACCCACGGTTTTTTGCACCGTCTTTTCCACCTCCGGCATCGGGAGTCATTACACGCAACCAATCTGTCATTTCTCCGTCTTTTTGCCACAGCATTTGTACACGTACCCGCCCCATGTTATCAGGGTCTTTATTGTCTTTTACAGTCGCAATTTGTGTTTCGGCTGTAGGCATAACAACATTTTTAACAGGAATTGCTTCTACACCTGCAGGCACGGCTTCAAACGTGTTGTAGTATCTTCCGTTGTCACCTACATGATGTTCGATGCTGGTTATTAAAAATTTACCATAATCTTCTTTTTTGTAGATGCCATCTTCCAGCTTTGAAATTTTGACATTTGCGATAGCACCAATACTTATCGCTGGGTTATCACTTGTACCTGCTAAGACTTCCAAATCGGCAGCCATGGCAGCCTTGTGTTTTTTTACGAAGTTTTCAAGATCACTTTTGCATTCTACCCGTTGTCTTAACGGCATATTCACCGGTTCAGAAAATACTTTGTTTGACTCTTTCAATACATAGCTGGCGTATTCATTTAAACCATCTACCTGGTCAGGAGCATCAGCATTCAATACTTTATCATCCTTGGAATTATATGAATAATTGCTAAAACTCATAGGGAGAATGCGAAGGGTTAATTGAATACTATTAACATCCTCCCCATAAGTAATATCAATGTTTTTAGAAGAAGTGGGCTTTCCAAAAAACAAATCAGTGCCATCATAATAACATGCTTCATTAAACTCAGATGAAAGGCGGTTGAGAAAATGAAAGTTGCTTTCCCTGTACTGGCAGATATAAGTAATCTCTTTTTTAAACTGGTTGTTTACATTGACATTGCAGTTGTTTTCAGACAGAGACTTTGTTACCTGCTCAATAATTTTCTTGAGATTTTTTTTGTAAAAAGAGGTAAGGTGAGCGCCATTCTCCAGTAATATAGTAGGACTGTATCCTTTTAAGATTAGATCACCACTGAAACTATTCGATTGCTCCATGCTTATCTCACAAATAATTCCCCTAAATTCATATGCTACTTCTGCAGAAAATGCGACCTGCTTGAGTCTTATTATTGCTGACTTACCTATAAGTTTTTGCGCTTTCGTTAAGCTAAAAGATTTTTGTGTTTCAAGCACATCATGGTTTATTCTTATAGCAAACGTATGGTGTTCATTAAACTTCTGCCGCAGAATGATGCTCGTGTAATACACTATTCTAGTGTCTTCAATCTCTACTTCTGCCAATACATTGTGTTCCATTAAGCATATTTTTAAACAATAGCCAACTCTACCAAAATAGCCGACGCTTATCCTACATTAAGTTTTTTTACGCAATGAGAATGTGCTACCGGTATTTTAGCTACTTCTACCCTTATTAATAGATCCAAATAAATAGACTTCTCCAGTTTGCTAAACTTTGATGAAGCTTTTAATACTATGTATTCTACTATTCCTGACGGGTCTGTCGATTCCTTAAATTTTCTTTAGTAGAAAACCTTAGAGTTAAACTTGAAGCTGGAAATGTTGCGGCGGTGTTTTATCCAGGAGAGCAGTTGACAATTTGCAGATGCCAGTTTCTAAAAATCAAATAGTATCAGGACTGAAAATGCCAGCTATTTTAGGCTATTAAGAGAACTTTTACTGTAACTTTTTACTATACATTAGCTGATTTAGAAGGAGCTTCTATTTAGGCCAATCGTTTTCATGCTCTGCATTTCCTATCTTAATTTTTTGTGCAGACACAGTAAAATCTATCATCATTGATTGTGCGCCAACAGTATCGAAACTTTCAGCAAATTTTATAACATATCCTTTCTCAAACGACACCTCTTTCATTTTGGCATCCTCATCACCTTTTTTAAAAGTAACGGTTCCTTCGATTGGTTTATACTGATTTACCATAGATTCTATAATAGAGGTGTCATCCGTTGACTCTACGGTAAGATTGATGATGCCACCATACAATATTGAAGCGGGTCTTCCTTTTCCGTCCACTTCTTTGTGTAACGAGTAATTACAACTGATAACATCAAACTCTTTACTTCCTAATTTAAGTTGTGCCTTGAAAGCCATGATTTAAAGTTTTTAAATGAATAATTGGTTTTTGAACTATTTTTAATTGAATAACAAAATATGTTTAATTTTTAGCATTTACAATAGGGGAATAGATATTTGTTTGAAATAATTTTACTCCTATACTTTTCAACCAATGCAAACATTGTTACTACGATTAGCTTCGGTTGTTCGTTATTGAGGTTTCAATTTTTGTGCTGTGTGACTGACTTGCAAATTCAAAGTTTACTATTGCAAACAACCTTATCAGAGATACAATTGTAACTGGCTGTGTTTTGAAACAGAACGAAGTTTAATTAAAGCCTTGTCTCTAATTTGTCTTACTCTTTCCCGGGTAACAGAAAATCGCTCACTAATGTCGTCAAGAGTTAAAGGATACTCTACCCCAATACCGTATAAATAGCAAATGACATTTCTCTGTCTTTCGTTCAATACCTGCAATGAGCTTTCGATCGCTATTTTCAACGATTCGTAATGCACTAACTTCTCGTCTGTCTGCTGAGCATTACTGTTTACTAATACATCAATCAACGTGCTGTCGTCTTCATCGGAAAGCGGACTGTCAAGGCTCACATGACATATTGAATTCATGAGGGAGTTTGCTACATCTTCTGTGCTTATTTCCAAAAAACCCGCTAATTCCTCGGCTGTGGGCTCACGTTCAAATTCCTGCTCAAGTAACTGAAAAGCCTTGCTTATACGGCTTGTTATACTAATCTTGTTTAAAGGTAATCTGACAACACGGCTTTGTTCTGCAATTGCCTGTAAAATGTTTTGACGAATCCACCATACAGCATAAGAAATAAATTTAAAGCCTTTGGTTTCATCAAATCGCTCGGCAGCTTTAATGAGTCCAAGATTACCTTCGTTAATTAAGTCTGAAAGAGTTAACCCCTGGTTTTGATATTGCTTCGCAACAGATACTACAAACCTTAAGTTTGCCCTGGTCAACCGGTCAAGTGCTTTGCGATCACCTTTTCTTATTTTTACAGCAAGTTCCACTTCTTCTTCCGGTTTAATGAGTTCTACTTTGCCAATCTCCTGAAGGTATTTTTCCAAACTTTTTGATTCCCGGTTTGTGATGGATTTCGAAATTCTTAACTGACGCATACTCATGATGAATGTTGTTTTACGGTAATAAATTTTGTTTTTCCAACCATATTCAAGACTTTTTAAAAAACCGCAACTGATACAAATGTGCTTCCTTGTTTTCCTTCTTCATCGTGTCTTTTGCAGCAGGAAATAGGTAAGTTCTTTCTATCATGTAATTGTTTCATACAACAAATATTGCAACACAGCAGATCATTGTCAAGGCAGCATTTACTTATAATAGAAGTAGGGTAAGAGTACTCTTAATATGAACAAACGGGTAAGTATTTTCCGTGGGTGAAGGCGGTGCGTAGATGTACGTAATACTTAATAAATTTTGATTTAAGGAGTACTTTAATTATTTTACAAAATCTTCTAATTTCTAATAAAGACCTCCTATCATTTTATGAGAAAAGTACCTCCCTCCTCCCGGCCTAATTTGAGTTGTGCTATTACAAATTCAACTTTGTTTTTATTAGGTGCTATTACGTCTTTCGCACTTATTATGCGTAAAAACAAGCGACCTTCAGGCAAAACTTACAAGTTTAATCCAAATGACCCCGTTCCGTATTTACCTGGAACTAATCCTCATCACTCTTCTACTTTCTATAGATTAAGATTATCAAAAAAACAATATGAAGTCTTAAAAAGTTATGGTGGAAAGATGTTGGTATTTCAATTTTTTTACCCTCAGGCTTCCAATTGCGGTTCGCCTACACTGGTTGCTTATAAAATGAAAAAACATCATGAGGCTATAGAAAAATCCCCTGAAGTATTAAGCTATGACGAACCTTCGCAAGAACCTCTTACGGGAAGGTCTCAGGTTTTGGGCGATCAGCAAATTCGAATAGGTAAATTGGATGACCTGATTAAAAGAGTTACCAGAAGTGAGCAAGGAAACTTCTCAAATTTAGTTTTTACGCCCAGGTTTACCGGCTCTGAAGCACACAAAACTACTACTGATCCAACCCGTAAGGAAGGTAAAGAAACTAACCCTCACGTCGTTTTTGAAGTAACGGTAGACGGATTTGGAGACTCGGAAAGGTGTGATCCTTCTCCGCCTTATTCTGCTTACTAAGTACTTTAAATATCTTCGGTTTCTAAAATAATTATATGCTAACTGCTTTTTTTTATACTTTGAAATTAACGAGAGAGGACTATAACGCTCTAAAGGATTATGGCGGAAATCAATTAGTATTTCAATTCTTTTATCCTTCTACCGGAGCACCTTATGGAGGTTCTTCCACTCTGGCTGCATATGCTATGAACCCACATCATAAACCAATCGACACATCTCAACAGGATAAATTTCAGAGAAAGCTTTTATATATTAATCCGTCGACAGAGCCACTTTCAGGAAGAGATCAATATTTGGGTGATCTGCAGGTTAAATTTAAAGATTTAGATAAATTAAAGAAAGATTGCAATGCAAGACCCGAAGAATATGAATATTTTATTCTTACTCCAAAGTATAATTTAAATAATAAGCATCTCTATTATAACGTAACAGTATTTCCTACAACCATATCTGGATTAGTTACGCCAAATGAGAATTTAGATCCTTCTCCGCCCTACTCTTCTGCCGATGAAACATGAATAATTTGCTTAAACAGGTTTTAGGGTGGTCTGAGGTATGGGCTTTATTCATACCTCTTTTTGCGTTGGTTCTAAAGAGAAAACAACCCTTATATCTTAAACCTGTTATTATTTATATACTGCTGGCATTGGTATTAAATCTATTTCAAGATATTATAGCAAATTTAAAATTCACGCTTCACTTTCCGCATTGGTTGCAAACCAATAATTATGTTTATAACTTCCACTCTGTTGCCAGATTATTCTTATTCAGTTTATTTTTTATAATTCTACGACAGCCCTTTCTTCAAAAAGTAAAAAAAATAGTTCCCATTATATTTTCCCTGTTTGTAATTATAAACTTTACATTTTTTGAAGACTTTTTCAATTTCAATATGTTAAGCAGTCGCTTGCTGTCTTTAGAAGCGGTTCTACTTTTATTTTATTGTTTGCAATATTATTTGTATAAATTATTGGAGGAAAATGAAGGAGTTGAGCGTGAGCCGGATTTTTGGGTTGTTACCGGACTAACGATATATGTGTCGGTTAGTTTCATTATATTTCTTTTTCAAAACACGCTTGTGAAGCAATTACAACCGTTTGCTATTACGATTTGGAAAGTACACGATATAGTATATATTATTTTTTGCTTTTTTTTAGCTAAAGCTTTTATTATGTCTAAGAATGTATAATATTGAATTTATAGTAATTATTGGCATTGCAGTGATGTTATTATTCTTTGCAAGTTTTCTTATTGCATTTATTATTGCCCAACGCAAAAAATTTAAGTACCAGCATGACATGCAACAACTTCGGGAAAGTCAGCACAACCAGTTAATAGAAGCAGCAGTCCGCAGCGAAGAAATTGAACGTCATCGAATAGCTGAAGCGCTTCACGATGAAATTGGAGCAATACTATCATCTGCCAAGCTTCATATACAGGGCATTAAAGTAGACAGTCTTGACAGTCGGGATAAACAACTGCACGAGAAAGGCAGACAGTTGCTCGACGATGGCATTCAAAAAGTTCGGGGCATTTCCCATAACCTTCATTCTAACATTTTAAAAGAATTTGGCCTTAATGATGCTATTCGTCATTTTATAAATGAAACGATAAAGGGAACTTTAATTGATGCAAATGCAGAACTGGACAGTAGTTATTCGACTAAAAATGCCGAAAATGATATAAGTATTTATAGAATGGTACAGGAACTTATTAATAATATTTTAAAACATTCCAATGCTAATAAAATAATAGTTAGTTCCATCTATATTGATAATAATTTAGAAATTACTATTTTTCATACAGGTAATGGATTAACGCAACCTCAGTTTGAAGAACTTCGATATAAAAAAGATGGCTTAGGTTTAAAAAACATCATGAACAGAATTATCCTGTTAAGAGGATCGATAAAATTCTATTACGATATTAGCGGCTATTATATAAAAGTTAATGTACCAATAACGCATGTAGTATGAGCAAGATTAAAATTGCGATTGCAGATGATTACAAAATATTTCGGGATGGATTAAAAGTGGGAATGAGTGTAGACGATAACCTGGAAGTAGTGCTGGAAGCCGACAATGGCGAAGACCTGCTAACGGGCCTCAAAGAAATCATGGTAGACGTTATTATAATGGATTTAAAAATGCCTGTGTTAGACGGAGTGGAAGCAACGAAGGAGGTTAGGAAGCTCTATGGTTTGATAAAAGTCTTAGTGGTAACCATGTATGACGATGACAAGTTTATCATACATCTTATGGAAGCTGGCGCCAATGGTTATTTGCTAAAAAACGCTGATGCTGAGGAAATAATAAAATCGATTTACGCAGTACATGAAAACGGATACTATTTTAATGACCTCGTAAATAAGGCTCTCTTAAAAAGACTTGTATTAAAAGGCAATATCAAACCCTCTTTTAACCACAATGTAGAATTTACAGAAAGAGAACTTGAAGTATTAAAACTAATCTGTGAAGAAAAGACAGCGTCTGAAATTGCAAAAGAGATTTTCTTAAGTCCGCGGTCGGTTGAAGGGATCCGCACGAGGTTAATTGACAAAGTGGGGGTGCGCAACACGGCAGGATTGGTAATGTTTGCTATAAAAAACGGAATTGTAACCTGACCATATCACAGTTTAGGTCTAACCATAAAGCTATTGTAACACACCTGCAACCGAAGAAGTACAAAGCTTATTAACTCATTGGCAATATAGTGGCGATATATAGTAGCGAGATGTATTGGTGGATGGCTCTTCACCACGCGAAAAACGTTTTCGGATTTACATATTCCGGCGGGAGGAATACAAGGTCTGCACTGCAACCCCGAAAAAATGTTGACAGTGTTCGAATATACATTTACCCTTGGAAAGCCTTTTGTAAAATTGCAAAATATGCGGATGACGTTCGTTTGAAAAAGTACAAGAATCTTTCGGAAGCAAACGTGGGGGAATGTTCATTTACGGCTACCTTCCGTATTACAACAATCCTAACCATTTTGTGAAAAGCAACAGGGGTTACAAAATTTTCGTCCGCGACCAGCTTGGATTATTTAAAGCAACTCCTCCAGACCGGGTATCTGCGGGCAATGAATCTAATATGAAGCACGCTGATGATAACCCGGGTGTTAAAAACCCTCGTAAATTAAGACATTCAAAGAAGTACAAGGGTTATAAAGTGCCTGGTGTTCGCACAGAACAGGCTGTCTTTTACGAATATACTTCAGAGTTTTTACTACATTTTCCTGCCTAGTTTCTTTCTGTGCTTTCTTCTGTTCTTTAAGAGATTAAACCTTAACCAAACGACATCAAAACTCAGAGTTGCCTTTTCCCTACGACTTCCAGTCATCAGTTCTAAAGGGAGATGCAGGCAGTCCGGCTTTGTTATAAAAATTTGGATCAGCAATATTTCATGTCGTAGTGGGGTCTCCTCTATAAGCCTTGTGTGTTAGCAGAAACCCCGGCATGTTGCACTAAGAAAGTCAGTATAAATAGGGCTGTATTGTGTTCTATCGACCCCAAATATCTCACACTTGCGAAGCATCCCTTTTCTATATTACCTTCACCTATTTTTAATGCATTTTTGGGAGTTGAGCTAACAGAATTACCATAAGAATTAGTGCTGGAATGCCGGACTTCCTTAGCCACGCCCAGACAATCTATGAAAGGAGACCCAGCAAGACAATTCAAATCAGTTAATCATTAACAGTCACTGAACATAGGATTTCATTATTCCTACATTTGTAATCACTAATGGTGAAACTGACATAGCATGTGCAGCGCACACCTTCATAGCTGGCGAAAATTAAAATTATTATTAAACAGGAAATACATGACTAAAAAGCGAATATTTTTTACGGGGGGATCGGGAAAAGCAGGAAAGCACGTGATACCTTACCTTCTCGACCAGGGACATAGAGTGATGAATGTAGATCTGGTGCCTTTGGATTACCCAGGGGTAGATAATCTGATAGCTGATATTACCGATTCCGGACAGATGTTTAATGCCATGAGTTCATATGCCGGATTAGATGAGTTAGAAGCAGGCAATGGCGTACCACAATTTGATGCTGTAGTACATTTTGCTGCTGTGCCCAGGATCTTGATCAGACCTGATAATGAAACTTTCCGAGTCAACACCATGGGCACATACAATGTGATTGAAGCAGCTGTTAAGCTTGGAATTAAAAAGATTATTATTGCTTCGTCAGAGACCACCTACGGTATCTGTTTTTCAGACGGCAAAACCAACCCTAAAGCGCTGCCTTTGGAAGAGGACTATGATGTTGATCCCATGGATAGCTATGGATTATCAAAGGTTGTGAATGAGAAAACGGCTCGCAGCTTCCAGCGACGGTCAGGCTTTGATATTTATGTTCTTCGTATCGGAAATGTGATTGAGCCTCACGAATACGCTGAACTGTTTCCGCATTATTTCAAAAACCCTGAAGTGCGTCGCAGGAATGCGTTCTGCTATATTGATACGCGTGACCTGGGACAGATTGTGGATTTGTGTTTGAAAAAAGATGACCTTGGTTATCAGATTTTCAATGCTGGAAATGATCACAACGGTGCGATTATCCCAAGTAAAGAATTGGCTGAACAGTTTTTTCCTGGTGTGCCAATTACCCGTGAATTGGAGGAACATGAAGCATTGTTTTCAAATCGCAAAATCCGTGAAGTTTTGGGATTCAAAGAACAACATAACTGGCAGAAATACTTGAAGATGGACTAATTGCTAGTTTGGCAAGCCTAATAAAAAGTTGCTTAATTTCTCCCGATGAACTTAACTTTAACGGTGTGACAAAAAATATTCCAACAGAAATCATAGACTAAATACAGCCGATAAACTGAAGATGCAACTGGTACGGTTTATCCGAACCATTGAACAGGAAAACTTCAATTGGGTGCTGATTGAGAATAAATGCCTATAACCATCTATTTATCAAATTGTGTCGGCACATTAAGCATTCAGCTTTAAATCACTATTTTGCTTTGTGGTTAATTCGACTTAACAGTTTTGCAATTGCCACAACTCCATAAACACTTTAACGTTAGCGGCAAGCATTTCGCCAGTCATCATTATTAAAATCAAGAAGATGAAATATTCCTTTTTCCAACGGCTCAAGTTTAGCATAATGACAAAACAATTACGCAAACCAAGTGGATTGTTTGCGGGGAAGGTATCAAATAAAATGAATGAGGTAAATGAAGTAGTTTATGACTTCGCAATAGAAAGTATGAATATTACAGATAACGATGCTGTTTTAGAAATAGGATTTGGTAACGGCAAGTTTTTTGACAAGCTATTCGCAAAGGCAACGAACTTAAAAATTTGGGGTATAGATTTTTCGAAGGATATGGTGGCGATAGCAAGTAGGAATAATCAGTCAGCTTTAAAGCAGGCTAAACTGAACCTTCAACTTGGAAGCAGTGATAATCTTCCTTTTACTGACAATAGCTTTGACAAGGTGTTTTGCATCAACGTAATCTATTTTTGGGATGAGCCTCAAAAGCATTTAAAAGAGGTTCACCGGGTACTTAAACCAGATGGCAGTTTTTTCGCTGCCATACGGTCAAAAGAAACATTTAGCCATTTGCCTGCTGCAGAATATGGCTTTCACTTATACAATGAAGATGAATGGAGGATAGTTTTAGAGCAGAACAATTTCACCCTTACAGCAGTAACAAAAAGAAAAGAAGCTGAAGCTAAGGCAGATGACAACCTTATTCAACATGAAATATTGTGTTTTAGGGCAAAAAAAGCTGTTTAATAATTTCACTACGCAATTTGAATCATGTCGTAGTGGGGGTCTCCTCTATAAGCATTGTGTGTTAGCAGGGACCCCGGTATGCTGCACTACCAGAGAGGCAGTATAAATAAGGCTGTATTGTGTTATGTCAACGCCGAACATCTCGAAGTAGCGAAGCATCCCTTTTCTATATTACCTTCACCTTGCTATTGACAGCATCTTTGAGAGTTGAGCTAACAGAGTTACCATCAGAATTAGTACTAGAATGCCGGGATCCCTTAGCCTCGCCCACACAAGCTATGAAGGAGACCCCAGCAGGCAAGGGCATTTCAGCCCATGCCCCTCACAGAACCGTGCCTGAGACTCTCACCTCACACGGCTCTTCTCATTCAGTGTAAGAAGAATTTTACACTTCATTGAACTAAACCTGATCGTCCACAGATTTCTCCATGTTGTCTTTCTTAGTGCAAACGAATGAGCTGAACCCTTCGCTCCATTTCCATTACAGAAACTTCATCACTACTATGGCTTCGTCCGACGCTTCCTGTTGCTTCTCCTGCCTTTGGCAAGATTGAGTTGCAGTTTGAACTGTAGAATATTTATTAAATAGTCGCTTCTAAAAAAGCTTTCTGCAAAGCTGTTAGCACATCAACAGGTAAGACTCTCACGTTTCGTATAAAAGCCTGTGTAAAGCTCCTGCCCCCTTAATGCTGATTGTTCTGCAGCCGGTAAACAGATAACCTGCTACAGTCTTCGTAACAACTGTCGGAAATCGATACTTTTAACAATAAGGAGCGGTTTCGACATGTCTTCGCCGGTTCACTTTAGTTCAGCTTCCCTACACGTACCTGATGTCTTTACAGACACCTTTTGCCTGAACGTTCAGCACCATGCCTTTTGAACACAGCACCTTCAGGAGGTTTGCATACTCCGTCTGTACAACGTATGCGGTAAACCTGCTACCATCTTCTATACAACACTGAAAAGAACTATCCATTCTCTTCATTCGTGACACACCCAACAACGGCTCGAAAAAAGTTTGTAATCCCCCTTCACCGATATGGGATAGCTGATGCTTCTTGAGAAGGGGCCATTGTACTTTCCTGTTTTGCTACAGGTATATAGATTGGGTTAAACTAATGCTGGCACGGCTTTTTTGAGAAATTTGAAATATTCTGTTAGCCTGTTCTTTACAACCTCAGGTGTCTTTATAATCTTTGAAAAAATTATGAAAATGAACCACCTAAAACTTACCTGCGTCAGTACCAGAACGATGCACTCTATAACATTTCTGCTAATTTGTCTTAGCCTGTTCGGCTGTGGAAATGGAAATAAAAAGCCTATGGTTTCTTCTGAAAATGAATTATCCGATCCAGCGCCCAAACAAAATGATCAAGCCACACCCGTTCCGGAGAAAATAGATGAAACGCTGCTCAATCACCATGCAACACAAAACTCCTCTATCACCAAAAACAATGTGGGTTCCATGGCAATGTCATGGA